>CAYWZC010000001.1:0-26236 GCA_964462745.1 uncultured Rhodanobacteraceae bacterium
GGAATCGAACCGGCGTACACGGCTTTGCAGGCCGCTGCATGACCACTCTGCCACCAGGCCGATGGCTTGTTGCACGACGCTCCGGGGCGCCCGCGCGGACGCCGTTGGCCCGTCGTGCAACCCGGCGAGCTTAGCGGCGCGAAGCGCAAAAAACAAAACCCCGGCGGGCCGAGGTTTTGGGTCGATCCTGGAGCGGGAAACGAGACTCGAACTCGCGACCCCGACCTTGGCAAGGTCGTGCTCTACCAACTGAGCTATTCCCGCATGGGACCGCGCATCTTACGGATTGGCGCGCCGCTGTCAATCCCCGTCGGCATCCTCCCGCGGCGCATTCAGCAGCGGCCATGCCGCGCGCAGGTACACGAACGCCGACCAGATCGTCAGGATCGCGGCGACCACGAGCAGGCTTTCGCCGATCCGGTAGTAGCGCAATTCCGGGAAGTCGCGCTGATGCAGGAGGACCACGATCGCGACGATCTGCATGACGGTCTTGAACTTGCCGATCAGGGCAACCCGCACCGTCGCGCGCTGGCCCAGCTCGGCCATCCATTCGCGCAACGCGGAAATGCTGATTTCGCGCCCGACGATGACTGCGCTGGTCACCGCGAGCATCGGCGTCGGGTTCTGCTGCACCAGCAGGAACAGGGTCACCGCGACCATGAGTTTGTCGGCGACCGGGTCGAGGAACGCGCCGAACGCCGACATCAGGTTCCAGCGCCGCGCGATCCAGCCGTCGGCCCAGTCGGTCAGCGCCGCGAACACGAAGATCGCGGCCGCCGCGAGGTTGGCCCAGTGGAACGGCAGGTAGAACACCACCACCATCACCGGCAACAGCGCGATGCGGAACAGGGTCAGGATCGTCGGCAGGGTCAGCGGCATCGCGGTCCAGTGTAGCCGTTTGTGCCCGGGTTCCGAAGGGTAGTCAGCTACGCGGTGTCAGAACTGCGGACGCCACACCAGATTCCGGCTTCGACGCGGGCAGTTTCCAGAGGTCTGCGCAACGCTGTAGCTCGGCTCAGGGCCCGAAGGGCCTGTCTCGGACTTGTCCAGGCGCCGGAGCCGAGGACGACCGAAGCTCGCTCACATCCGGACCAAGCCATCGCCTTCCTGCGCGCCGTCGGTTCCGCGGCTGCGCCGCTTGAACCGACCTACTCTGGTCGCCGCAACGTTGGTCAAACGACGCCTTCAATGGAGCGCCGCGTAGATGCGCTCGGCGAGGTCGCGGCCGATGCCCTTGACCTGGGCGAGTTCCTCGACGCCCGCGGCCATGATCCCCGCAAGGCCGCCGAAATGGCGCAGCAACACGGACCGCCTGCGCGGGCCGAAACCCGCGATTTCCTCGAGCCGGCTCGTCTCGCGCGCCTTCTCGCGACGCCCGCGATGGCCGCTGATCGCGAACCGGTGCGCCTCGTCGCGTACCGCCTGGACGAGGTGGGAAGCCGCCGATTCCGGCCCCGGCCACAGGACCTTGCCGGTATCGCCGAGGATCAGGCTCTCGTCGCCGGCGCGGCGTGCCTCGCCCTTGGACACGCCGACCACCTGCACGCCCTCGACGCCGAGTTCACGCAGCACGTCGATCGCCTGCTTGACCTGGCCCTTGCCGCCATCGATCAGCAGCACGTCGGGCAGGCGTCCTTCGCCCGCCTTGACGCGCCGGTAGCGCCGGTCCAGCGCCTGGCGCATCGCCGCGTAGTCGTCGCCGGACTCGATGCCGCGGATGTTGAAGCGCCGGTATTGCGACTTCTCGGCGCCTTCCGGACCGAACACCACGCAGGAAGCGACCGTCGCCTCGCCCATCGTGTGGCTGATGTCGAAACACTCGATGCGTTGCGGCACGGCATCCAGACCGAGCAGCTCGCGCAGCGCGTCGAAGCGCTTCGCGAGTGTCTGGCGACTCGCGAGGCGCGTGGCCAGCGCATTGGCCGCATTGTTGCGCGCGAGTTCGACGAAGCGCGCGCGGTCGCCGCGCACGCGGTGCTTGATGCGGATCGTGCGACCCGCGCCTGCGCCCAGGGCCTCCATGAGCAAGCCGGACTCGGGTAGCGCATCGGCCACGACGATCTCGTCGGGAATCGGCCGCTCCACGTAGTACTGGCCGATGAACGACGCGAGCACCGCGCCGGCATCGGCATCGAGGCTCAAGCGCGGAAAGAAATCGCGCGAGCCGAGGCTCACGCCGTTGCGGAAGAACAGCACGCTGACGCACGCGACGCCGCCGGCGATCGTGCAGGCCATGACATCCATGTCGGCGCTTGCACCCTGCACGTAATGATGGGCCTGCATGCGCTTGAGCGTCGTGATGCGGTCGCGGATCTGCGCGGCGCGCTCGAACTCGAGCGCCGCGCTCGCGCTCTCCATCGCCGCGCCGAGCTGGTCGATCACCGCGCTGCTGCGCCCTTCGAGGAACAGGCTCGCGAGGCGCACGTTCTCGGCGTACTCGTCGGCCCCGATCAAGCCGACGCACGGCGCGGTACAGCGCCCGATCTGGTATTGCAGGCACGGCCGCGAACGGTTGCGGAAATAGCTGTTCTCGCAGTTGCGCAGGCGGAACACCTTCTGGATCACGTTGATGCTCGCGCGCACCGCGCCGGCGCTCGGAAACGGCCCGAAGTAGCGACCGCCGCCGGTGCGTGCGCCGCGATGGAATGCGAGGCGCGGGAACTCGTCGGCGCTCAGGTGGATGTATGGGTAGCTCTTGTCGTCGCGCAGCAGGATGTTGTAGCGCGGCTTCAGCGACTTGATGAGTTGCGATTCGAGCAGCAGCGCCTCGGCCTCGGTGCGCGTCACCGTGGTCTCGATGCGAGCGATCTGCGCGACCATCGCGGCGATGCGCGGCTCCATGCGCGGCCTGAGGAAATAGCTGCCGACGCGCTTCCTGAGATTGCCCGCCTTGCCGACGTACAGCAGGCTGTCGTCCGCGGCGAACATGCGGTACACGCCCGGTGCGCTGGTCAGGGTGGCGAGGAACGCCTTCGCGTCGAATGGCGGATCCGGAGTCGTCATGCACCGCGCGGTCCGCTCCGCCCGCCGCCTCCGAAACGCCTGCCAACCGCGGCAATGCCGAGCCGGGCGAGTTCGATCACGCGCTCGAATCCGTCCGCCTCGCCGTAGTACGGGTCCGGCACTTCGTCGGCATCGATACCGGCCCAGGCGGGAAACAGCGCGATTTCCGCGCGTGCACGCTGCGGCCGCACGCGCCCGATCGCGCGAAGATTGGCCGCGTCCATCGCGAGGATGACGTCGAACCGCCCGAAATCGGCTGTCTCGAGCTGGCGCGCGCGATGCGCCGCGAGCGAGTAGCCGTGCGCGGCGGCAGCCGCGACCGAGCGCGGATCCGCACCCTGGCCGACGTGGTAGTCGTGGGTACCCGCCGACGCGACCTCGATCGCGAGTCCGCTGCGTGCGAACTCCGCACGCGCGATCGCCTCCAGCGTCGGCGAACGGCAAATATTGCCCATGCAGACGAACAACACGGATTTCGGTGGAGTCATGATCGGTGAGATTCCGGCATCGGTCGCAACGACAATATGGAGCCGGGCCGATGCGGCGCAACCACGGGACGAACGCAGGACTGCACCGGCTGCCGCCCGGCCTAGGACAGGAACCAGCCGGTGATGCCGAAGCGCGGGCGCTCGGCCCACGGCGCGACCAGCGACACCGCATGCAGTTGCGGCACGCGGAACAGCGACAGCGTGTTGTAGCGCGGCACGAAACTCTCGGTGACCTGGCCGGCTTCGTCGAAGAATTGCAGCAACCCACCCCAGTCGGCCTGCCAGTCGCGGCCGAGATTGATCACGTACGCGACGAGGCGTTCGTTCTCGCTGCTGAAATCGTTGTGCCGCCGGAGGAAATGGCCGGGCAGGTAGCGCGTCGCCTGTGCATTGACCCGGCGGATCCGCTCGAACCCGGTCAGTTCGCGTGCGAACACGAGAAACGCCGGACTGTTGAGGAACTCGAGCACGGTATGCAGGAGCAGGCCCGGATCGCGGCCCTCCTTGTACGCATCGACCATCATGTAGCTGTCGTAGGCGAAGCCGTAGCGACCGCGCGCCTCGTGCTGAAGGCGCCGCACCAGATCCGCCGCGCCCTGCTCGCCGAGCGCCGCGTAGTCGGCATGCGGCAGGATGCGCGATTCCGCGGCGTCGCGCCACGCGAGCGTCCACGGCACCTCGTCCCGCAGGTGGGCATGCAGGCGCTCGGCGGACTGCGGATCGAGCACGTCGGTCGCCTGCACGCGACCGTGCGTGCGCAGCGCATCACGCCAGCGTTCCAGATCGAACTGCGGGTGGATCATGGCGTCATCGTACCGCCATCGTGTTCCGCCGCGGCGAGCAAGGCCTGGACCCGGGCGAGGTCATCCACGGTATCGACGCCGGGCGGAAACCCCTCGGGCGCGATGCCGACCGCGATCGGGTGCCCGTGTTCGAGCGCACGCAGTTGTTCCAGCGATTCGGCGCGTTCGAGCGGTGTCGGCGGCAGCGCCGCGAACGCGCGCAGGAAACCGGCCCGGTACGCGTAGATGCCGATGTGGCGCAGGAACGGCAGGCTTTCGGGCAGGAAATCGCGGCTGCGCGAGAATGCGTCGCGCGGCCACGGAATCGGCGCGCGGCTGAAGTACAAGGCCCTGCCCTGCGCGTCGCGCACGAGCTTGACGCAATTCGGATCGAACAGTTCCTCGACCGACTCCAGCGGCGTCGCCAATGTCGCCATCGGCGTGTCGCCTGCGGCAAGTGCCGTTGCGACCGCGCGGATGCCGCTCACGGGCGCAAGCGGCTCGTCGCCCTGCAGGTTGACCACGACGTCCGCGTCGTCCCAGCCGAGCCGGACCGCGCATTCGGCAAGCCGGTCGCTGCCCGAGGCATGGTCCGCGCGCGTCATGACGACGGTCACGCCGGCATCCGCGAGCGCGGCGACGATGCGTTCGTCGTCGGTCGCGACGACGACCTCGATCGCGCCCGCGGCGAGCGCCCGGCGCGCGACGTGCAGCACCATCGGCACACCCGCGATCGGCAACAGCGGTTTGCCGGCGAGACGGGTGGAGCCGTGGCGGGCGGGAATCGCGACACGAAATCGTGGCGGATCGGGCTCTTCGACGGGTGGATTCATCGCATGACTACTCCGGGAACGCACAGCGTACCGGTGCGCCCGATGCGCAACAACTGGCGGATCGCGCGGAAGCAGGCAGTTCCCGGAGGCGCGATTCGCCCTGGCGTGGGTGTGCCGGCGGCCGCGGTGCGCCGGCTTCGCGGCGCAGCATTGCCGTCATCGGCTTGCGGAACCCCCGAAACCTGGATCTGGCGCTATCCTGTCGCGCCCGCCCTGCCCGCCTTTCCCGTGAGTGACGCATCGCCCCCTTCGTCCGCCCTGCTTCGCGCCGCCCTGCTGATGGTCGTGAGCGCGAGCATGTTCGGCTGCATGGCGATCGCGATCCGGCTGGCCTCGGGCCAGCTGCATCCATTCCAGATCGCGTTCTTCCGCAGTTTCTTCGGTGCGGTATTCGCGCTGCCGCTGCTGTTGCGCCAGGGCCCGGCCATCCTGCTGCGCACCGATCGCCTCGGCTTCTACGTCCTGCGTTGCGCGATCGGCATGGTCTCGATGCTGGCCGGATTCTGGGCCATCGTGCACCTGCCGCTCGCCCAGGCGATCGCGCTGTCCTACGCGTCGCCCTTGTTCGTGACGATCGGCGCCGCGCTGGTCCTCGGCGAAATGGTGCGCCTGCGGCGATGGAGCGCCGTCATCATCGGCTTCATCGGCGTGCTCGTCATCGTCCGGCCGGGCACGGACGGCTTCGTCGCGGGCAGCCTCGTCGCCTTGCTCGCGGCCGCGTGCAGCGGCACCGTGACGATCAGCATCAAGTTCCTGACCCGCAGCGAACCGGCCGATCGTATCGTGTTGCTGACGACCCTGATCTGGGTACCGCTGTCGCTGCCGGCCGCGCTGCTCGTATGGCAATGGCCGGCATGGCAGATCTGGCCCTGGGTGATCCTTGCCGGTGCACTCGGCACCGCAGGTCATTATTTCTGGACGCGCGCGCTGCATCTCGCGGATGCATCCTTCATTGCGCCGATCAGCTACCTGCAACTGCTCGTCGTCGTGCCGCTCGCGTGGCTGCTGTTCGGCGAGGTGATCGATCGCTGGACCGCGCTCGGCGCCGCGATCGTGGTCGCCGCGAACATCTACATCGCGCGTCGCGAAGCGAAACTCGCACGCGTCAAGCGCGACGCGCCGGTCGCCACGATCGAACCGCCGGTATGAAGCCGCTCCGGATCAGGCGGCAAGGAAATGCACGGAGAACAATCCCTGCGGATCGGTCCACACGTCCTGCGGCGTGAACCCGGCGCGACGCGCAAGTGCCTGGAAATCCGCGATGCCGTACTTGTAGGAGTTTTCGGTATGGATCGATTCGCCATCGCGGAACGAAAAGCGCCGGCCCGCGACATTCACGTCCTGCGCGCCGGTGCTGACCAAGTGCATCTCGATGCGACTCGATTCCGCATGGAAGAACGCCCGGTGCGCGAAGCGGGACGGCTCGAAATCCGCGCCGAGTTCGCGATTGATGTGCACCAGCATGTTGCGATTGAACGCGGCGGTGACACCGGCCGCGTCGTTGTAGGCCGCTTCAAGGATCGCCGGATCCTTGGCCAGATCGACGCCGACCAGCATGCCGCCACCGGCTAGGGTGTCGGTCCAGCCGGCAAGGAAGCGCTCCGCCTCGCCGGGATGCATGTTGCCGATCGTCGAACCCGGGAAGAAGCCGACTAGGCGCGCGTGGCTGCGCTCCTCGTCGAGCGGCAACGCCTCGTGTTCGTGGTAATCGGCACGGATCCCGGTCATCTCGATATGCGGGAATTCGCGCGCGAGTGAACCGACCGCGGCGCGCAACTGCTCGCCGGAGATGTCGATCGCGACATAGCCGTCGGGCTTGCGCAGCACGCGCAACAGGATCCGCGCCTTCTGGTTCGCGCCGCTGCCGAGCTCGATGAGGCGACAGCCCTCGCCGAGCGTCGCCGCGATGTCGCGGCCCTGCTCGTTGAGGATCTTGAGCTCCGTGCGCGTCGGGTAGTACTCGGGTTGCTCGCAGATCCGTTCGAACAGACGCGAACCCTCCGCGTCGTAGAACAACCACGCGGGCAGGCGCTTCGGTTCGGCACCGAGTCCCTCGAGGACCGCATCGCGCACGCTGGCCGTGTCGGGACCGAGATCGACCACGGTCAGGTTGGTTGCCGCTGCACGGCTCATGTGAGGTCCCTTGCCAGACGCAGTCCGGAGAATTGCCAGCGCGCGGCCGGCGGGAAGAAATTGCGGTAGGTCGGGCGCGAATGGCCCGGCGGCGTCGCGACCGACGCACCGCGCAGCACCATCTGGCCGGACATGAACTTGCCGTTGTACTCACCGAGTGCACCGGGGTCCGGCCGGAATCCGGGGTACGGCAGGTAACTCGATGCGGTCCATTCCCACACACCGGGCGCAAATCCGCGCGCACCGGGCGGTTGCGGATGCAGGGCGATCGCGGATGGCTCGCGCGCATCGTTCCAGTCGCCCTTCGCGAGCGTCTCCCACTCGGCCTCGGTCGGCAATCGCGCGCCGGCCCAGCGCGCATACGCATCCGCTTCGTAATGGCTCAGGTGGCACACGGGTTCGTCCATCGCGACCGCGCGTCGGCCGTACGCCGTGAACGCGGACCAGCCCTCGGTCCCGCGTCGCCAGTAGAGCGGCGCCTGCCAGTCCTGCGCGGTACGCGCGGCCCAGCCATCGGACAACCACCAGCGCGGCTCGGCATAGCCACCCGCATCGATGAATTGCAGGTACTCCGCGCAGCTCACCGGGCGCGCCGCCAGCGCGAACGGTTGCAGCCACGCACGATGCACGGGCCGTTCGTTGTCGAAGCAGAAACCCGTTCCACGATGACCGATCTCGACGACGCCCTCGCCGCGGTGCTCGATCCAGCCGGATTCCGCCGACGATGCCGGAGGCGACCGCGGCGGCGGCCCGCGCCACGCGGGCTCGAGCGGGTTGTGCGACAGCAGGTGCTTGAGATCGGTGACCAGCAGTTCCTGGTGCTGTTCCTCGTGGTGCGTGCCGATCTCGATGCGGCGCAACGTCTCTTCGCCCGGATTCGATGCCAGCAGGTCGCCGATGCGCCGCTCGACTTCGCGCCGGTACTCGAGCACTTCCGCGAGGCTCGGCCGGGTCAGCAGGCCACGTTGCGGCCGCGGGTGCCGCGCACCGAGGCTGTCGTAGTAGGAGTTGAAAAGGTACTGCCAGTGCGGACGCAGCGATGCGCCGGCACGAGGTTCGATGACCATTGTGTCGAAGAACCACGTGGTATGCGCGAGGTGCCACTTGCCGGGGCTCGCATCGGCCATCGACTGCGGTACGAGGTCCTCGGCGTCGAGTCCGTCGACCAGGGCCAGGGTCCTCGCGCGCACCGCATCGAACCGTCGCGCGAGCGCATTCACGTCGGCCGATGTCGGTGCATCGCGCGCAGCGCTTTCGATCCGGTCCGAACGGCGGGAAACGAAGCTCATGCCTGCATTGAACCACGCGCGGCGATCGGGAGAAACTCGCGCGTCACGAATCCGCGCGATCGGAGCGTGGCGATTGGTACCGTTCAGCCGGATGCTGTATATTGCGCGGCTGATCGCGTTGAATCCCGACTTCCCTTTCGGACTTCGCGGACCCGCCACCGGCGGATCCCGACTCGCACCGTTCGGTCCACACGCGAAAGCCCCGGCAGCCTGCGAACCGCATGCGTCGGTCCATGCAACCTGCAGCGCGGTTTTGGGAACGCTCCGGGTACACAAGGAGCGTGGGCGGCAGAAGCCTTTCGGCTGCAACCGCGCTCTCATCCATGGAGAAACCCACTCGTCGAGCTTGCATAGAACCACTATGCGCGCTCTCCGATTGACCTTCTCCATGGCGATATCGCGGTTTCGCTTTCGAAATTTTCTACCGCCCACGCTCCAGGAGCATTCCATCATGAATTTCGACACGCTCGGGCTGTCGCCCGCGCTGCTGCGCGCGCTCGCCGAACACGGCTACACGCAGCCCTCACCCATCCAGCTCGCCGCGATTCCGCCGGCCCTCGCCGGACGCGACCTGCTCGCAGGCGCGCAGACCGGCACCGGCAAGACCGCCGCGTTCGCGTTGCCGATCCTCGAACGCCTGTGCCCGCAAGGCCAGCGCAACGTACCCGGCAGGAAGCCGCGCGTGCTGATCCTGGCCCCGACCCGCGAACTCGCCGCCCAGGTCCACGAGAGCCTGCGCGGCTACGGCAAGTACCTCGGCGTTCGCAGCACGGTGATCTTCGGTGGCGTCGGCATGCCTGCGCAGGTCGACGCGCTGCGCCGTGGCGTCGAGGTCATCATCGCGACGCCGGGCCGCCTGCTCGACCATATCGAGCGTCGCACCGCGGATCTTTCCGGCATCGACACCCTGGTCCTCGACGAGGCGGACCGGATGCTCGACATGGGCTTCCTGCCCGCGATCCGGCGCGTGCTCGGCAAGCTGCCGCGCGAGCGCCAGACCCTGCTGTTTTCGGCCACGTTCGCACCCGAGATCAGGAAACTTGCGGTCGAGTTCATGCGCGATCCGGAACAGATCCAGATCGCGAAGGCGAACAGCGTGGTCGCGACCGTGACCCACCGCGTGCATCCGGTCGACGCGGAAGCCAAGCGCGATCTCCTGCTGCACCTGCTGAGCCAGGACGGCAGCCAGACCCTGGTGTTCGGGCGTACCAAGCACGGCGCAGACAAGCTGTGCAAGATGCTCGACAAATCCGGCATCCGCGCCGCCGCGATCCACGGCAACAAGAGCCAGAACCAGCGCACACGCGCGCTCAAGGACTTCAAGTCGGGCCGGGTCTCGGTGCTGGTCGCGACCGACATCGCCGCGCGTGGCCTCGACATCGACCAGTTGCCGCGGGTCATCAACTTCGACCTGCCGATGGTCGCCGAGGATTACGTGCACCGCATCGGTCGTACCGGTCGCGCGGGCGCCGAGGGACTCGCGATCTCGCTGGTCAGCCAGGTCGAGGAGGGCCTGCTGCGCGACATCCACAAGTTGCTCGGCCAGGCGATCCGGATCGAGAACGTCGCCGGTTTCGAGCCGCGTCATCCGTTGCGCCTGGACGGTCCGCGCAGCCCGGGTCGCGGGCCCGCGCGCGGCGCGCCGCCGCGCAACGGCGCCGCACGGGGCGCCGGCCCCAAGCCGAGCCATCGGCCGCATGGCGGCAACGGCGGTCGCGCGGCTTCGGCAACCGACGCCGCGCGACCGCGTCGCCAGCGCAATCCGCGCGGCGGTCGTTCGGCGGGGGCACGCTGAGCGGCATCGCGACGGGCCGCGCCCGCGGCCAGCACGTATCGCGTCGTCGAAGCCACCGGGCCGGTCCGCGGTGATTATCCCAACGCAGCGCGCAGCAATTTCGCAAAGCCGCGCGGCTCGCATCGTTTGATCGTCACGCGCGGCGCCGCGTGCCACGCCGCACAATCATGCAGCGCGGCGGCGAGCGCTGTCGCCAACGCCGCGTCGGGCTCGATCCCGTCCTCCAGGTACAGCACCTTGACCTCGAACACCCCGTCGGACCGGTGCGCCTTCGCATCGAGCCGGCCGACGAGGCGTCCGCGATGCAGGATCGGCAGCACGTAATAGCCGAAGCGGCGCCTGGCGGCCGGCGTGTAGCATTCCAGGCGGTAATCGAACCCGAACAGCTCGCTTGCCCGTTCGCGATCCCAGACCACCGGGTCGAACGGCGAAAGCACGGTCGTGCGCGTCGCGCGCAGGCGGCCGGCTGCGGCGCGTTCGGCGAGTTGCCGATGATCGCGGTGCACATACGCCGGCGCGGCGCGTCCCGCGATGGCTACCCGCATCAACACGCCTTCCGCGACGAGTCCATCGAGATCGGCATCCCTGATGCGCCTTCCCATGCGGAAGTAGTCGGCGATCCAGCGCGCCTCGGTGACGCCGAGCGCGCGCACCGCGCCGAGCACGAATCGTCGGCGCACCTCGTCCAGTGGCGGCAGGTCCGCGGGTGACGAGCCGAACGGGGTGGGCGCAAGAACCCGCGCCCGGACATCGTAGACTCGCTGGAAACGCTCGCGCCGCGCAATCATGAGTTCGCCGAGCGCGAACGCCGCCTCGAGCAGGCTCTTGTCGGTCTTCCAGCCCCACCAGCCGCCGCCATTGCCGTCGCCGTCGCGACGTTCGAAATCGGACGAACGCAGTGGACCGTGCGTGCGAATGCGAGCCAGCATCGCGTCGATGTCGGCGCGATGACTGGCCGCGAAACGACGCGCGCGGCGGATCGCCCAGTGCCGCGATCCCTCCAGCATGTGGCGGCGATGCAGCGGGTAGTCCGCGATCGGCGCGAAACAGGCCTCGTGTCCCCAGCACTCGAAGATCACGGCTTCCGCGAGCAGTTCGTCGAGCCAGGCCGCGCGGTACGCGCCGAGGCGCGAGTACAGCACGAGGTAGGGACTGCGCGCGACCACATGGATCGTGTCGATCTGCAACAGCCGCATGCATTCGATCGCAGCGAGCACGTCCGCCTTGCGCGCACGCCGGCGCGGCGCGAGCAGGAGACCCTGCGCGGCAAGATGCAGCAGGCGCGCCTGGTGCAGGCTCAGGCACAATGCCGGTTCCGAAGCAGCCATGCGTGCGCGCTCAGCGGCGCGGAGCGAGAATGTCGGCAAGCCGGTCCGGCGTGCCCTCCACGCGTTCGAGCCGCGGGTAACGCAAGCCTTCGCGATAATCGATGCGCAGCGTCTCGTAGTGATCGAGGTCGCGCACCAGCAAGTCGATCGGCACCCCATCCTTCTGCGCCGCGACCACCGCCGCATTCAACTCGTCCTCGTTCCAGTCGATGCCGTTGACGGCGACGAGGGTCATGCCGCTGGCGATTCCGGCCTCGAATGCGGGGCTGTCCCACAGGACCCGATCGAACCGGTCGGTTTCCGTCGACACGCTGAAACCGAGCGAATAGTCGAAGTCGACGATCCTGTGGCGCTTCATGTCGTCGCGCTGGTATGCCGTCGGCTCGTCCGCATAGACGAGCTTCCAGCCGCTGCGCGCAAGGCCGTCGAGCGGCGCGCCGGGACCGTGACCGTCGATGCGCTCGTGCAGGAAACCGGCCCAACCGCCGGGCTGCACGGCTTCGAGCGCCGCAACCACGTCGTCGAACGCATAGGTGACGGGCACACGGTCGCCTTGCACGCCGAAGAAGCGCCGCGCGAAATCATCCAGCGAACGCCTGCCGCGACTCAATTCGCGAATGCGCGTATCGACATCGAGCCAGATGAGTTGACCTTCCGAATAGTAGTCGCGACTGCGTTGCCAGTCGGGCCACGCGAGCGGCTGGCGGTACGAGATCGCGGGCTGTGCGGTGGTGTCACCGAGCGAGCGCCACGCGCGGCCCTCGCGGTGGTCGTAGGTGGCCGCGACGATGGCAAGCGCGTCGCGCACCTGTGCGGCGTTCAGCATGCCGGCGCGTGCGGCGAGCACGTAGCCCCAGTATTGGGTCTGGCCTTCGTAGACCCACAGCAGGTCGCTCTGCATCGGGACGTTGAAATTCGGCGTCGCGAGACCGGCCGGGCGGCGGAACTTGCCGTTCCACGAATGCGTGTATTCGTGCGCGAGCAGGTCGCGGCCGACGAACCGGCCCGCATCCACCAGGTACTTCGGAAACGTGGCGTTCTCGCTGGATGCGAGGTGTTCGAGGCCGATCCCGCTGAAGCGATCCGACAGCGCGAGCAGGAACTCGTAGCGCGGATAATGGCCGGCGCCGAACAGGCGCCCGGCCTGCTCGACGAGCTTGCGGTGCGGTTCGAGGATCTCCGGTTTCGCGTCGAGCAGGTGCGCCGCGTCCGCGAACACATTGAGATGCACCGGCCGCTCGGCGCCCGGGTCGAGGTCGAAGCGCCGGAAGTATTTGCCTGCGTACAGCGGCGAGTCGACCAATCGGTCCAGCGCCACCGGCTGGAATACCGTGGAGGCGCCAGTCGTCCGTGTGTCGTCCAGCGAGGTCGCGAACCGCCAGCCGACGGGCAGGGTCACCTTCGGCGCGAACGTGATGGCGCTCGCGTCGTGACCGGCCGGATACAGGAGCACCGTATTCCACTGCAATCCGAGGATTTCCGGCGTCGCGACGATGCGCCCCTGGCTGCGTTCGGTCGGCGATGCGAACTGGAAATCCACGGACAATCGCGACACGCCCGCGGGAACCTCGACGTGGAACGCGTACCGATCGATCCGGTCGCGGCGCCACTCGATGCGCTCGCCGTTCGCACGAATCACGAGGCCAGCCAGCGCGGGCAACGGTCCGGTCGGCGCATGGTTACCGGGCAGCCACTGCGGATACAGCAGGGTCAGCGGGCCGGGCGTGACCGGCAGTTCCTCGTGCACGCGGAACACGCGATGGGCAAGATCGGTGAGATCCACCGCGAGATCGATCGTGCCCGGGTACGGCTTTTCGAGCGGCGCCGGCACCGCGGCGTGGGTGGAAACGGCGCCGCACAGCAGCGCGACGAAAAGACACACCGACGGGAATCGCATCGCTTGCTCGCAACAGGGATCGACGCGCAAAGGTAGCAGCGCATGCGCCGTGATTGAAGCGTGCCGATGGCTCGGACTTGCGCACGACGCGGTGGCCGTGCATCGTGCGAGAGCGCGCGACACGGCATCGACACGCGCGGCGCCAGTCGAACGCTTGTCCCGCCCTCCGAGGAACTCCCGATGATTCCATTCCTGCACGGCTTCCGCACTTCGGCGATCCACGTCGCCGCATCCCTGCTGTTCGTGGCCGGAATCGCAATCGCGGCCACTTCGATTCGCGCGGCCGAACCGACGGATGCGCCGGCCGGCAAGACCATGCAGGAAGTCCTCGCCGCGTCCTCCCCAACGGATTGGCGCGCGCTGGACCCGGCCAGCACCCTGTATCTCGAACTCGCTGCGGGCCACGTCGTCATCGAGCTCGCGCCGGCATTCGCGCCGCAGCACGTCGCGAACATCCTGACCCTGGTGCGCGCGCACTACTTCGATGGCCTCAGCATCAACCGCGTGCAGGACAATTTCGTGACCCAGTGGGGAGATGCCGCGGCCGGCGAACCGGCTGCGCGCAGCCTCGGCAAGGCGAAGACCCGCCTGCCGCCCGAATTCACGCGATCCAGCACGGACCTCGCCTTCGTGCCGTTGCCCGATGGCGACGTGTATGCGCCGGAAACCGGTTTTTCCGGGGGATTCCCGGCCGCCCGCGACGCGAAGCGCGGCACGGCCTGGCTCACGCATTGCTATGCGATGCTCGGCGTCGGCCGCGGCAATCC
Organism: uncultured Rhodanobacteraceae bacterium; assembly: GCA_964462745.1. GTDB lineage: Bacteria > Pseudomonadota > Gammaproteobacteria > Xanthomonadales > Rhodanobacteraceae > Dokdonella_A. The sequence continues at coordinate 14,316 of CAYWZC010000001.1, forward strand.
GGCCGACAGCGGCAATGGTGCGGAGTTGTACGTGGTGATCGGGCAGGCGCCGCGTCAGCTCGACCGCAACATCACCCTGGTTGGCCGCGTCGTCCAGGGAATGGAACTCCTGTCCGCGCTGCCGCGCGGCAGCGGGCCGCTCGGCTTCTACGAGAAACCGGAACAGCGCATCCGCATCGAATCCGTGCGCGTCGCGGCCGATCTTCCGGAGAGCGAGCGCAGCGCGCTGGAACGATTGCGTACCGACACGCCGACTTTCGCCGCGCTGGTCGAATCGCGCCGCAACCGTCGCGACGACTGGTACCTCGTGCCGGCCGGCAAGATCGACGTGTGCAACGTGCCGCTGCCGGTACGCGAGCGGGAGTCGAAGGTACATTGAGGCTTCCGCAAGGAGCATCACGGCAGATGCCGGCTCCCGCGCGCTTCCACCACGAACCGGCTCCGCTACCCGCACTCCGTAGAGCGGAGCTTGCTCCGCTGTTCCTGATCGCCCAAGCCGAGCAAGCTCGGCTCTACAACGCCTCGCTGACCAGCGACTCGATCGCCGCGAGATCGGGAATGACCGCGTGGTCGTCGCGGACGAGTACCGATGCGCGCACCCCGACGACCTCACCCATGCCGTCGTCGGCGGACACCAGCAGGTCCGGCGTGATCGTGGTCAGTCGCGGGAAGCCCTGCACGAGCAGGGCGAGGAACGGCAACTTCGGGCGACCGCCGAGCGCCTTCAGCACCGCCACCCGCGCGTTGATGTACTTCTCCTCGCGGGCCTGTCCGGTCAGCATCGAGAACGAGAACAGCGGCAAGTGCCAGCCGCGCCAGTTGAGGGTCCCGAGCAGCCAGTCCGGCGCGTCCGCGATCGGTTCGGGTCGCACGTAGGTGATGACCTCGGCAACGTTTGCATTGGGCAACAGCATGCGCCCGCCGGTTACCGGAATCATGACTCCGCGGATTTCCTGGGGCAGGTCGGCCATGTCTTTATCCTCGAGGCAGTGCAGAGCGTGGGTCCGGCTCGCCCGCCTGCGCAGCCAGGCGCTCGGCGAGTTCGTCCGGGGAACCCACGAAGGTCGCGACGCCCGCCTCCGCCGCGGCTTCGGCAAGCGCCCCGACCAGGCAGGTTGCCGGATCCTGCACCCATACCTCACCACCTTGGTCGCGCAGGTCACGCAGTGCATCGAGCAGTTCCACCGACACCCCCGAGAAGATGATGGCGCCGGCGCGCGCGCCGAAACCGGCTGCCGCATCGCACAGCACGCTTTCCAATGGTACCGGCGCCATGTCGGCTTGGGTGCGCACGATCCCGCTGCGATCCAGGCCGACCGCTTGCCCCGCTTCGACCACCAGCACGTCACCTCGCCTCGCGCGCTCTCCCGAGACCGCGCGGCGCACGCGTAGCGCGGTCGAACCGGCCAACTGGTCGAGCAGGACATCGGCGAACTCCTCGCCCACCTGCTGGGCCAGCAGGAACACGGCGGGATGGTTGTCCGACAAGCCGGCCAGCACGCCACGCACGGCTTGCGGGCCGCCCGTGGCGGCGGCGAGTATCCAGACCCTTTCGATCGGCTCGGCCATCGTATCGAGCCAGTTCTCGTGGTCGGGGGTGTTCGATACCGGCGGCAGATCGATATCCAGCGGTACGAGTTCAAGCTCCATGCCGCCCGGTCCGGCAGCGACCGGGGCGGGCGCCTCCGGCGGAGCGAGATATTCCTTCGGATCGACGATGTCGACACCGAATTCCGCGGCGTCGGGCGCATCCACCGGCACCGGCGGCGGCTCTTCGACCGGCTCGTCGATGCTCCAGCCGGAGAAGTCCGGCGCGTCGGAGCGTTCGACATCGCGCTCCTCGATCTCGGGGGCAATGACGGGTTCGTCGCTTGCCGGCTCCGCTTCCGGCGCGAGTACGTCCGAATCGGTGACGACGCCCTGCGTGGCGGGTCGGGAATCGTCGTCCACACGCAGATCCTCGTCCTGCTCCCTCGTGGCGTCGATCATCGGACCACCCGCGTCGGGTGGCACGGCGTCACTGGCGTCGGTCGCCCCGACCACCGCGTGCGCAGCGCGTGCGATGTCGGCGCGGGTCGGCACCGGCACGGCTCCCGGCGGCCGCGGCGGGTCGGTTTCGTTGCGGCCACGGATCTTGGCCGCGAGGTGGCGCATCCAGCGTGCATGGTCCCAGCCGGAAAGACCGCTGGATACCTGGCCGTCGTTGAACACGATGCGGTAGTCGCTGCCGGCCAGCAGGCTCTGCATGTCGTCCAGGTAGCGGTCGACTTCGGCGTCGAGGTCGACGACCACGACACGCGCACCGGATTGCTCGAGGTCGTCGCGATCCGCCTGCCCGGCAAGGGCCTCGTAGACGATCTCGGTACCGCAGCGCGCGAGCGCGGCGCGCAGATGCGCACCCGCCGCGTCGGTCGGATAGAACAGCGCGACGGGCACGGTCGCCGGCTCAGGCATGCGCCGCCTCCAGGGTTTCCTGCACCTGTTGCAGGAGATCCAGCTCCTGGTACGGCTTGCCGAGATAGCGTTCGACGCCGATTTCCAGCGCGCGCTGGCGATGCTTCTCGCCGGTGCGCGAGGTGATCATGATGATCGGGACCGACTTCAGGCGCGAATCGTTCTTCATGTAGGTCGCGAGTTCGTAGCCGTCCATGCGCGGCATCTCGATGTCGAGCAGCATGAGATCCGGGATGCGTTCCTGCAACTTCTCGACCGCGTCGAGGCCGTCCTTCGCGGTGACGACGTCGAGTTCCGCGCGTTCGAGGACGCGCGTCGTGACCTTGCGCATCGTGATCGAATCGTCGACCACCATGACCAGCGGCTGGCGGCGGCGTTCCGGTGGCGTGGGCGCTGCATAGACGATGTCGCCGCCCTCCTCGCGCAGCGCCTCCATGCGTCGCACCAGCGGCGCGAGGTCGAGGATCATGAGCACGGAACCGTCACCCATGATGGTCGCGCCGAAGATGCCCGGCACGAGGCTGACCTGCGGGCCAACCGACTTGACCACGATCTCGCGGGACCCGACGACCGAATCGATGCGCACCGCGACGCGGCGCTCGCCGGTGCGGATCATGAGCATCGGCAACTGCATCTCGTCGGGCAGCCGCGTCGGCGCCACGCCGAGCAGCTGCGCGAGTTCGTAGATGGCGTACTCCTCGCCACCGTAGGTGTAGGTCAGCTCATTCGCGGCGATGCGCCGATCCAGTTCCTCGCGCGTGATGCGCGCGACACCCTGCACCGTCGACATCGGGATCGCGTGCACGGCTTCGCCGACGCGCACCAAGATGGCCTGGGTGACGGCCAGGGTGAACGGCAGGCGTACCGTGAACTCGGCGCCACCGCCCGGTTTCGAATCGATCTGCAGGGAACCACCGATCTGCTTGATCTCGGTATTCACCACATCCATGCCGACGCCGCGACCGGCGAGCTGGCTGACCTCACCGGCGGTCGAGAACCCGGTTTCCAGGACGAATCCGTACAGGTCGCGATCGGGCAATGCCACGTCGGGCTTCAGCAGGCCGCGCTCGATGGCCTTGGCGCGGATCGCTTCGCGATCGAGGCCCGCGCCGTCGTCGGAAATCCGCAGCACCACTTCGGTCGCCTCGCGGCTCAACGCGATGCTGACCGTACCTTCACCGGGCTTGCCCGCCGCTTCGCGTGCGGCCGGCGGTTCGATGCCGTGCGCGATCGCATTGCGCAGCATGTGCTCGAACGGCGCCTTCATGCGCTCCAGCAGGTTGCGGTCCATTTCGCCCTGCGCGCCCTCGACACGCAATTGCGCGCGCTTGCCGAGTTCCTGCGCGGCCTGGCGCACGGTCCGGCGCAGCGAGGGCACCAGCGAATCGAACGGCACCATGCGCGTGCGCATGAGGCCTTCCTGCAGGTCCGAACTGACCCGCGACTGTTGCAACAGCAGGGTCTCGGACTGGCGCGTCTGGTCGTCGAGCAGGTTCTGCAACGACACGAGGTCGGATACCGATTCGCCGAGCGCGCGCGAGTACTGCTGCAGCTGCGAGAAACGATCGAGTTCCAGCGGGTCGAAGGTCGTGTGGCCTTCGTGCTCGCGCTGGTAGCGCGCGATGATCTGCGCTTCGGTTTCGATCTCCAGCATGCGCAGCTGGCCACGCAGGCGGGCGACGGTCTGGTCCAGTTCGACGAGGTTGAACCGGAACGAGGAAATCTGCTGCTCCAGGCGCGAGCGATAGATCGACACCTCGCCGGCATAGTTCACCAGGGAGTCGAGCAGGTCCGAACGTACGCGGATCATCTCCTGCGGCGCGTGCTGTACGTCGGCAACATCGGCCGTAGGCATCTTGCGTGGCGGGGGCGCCGCCGGCGATTCGCTCGCGACGCGTTCCGGTTCGGAGGCGCCCTCCGGTTCGAGCGGGACGTGGACCTGGCCGTCCGCGACCATTTCGGCGAAGCGCGCAATCGCGCGTTCCGGCATGCCGATCGCACGATGGCGCGAAACCCGCTGGAGCAGGTCGTGGAGCCGGTCGAAGCCACCTTCCAGCGCCTCGACCCCGGCACGATCGACGCCGCGCCGACCGTCGCTGATCGCTTCGAGCAACGATTCCATGGCGTGCGCGAGGTCACCGATCGGCGCGAGACCGGCCATGCGAGCACCACCCTTGAGCGTGTGCAGGTCGCGCTGCAGGCCCGCGATCGCTTCGCGTTCGTCCGGCGCGGCCCGCACGCGCGCCATCTGCGCGTCCGCGTCGTCCAGGATGTCGTTGCCCTCCTGGACGAAAATCTCGAGCAGTTCCTCGTCGAAGTCAGGCAGTTCCAGCGGACCTTCCGGTTGCTCGTCGTCGGGGAACTCCGGCGGCACGGGCATGTTGCGCAATGCGATTGCGGCGGCGTTCTCGGCGGGAACGGTGGCATCGTCTGGCGTATCCGCGGCGATCTGCCGCTCGTGCTCCGCGCCGGCAATCACCGCGTCGCGAAGCTCCGTTGTATCCGGCTCGAACGGCGCGACCGGGTTGGTATCGACACGATCGTCCAGCACGCCATCGCTCGATGGCGACGCCGCATCATCACGCTCCGATTGGGCATCATCCATCGCAGGCGTGGCGGCGTCCGGCGCGGAATCCATCTTCGCGAAGCCGGCCACGCGGTCGGAATCCTCGAGGAACGTTGCGTCGCCATCGACCATCGAAATCGACGGCAAGTCGTCGTGTGCGGATTCGGGATCTTCCGCCGATACCAGTTCCGCGCCCGCGTCCGCTTCGGCCCCGGCATCCGTTCCGGCAATCGTTTCACCGACCGCGCTCCCGCCAGGCTGCGGTTCCGCATCGATGCGCGGATCGACGAGGTCATCTTCCGCATCCGACCCGATTTCGATCTCGAATTCGTCGGTGGGATCCAGCTCCCGCAGGGTGCTGGTCGTCGGTTCGGGCAGCGCGTCGCGCAGTGCAGCTGCACGCGCAACCAGATCAGGCCGCTGCGCCGGCTCATTGCCTCCCGCATCGATGTACGCCATCGTCTCGCGCAGCATGGCGGCGCATTCGGCGAACACGGCCAGCCCTTCGGCATCCGGCGGTACGGATGCCGCGACCAGGCGCTTGACCCAGCTCTCGAGCGGCGCCAGCACCGCGCTGACCGCGCCGATGTCGACCATCGAAATCGCGCCGTGCAGGGTATGCACCGCGCGAACCACCGGTTCGGTCGGCACGAGCGGCTCGTTCGCGCAGTCGGCGAGCCAGCTTTCGATCACCGCCGCATGCATCGCGATCTCCTTGCCGAGGATCTCGCGCAGTACCGGATCGATCGGCGTCGCGGACCCGGTGTCGGATGCATCGACATCGTCCGTCAGGCCATGCACATTGTCGACATCGTCGGCGATCGGCGCCGTGCCGGCATGGGCCTCGGCGGGCACGCGGCGGCGCACGACATGGCGCACCGTACGCATGCGCGGCTCATCCGGTAGCCAGGCGACATTGCCTTCGGCAAGGCGGTCCGCGGTCGTCATGATGCCGTCGATGTCGGCGAGCGGTTCGTCGCGTCCCTGGAGCGCGGCAATGAAACCGGGCAACGCATCCACTGCGTGCTCCACCAATGCGACGATCGCCGGACCGGACGCGACGCTGTCGTCGAGCACCCGGTTCAGCATGTTCTCGACCTTCCAGCTGAACTCGCCGAGCAATTGCGCACCGACCAGTCGCCCGGAACCCTTCAGGGTATGGAATGATCGCCGGATCGTGCGCAGGTGCTCCTGGTCGGTCGGATCTTCCTTCCATGCGAGCAGTTGCTCACGCAGGCGAACCAGCTCCTCTTCCGCCTCCTCGATGAAGACTTCACGAATGTCGTCGTCGATCTCGCCTTCATCCACTGCATTGAAGCGGATCTCGTCCGGCCCGTAGATCGGCACGCTGCGTTCGGTTTCTTCCTCGATCTCGACCCAGTTCCCGTCCTCTGCCGCACCATCGGTTTCGGCGAGGTGCAGGCCGGTCAGGTCATGGCCGGGCGGTTCGTGCGAGCCCGTCTCGCCGACCACGAGGCCGCCGAGATCGGATCCTTGCGCGATCTCGATCGCGCTGGTCAGGTCGGACGCCGGATCGGCAGATTCCGCCTCGTCTTCCGCGGGCGAGGACACATCCATGGCGGGTGCGTCGAACTCCGGCAACTCGATGCTCGGCAGCCCGGCGACGTCGCCGTCTTCGTCGATTTCGTGGCGCAGACCCTCGTTGCGTCCGGTCGGGAGATGCTCGCCCCAACTCGGGAACGGACCTTCTGCCGGCAGGCGTCCTTCCCCGTGTTCGTCTTCACTCGTGGATGACGGCTCCCCGTGTCCGGCCGCCGCGAGCGTACCGGCGTCCGAATCCTCGGGCACCGGCCAGTATCCGAGCTGGGTGAGACTTTCGCGGGTCACGCCGAGGATGCGCTCGCGTCCGCCCCGTTGTTCACGAGTCGCCTCGAGGTAGTACTCGATCGATGCGATTGCATCCGCCAGCGCATCCATCTGCTCGGCGGTCGGCACGCGATGGTGGCGCAGCAATTCGATCTCGACGAAGCGCACCAGTCCGTTCATCAGCGCAGCCGCCTCGTCGAGGTCGAGCATGCTCAATGCACCGGCCACTTCACCGAGCAGATGCGGGATCGGCGCCACCTTGGCATGGTCCCAAGGCGATTCGATGAACGCGATGATGCTCTGCTTGGCCTGGTGCAGGTTGACCGCGGCTTCCTGCATCAGCGAGCCGAGCAGCTTGCGTACTTCGGTGCGCGGCAGGTCCAGGCTGTCCTCACGCGGCAGCGCCTCGTTGCCCGAACCAAGTCGGTCGATGTGCTCGTCCAGCGAGGATTCCACGAACAGGAGCGCACCGGCGACGTCGAGCAGCACGTCCTCGGCGGCGCTGCGTCGCCCACCTGCGATTGCTTCGATGATCTCGCGTTGCTCTCCGACCACGCGCCGCGGCACCCCGAGGCCGAGCATGCCGAGCGTGTCGCCGACCCGATCGAGAATCTCGGCCTGGTCGAGCAGTTGCGCGGGGTCCGCGTCGCGTGCGCGCAGGAAGATGTCGAGCGACTCCTTGACCCGAATCAGGTCGTCCTTGATCGCGGCGGACACGGTGCCGAGCAGGTTGCGGTTGCGGCCACCGAGCGAACCCTGCGCATGTTCGATCTCGTTCTGCGTCGGCAGGAGCTCGTCGAGTCGGTAGTGGCGGCGGATCTCCCCGGCGCGCGTACCGTCGCTGCTCGAATGGGCGATGTAGTACAAGAGGTTCTGCACCAGGTCATGCGGCTGCCGGGATGCGGCGCCCCCTTCACCGGTTTCCGCAAACTGACGGATCGCGCGGTCCACGCGACCGAACAGCAACTTCACGGTGACGCTCGCTTCGAGGGTGCCGTCGCGTACCGCCTCGATGACGCCGGCCGCGACCCACCACAATTCGCGCGCCGCCACGCCGTGCGACAGGGCACGCAGGCGATCGAGAATCTCGAGCAGTCGATCCGGGTGCTGCCGACTGCCGCTTTCGTCGCGGAACCACTTGAGCAGGGCCGCCTGGAAGGCGAGGCGCAGGCGCAGGACCTGGGCGCGCAGTTCCTGCAGCGCCACCGGTGCGGCGCCACCGTCCGCGCTGGCCGGCAGCGCCGCGGATAGATCCGGTGCGAACAGCACCGATTCGCTGAGCAGCTTCTCGCCGCGGCACGCGCGCAGGTCGTTGAGCAGGGGCAACAGCACGATCGGAATGTCGCGGTGGCCACCCTGCAGGCGTTCGAGGTAATCGGGCAACTGGACGATGCCGCGCATCAGCACCGTGTAGGCTTCCTCGCGCTGGCTGACGCGGTCGTCGAGCACGCTTTCGGCGAGTCGTTCCATTTCCTCGACGACCATCGCCGCGCCGTACAACTCGACCATGCGCAGGGTTCCCTGGACCTGGTGCAGGCCGGAAACGCACAGGCGCATCTGCTCGATCCGGGTCGGCTCCTCGACATACGCCTCGAGTGCGACGCGCGCGTGCTCGAGGGTCTGGTCGAGTTCGGCCTTGACCCAGTTCAGCGTGGTGAAATCGATGTCGTCTTGCAGTTTCATGTTCCGCGTCCTCGCTTCCCGAACGCGCGCTCCGGGAGTTCCGGGCGTTGCCGGCGGCGCACCTGCGCCGCTTCGGAAAAGCAGGGCGGGAATGCCGCCCACATCATCCTGCCTTCATTCCCGGGCCGGACGATCGATCCGACCCACCTTTATCCCGCCGACGAAAACCGGCTGGCATCCTGGTTGCCGCTCCGGGCAACGCAGGAATGCATCGCCTGGCGCTATTGCGGCAGCTTGAAGTCCGCCACCGAACGTCGCAGGTCCGCGGCAAGGCCGGCCAGGTTGCCGATCGACTCGGCGGTCTGGCTCGCACCGACCGAAGTCTGCGAGGTAATGCCCTGGATCACGTTCATCGTCGCCGAAATGTTGGTCGCTGCCGACGACTGCTGGTTGGCGGCCTGCGAAATGTTCTGGATCAGGTCGGAAAGGTCGTTGGAAACGCTTTCGATGTCGCCGAGCGCGGTACCCGCGTCCTCCGCGAGATGCGCGCCGGCAACGACCTCGGACGTCGTCTGCTCCATCGAGCTGACCGCTTCGTTGGTATCGGACTGAATCGTCTGGACCAGGGTTTCGATTCGCTTGGTCGCGTTCGAGGCGCGCTCGGCGAGGCGCTGCACCTCGTCGGCGACGACCGCGAATCCGCGTCCGGCCTCGCCCGCCGAAGCGGCCTGGATCGCTGCATTCAACGCGAGGATGTTGGTCTGCTCGGCGATGTCGTTGATGAGTTCGACGATCGAGCCGATTTCCTGCGACGACTCGCCGAGGCGCTTGATGCGCTTGGACGTTTCCTGGATCTGGTCGCGGATCGAATCCATGCCGTTGATCGTCTGGCGCACGATGCCGGCGCCCCTGGCCGCGATCTGCACCGAGCGCTGGGCGACGTCCGCGCTCTCGGCGGAGTTCTTCGAGACCTCGTCGATCGATACCGCAATCTCGTTGATCGCGGCCGATGCCGAGGTGATCTGGCGCGCCTGGTGTTCGGCCGCCTCGGCGAGGTTCATCGCGGTAGCCTGGGTTTCCTGTGCCGCGGAGGAGACCTGCACCGCAGTTTCGTTGATCGTGGTGACCAGTGAACGCAGCGCCTCCACCGCGAAGTTGATCGAGTCGGCGATCGCGCCGGTGATCTCCTCGGTGACGGTCGCCTTGACCGTGAGATCGCCTTCCGCGAGCGAGCCCATCTCGTCGAGCAGGCGCAGGATCGCGTCCTGGTTGCGCATGTTGAGTTCGGACGTGGCGCGGTAGCGGCGCTGCTGGTCGCGGATGAGGCCGATGCCGAGGAACAACAGCAGCAGCAACGCGAGCGCCGCCGCGCCGGCACCGAGATACGGGTTCGGCATGGTCCGCTTGCGCGGCAGTTCATCGACGCGCTGGGCCACGCTGCCGGCGCGCAACAGCACGCTCTGGCTGTCGGTGAAGATCGCGTCGGCCGCGTCCTGCACGCTCTTCAGGCTCGGTGCGGCATCGATGATGTTCTGCACCGGCTGGATCAGGCCGTTCCACCGCTCGTTGATGCTGGAAAGGATTTCGCGCGCATCGGCGTTGTCCATGCGGCGCACGGTCGCGGTACCGTTGAGCAGGCCATTGAGCACCTGGCCGTAGACCACGGCGTCGCGGGCGAGGCCGTCGACCGATGCCTGGCTGTTCTCGCTGCCGACCAGCACTTCCTGCATGCGTCGCACCATGCGGTCGCCGAGCAGGGTCTGGCGGGTCGCTTCGCGGACCTGGGTCGGACTGCCGTTGCGTTCGATCAGGATGTTGACCACCTGGTCCATGCTCGAATTGAGATCCGAGCTGGTCTTCTGGAACTGCTCGACGATGCCCGCGGAGTTCAGCACCACGTCCCGCGCCGCAAGGATCTTCGCGGCGTTGGCCTGGACCTGGCCCCACGCCTGGGTCAACGCGCCGAGTTCGGGCTTGACGCTGGCGGCGTCGCTGTAGCCGGGCATGCCCGACGGATCGCCCTTGTCCAGGCGCCGGATGTAGGTGTCGATGTTCTTGCGCGTGCTGTCGAGTTCCTTGAACGCGGCGACGTTGCCCCCGGCGGCTTCGGCTGCGTAGTTGGCCAGCGCCTGCGAAAGAACCTGGATCTGCGTCGTGTACGCAATCGCCTGGCGATCGTGGGAGTTCTTCACGTACATCCATGCGAAATCCACGATCGCGAAAACGAACAGCAGACCGAGCAGTACGAACAACAGCGTGTTGGTGCTGCCGCCGCGCTCGCCGCCTGCCAATGACCCCGAAGTCGTACTCATGTTCAAATCACCCCTCGCTGCCGGGCCGTTCCGCGTGGTGCGGCTTGCGGTCCATGGTCAGATTGCCGTCTGCTGGAATTCGGGCGTGCGGGTCAACGCCGCCATGCTGAACAAGCCCCACAGCACATCACCCAAACGGATTTTCTCGCCGACGAACCGCGCATATGCCGGGTCGGCCTCACCGATTGCCTCGGCACGCTGTTCCTCGGAAAAACTGTGCTGGCCGAGCACCTCGTCGATCAGCAGGCCGACGTTGCCGCCGGCCTGGCGCGCGACGAGCACGCGGCTCGCATCTCCCGGGACCGTCATCTCGCCCTCGATGAATCCACGCAGGTCGACGACCGGCACCAGATTGCCGCGCACGTTGGCAACGCCGAGCAACCAGTCGCGCGTGCCGGGCACTCGCGCGAGCGCGGGCATGGTCAGGATTTCCTCGATTTCGCCGATACTGCTGACGAAGCGCCGCGGCCCGATGCGGAAACCGATGCCGCGCCACAAGCCGGGCGCCTGGACCTCGTCCGGTACGCCGGCCGAATGGGCGAGGCTCGCCCACTCGTATTCGACCAGGGTCTCGAACGGCGTCTGGTTGGAATGCGAATCAGACATCGTGTCCCCCGCGACACGCGACACGCGCACGACGACCCGCCTCGGCCCACGCCGGCGTCGGGTACGTCATCAGTGATCCGTGCGTCATCGTTCCCCCACCCCGTGCAACGCGATCCACCTCGCGCTCAATCCAGATGCCGATGAATCGCGCCGAGCAACTCCTCGCGCGTGAACGGCTTGGTCAGGTACTGTTCCGACCCGACGATACGGCCACGCGCCTTGTCGAACAAGCCGTCGCGCGACGAAAGCATGATGACCGGCGTCGACTTGAACACCTGGTTGTTCTTGATCAGCGCGCAAGTCTGATAACCGTCCAGGCGCGGCATCATGATGTCGACGAAGATGATGCGCGGCTGCTGGTCGGTGATCTTGGCGAGCGCCTCGAACCCGTCCACGGCGGTAACGACCTCGCAGCCTTCCTTGCGCAACAGGGTTTCCGCGGTGCGTCGGATGGTCTTCGAATCGTCGATGACCATGACCTTGAGACCGACCAGGCTGCTAGCGTTCATTGAATCCATCTGTCCCCGGAAGCC
>CAYWZC010000001.1:26336-31935 GCA_964462745.1 uncultured Rhodanobacteraceae bacterium
CGGGGCTTCCGATGAATCGCAGCCTGGCGGTTCTCATGGATCCGATCGGGTCGATCAAGCCGGGCAAGGATTCGACCCTCGCGCTGCTGCTCGAGGCGGCACGCCGCGGATACACCCTGCACTATATGACCCAAGGCGACCTCGCGCTGCGCGACGGCATCGCATGGGCGTGGCTCGCTCCGCTCGAGGTGCGCGACGACGCCGGATCCTGGTTCACGCTCGGCGAGGCGCGCTGGCGGGAACTCGGTGGCATCGACGTGATCCTCGCCCGCAAGGATCCGCCCTTCGACAACCAGTACCTGTACGACACGATGGTCCTGGAAGGCGCGCAACGGAGCGGTGCGCTCGTGGTCAACGATCCGCGCAGCCTGCGCGACGCGAACGAGAAGCTGTATGCGCTCGCGTTCCCGGACTGCTGCGCTCCGAGCCTGGTCGCGCGCGATCCCGGCGAACTGCGCCGCTTCGTCGCCGAACACGGCGAGGTCGTCATGAAGCCGCTCGACGGCATGGGCGGGCGCGGCATCTTCCGTTCGCATCACGGCGACCCCAACCTCAATTCGATCATCGAGACGCTGACCGTCGGCGCCCGGCTGTTTGCCCTCGTGCAGAAGTACATTCCCGAGATCGCGGCCGGCGACAAGCGCATCCTGATGATCGACGGTGAACCCGTGCCCTACGCGCTTGCGCGGATTCCGCAGGGTGATGATTTCCGCGGCAACCTCGCGGCCGGCGGCAGGGGTGTCGGCGTCCCGCTCGATGCGCGCGACCGCGAAATCGCCGCGCGGGTCGGCCCGGAACTGCGGCGTCGCGGGCTCGTGTTCGTCGGCCTCGACGTCATCGGCGCCTGGCTGACCGAAATCAACGTGACTTCGCCGACCTGCATCCGCGAGCTCGACGCCGCGTTCGGCATCAATATCGCCGGCACCGTGTTCGACGCGATCGAGGCGCGCCTCGGGTGAACGCAGCGACCGGCGCCGCCGCGACCGATGCCGCGTACGCCCTGCGCACCGGCAGCAATGACCGTCTCGGCGTCACCTTCCTGTTCTCGCTGATCGCGCACGCGGTCATTGCGCTGGGCATCACCTTCGAGTACGTGAAGTCCGCGCCGCAGATGCCGTCGCTGGATGTGATCCTCGTGCAATCGGCGAACGCGGAAAAACCCGACAAGGCCGATTTCCTCGCCCAGGTCGCCAACTCGGGGGGCGGCAACAGCGAGCGTGCGCTGCGGCCGTCCGATCCGTTGTCCGGCCCGCTGCCCAAGGCGCTGGCCGGCATCGCGCCGCGCCCGACCGAGACCGGCGCACCGAAGCCGACCCCGCCGAGCCGCACCGAGGTACTGACCAGTGCACACGCCGACGTACGCGTGCCGAACGACGAGGCGGCACCGCAGGCGCCGGACGAGCAGCTGCCGGTCGAACGCGAGACGCTCGAGCGCGAACTCGAGATGGCCCGCCTTGCCGCGGAAATGCGCGACCTGTCGCAACAATACGCCAAGCGGCCGAAGCGCAAGTACATTTCCGCCAATACCCGCGAATACGCGTATGCGCAATACATGCAGAACTGGGTGAACCGGGTCGAGCGGGTCGGCAACCTGAACTACCCGGACGAAGCGCGGCGGCGCCAGTTGCATGGCCAACTCGTGCTGACCGTCGGCCTCGATCGCAGCGGCGCGGTCAAGAGCATCGACATCATCGACCCGAGCGGCTTCAAGGTGCTCGACGATGCCGCGATCCGTATCGTCCGCCTCGCCGCGCCGTTCGAACCCATCCCGCAGGAACCCGAAAAGCTCGACGAACTCTACGTCACCCGCACCTGGCAGTTCCTGCCCGGCGACATCCTGCGCAATAGATGAGAAGCCGCGAAACCCGGCGTCGTCGTCCCTCTCCTGTGCGACAAGGGGAGCGGAGCCAGCTCCGCTCTACGGGGCCGGATCGTAGAGCCGAGCTTGCTCGGCTCCGGAAGTGCAAAGGGCAAAAGCAGCGGAGCGAGCTCCACTCTACGGGGCCGGATCGTGGGGCTGCAACACGCCGTCGAACGCCGATCGGCGCGCCTTCAGCGATCTCCCGTACAATGCCCGCATGACTTCGACCACACCGCTCGCCAACCAGTTGCTGATCGCGATGCCGGGCCTGCGCGACCCCGATTTTGCGCGCGCGGTGACCTTGCTGTGCCAGCATGACGCGGAGGGCAGCATGGGCATCATGATCAACCGCATGTCCGAATACCGTCTCGGCGACGTGCTCGCGCAGATGGACATGCATTCGGAGTTGCCCGCGATCGTCGAGGCACCGGTCCTGATCGGCGGGCCGGTGCAGCCCGAACGCGGCTTCGTGCTGCACACGCCGCACGGCAAGTGGGAGTCGTCGATCCGCGTCTCCCCGAACCTCAGCGTCACCACCTCGCGCGACATCCTGCTGGCGATCGCGGCCGGCGAGGGCCCGCGCCAGGCGGTCGTCGCGCTCGGCTACGCGAGCTGGGGACCCGGCCAGATCGAACAGGAACTGCGCGACAACGCGTGGTTGACCGCGCCGGCCTCGGACAGCGTGCTGTTCGACATCCCGCTCGACCAGCGCTGGCAGGCCGCGGCCGGCCTGCTCGGCGTCGATCTGGTGCAACTCGCGGGTTATGTGGGCCACGCCTGAGCGTGCCGACGCCGCGTTCGCGCGCAAACGGGCATGAATATTCTCGCCTTCGATTACGGCACGCGCCGGATCGGCGTCGCGGTCGGCAACCCGCTGAGCGGCGCGCGGCCGCTGGTGACGATCGTGCATGGCGGCGGCGCCCTGCCCTGGTACGACATCGACCGCCTGGTCCGCGAATGGAACCCGATCCTGCTCGTGGTCGGGTTGCCGCTCGGCCTCGATGGCGGCGAACAGGCGATGAGCCGCAACGCGCGCGCATTCGCCGAGGCCCTTGCCGAACGCCATGCACTGCCGGTGCGCTCGATCGACGAACGCCACACCTCACAGGAAGCGAGCCGTCGTTTCGCCGCGGCGCGCGCGGCCGGCACCGCTCGGCGCAAGCACGCGGCCGATCTCGATGCGATCGCGGCGCAGGTTATCCTTGAATCCTGGCTCGCAGAAAACGACTCCGGATCTTCCGCATGAACGCCGCCGCCCGCGACTCCGCGCCCCGCCCGCGCCACCTGCTGACCCTCGCCGGCATCGATCGCGACTATCTGGCCGCGCTGCTCGATCGCGCCGCGGCATTGCGCGTGCGTTTCGCGACCGACCCGCGCCCGCTCGACCTGCTCGACGGGCGCACCGTGGTCAACCTGTTCTTCGAACCGTCGACGCGCACGCGCACGAGTTTCGAACTCGCCACGCGCCGGCTCGGCGCGACTGCGATCCATTTCGACGTCGCCAATTCCTCGACCCGCAAGGGCGAGACGCTCGAGGATACCCTCGCGACGATCGAGGCGATGGGCTGCGATGCGTTCGTCGTGCGCCATGCGGAAAACGGCACGCCGGAACGTCTCGCCGCACACGCGCGCCACGCCTCGGTGATCAACGCCGGCGACGGCAATCACGCGCATCCGACCCAGGGCCTGACCGACCTGCTGACCCTGCGCGATCGCAAGGACCGCATCGACGGACTGCGCGTCGCGATCTGCGGCGATATCCGCCATTCGCGTGTCGCGCGCTCGGCGATCCACGGCTTGCAGGCGCTCGGCGCGGCTCCTGTCCGCCTGTGCGGGCCGGCCACCCTGCTGCCGGACCAGGCGGAAGTACCGGGCTGCGAACTCGGCACCGACTTCGATGCCGCGATCGAAGGTGTCGACGCGATCATGATGTTGCGCCTGCAGAAGGAGCGCATGACGGCGGCGATGCCCGCCGGCGAGGGCGATTACTTCAAGCACTACGGCCTCGACGCCGGACGGCTGGCGCGCGCGCGGCGCGACGCCGTCGTCCTGCATCCGGGTCCGATCAACCGTGGCGTCGAGATCGCCACGGACGTCGCCGACGGCCCGCAGTCGGCCATCCTCGACCAGGTCCACAACGGCGTGTTCGTGCGCATGGCGGTCCTCGCAAGCCTGCTGGAACCGGCGCAAGCGGCCTAGCCGGCCGAGGTGCATCGTGCACCGCTCGAACAGACGGCCGAAGACGACCTGGTCGGCCCCGCCGTTCGCGCCATCCCGGCGCGCAAACCATTCACGGCGCAGCGGGCCTTGCGGCGTATACTCCGGCGCGCAGTCACTTCTCTCCCAGTCGCGTGGAGGACGTCCCATGAACCGTCTCACGAGAAACTTGCTGCCGTTCGCCGTTTCCCTCGCGTTCGCCCTGCCCGCCATCGCGCAGGACCAGGACGCGCCGCAGATGACCGCGCAACAACAGGCCGAGATGGAGGCCTACATCAAGGCCGGTACGCCGGGACCGGCGCATGCCGAACTCGCGAAATCGGCAGGCGACTACGACCTGCGCATCCGCAACTGGTACGAACCCGGCGGCGACGCCGTCGTCGAGACGGGCACGGCCACGCGCAAGATGGTGCTTGGCGGCCGCGTCCTCGTCGAGGACATGTCATCGCAGATGATGGGCCAGCCGTTCACGGGCCACGCCATGCACGGTTACGACAACGTCACCGGCAAGCACTGGTCGACCTGGAACGACAGCATGTCGACCGGGCTCATGGTCAGCGAAGGCAGTTGCAACGAGGAACACGCCTGCACGTTCACCGGCAGCTGGATGGACCCGGTCAAGAAGACCGAGGTCAGCTCGCGCATGACGACGCGCCGAACCGGCCCGGACACCGAAGTGTTCGAGATGTACGGCCCGGGAGCGGACGGCAAGGAATTCAAGATGATGGAGATCACCTACACGAGGAAGCCGTAGGGCGCGTCCACGCGGGCCGGAAACCGCCCGGCAGCCCGGGCTCCGGAGATCCCCTGTTCGGACTCATTCGGGTCGCGTGACGGTCCAGCGCCGGCTGCGCCAGCCGGGCCCTGCGGCAGCATCGTCTTCGGCGGCGAGCAGGACGAGTCCGGCATGCGCCCGGAGCATCGCTTGCAGGCGCGCTTCGGGCAGGACGTGCATCTCGAACACCGCGCTGCGCCGCCACAACAGGCGGCGCAGCGGATTGAGCCAGCGATTCGACAGGCGCGCAAAAAGTCGCCCGCGCAGGCTCGCATCGGTTCCGGAGACGAACTGGAACACCGCCGCACCGCCCGGCGCGAGCACGCGCAGGAACTCGTCCACGTAGCCCGCGGCGAGTTCAGTCGGGATGTGTTGCAACGTCATGCACGAGTAGACGAAGTCGACGCTGCGATCGGCGAAGCCGTCGAGACGCGGCGAGGCGTTCTCGCGGAATTCGAGGTTGCCGATGTCGGCATTGAGTTCGCGCGCCGCGGCGACCATGCTCGACGATACGTCGATGCCGATGACGCGCTCGAAATGCGCAGCCAGCGCGCGGCTCAGGCGTCCCGCGCCGGCGCCGAAATCGACGGCGACAGCGCGCCCGCGCGGCACGCCACGCTCGGCGAGCGCGGCAAGCCGATCGTCGATTTCGCGCCGACCGGTTGCGAAGAACTCGCCGCGATCCCAGCGCCCGCCGCGCTTGTGCGGCAGCGACAGCACGGCCCACAGCGGATCGTCGCGGCCCA
>CAYWZC010000001.1:32035-66067 GCA_964462745.1 uncultured Rhodanobacteraceae bacterium
CGGGATTCGGGGTTCGTCATGGAAAGCGGGACTCGGGATTGAACGTCAGTGGTTCAGGGAAGTAGTGGGAAGTCCCGATATCGTTGCCTCAACTGCCGACCTGCATGCCAGGCTGACATCTTGCCCGCGAGAAAAATCGTTCCCGTCTCCCGTCTCCCGTCTCCCGTCTCCCGTCTCCCGTCTCCCCCATCACGTCTCCAGCAACTCCACGCCATCGAGTCCCTGGCTCAACGTGTGTGCATCGCCGCCCTGGGCGAGCTTGATGCGCAGGCGCACCTCGTTCGCCGAGTCGGCGTGGCGCAGCGCGTCCTCGTAGGAAATCTCGCCCGCGTGATAGAGGTCGACGAGACTCTGGTCGAAAGTGCGCATGCCGAGGTTGGTCGACTCCTTCATCACGTCCTTGATCTTGTGGATGTCGCCCTGGCGGATGTAGTCCTGGACCAGCGGCGTGCCGAGCAGGATCTCGATCGCGACGCGGCGCGCCTTGCCGTCCGGGGTCGGGATGAGCTGTTGCGCAATCACGCCCTTCAGGTTCAGCGACAGGTCCATGAACAGTTGCGCGCGACGATCCTCCGGGAAGAAGTGGATGATGCGGTCCATCGCCTGGTTCGCGTTGTTCGCGTGCAGGGTGCACAGGCACAGGTGGCCGGTCTCGGAGAAGTTGATCGCATGCTCCATGGTCTCGCGCGTGCGCACCTCGCCGATCATGATGACGTCGGGTGCCTGGCGCAGGGTGTTCTTGAGCGCGTTCTCCCACGAGTCCGTGTCGATGCCGAGTTCGCGCTGGGTGACGATGCAACCCGCATGGTTGTGCACGTATTCGATCGGGTCCTCGATCGTCACGATGTGTCCGGTCGAGTTCTCGTTGCGGTAGCCGACCATCGCGGCGAGCGAGGTCGATTTGCCGGCGCCGGTCGCGCCGACGACGATGGTGATGCCGCGCTTGGTCATCGCGAGTTGCTTGATGATCGGCGGCAGGTGCAGTTCCTCGACGGTCGGAATCTTCGTCTCGATTCGACGCAGGACCATGCCGACGCAATTGCGCTGGTAGAAGCAGGACACGCGGAAGCGGCCGACGCCGGTCGCCGCGATCGCGAACTGGCATTCGTGGGTCTTCTCGAACTCCTCGCGCTGTGACGGAGTCATCACGTTGAGCACCATGTCGCGCGACTGCTGCGGAGTCAGCGGCGTCTGCGTGATCGGCGCGATGCGCCCGTGCAGCTTCAGCGAAGGCGGCACGCCGGCCGTGATGAACAGGTCGGACGCCTTCTTGTGGACCATGAGCTTGAGGTACGAGCTGAAGTCGAAATCAGCCATTGCGATGTCTCCCGGCAGCCGCAGTGCATCCCCTCGCCGCATGGTAGCACCGGCGCATTGCGCACGGTCGCGATGCGTCGAACCGGGTGTCGCGGCCACGAGCTCGCGGAAACCCGATTACGGGGAGCAGATTCCCTTCGACGCCTCGTCTCGACGGCGCGCATCGGGACCGAGAACCCCTCCCCGGCACGGTAACCGCCCGGTCCGCCGCGGTTTGCTACACTCCACGCCCCGCCCGGATGGGCCCGAACGTCAAGGCAATGAGCGAGGAACCGCCTCAAGGCAACCCCCCGCACCGATCCTGGTTCATGCGCATCGGCCAGGCCCTCGCCGGCGAACCGCAGAGCCGCGAGGAACTCATCGAGGAATTGCGCCAGGCGCATTCCAACGGCCTGTTCTCCAACGACACCCTGTCGATGATCGAGGGCGCGATCACGGTCGCGGACCTGACCGTCGGCGACGTCATGGTGCCACGCGCGCAGATGGTCTCGCTGCCGGTCGACGCGCCGCTCGAGGAAGTGCTCGCGATCGTCCTCGAATCCGGCCATTCGCGCTTTCCGGTGCACGCCGACGACAAGGACGAAACCCTCGGCATCCTGCTCGCCAAGGACCTGCTGCGCTGCTTCGCCGATGGTGGACCGCGTGACATCCGCGCCCTGCTGCGACCCGTCACCCTGATTCCCGAATCCAAGCGCCTCAACATCCTGCTCAAGGAATTCCGCCTTTCGCGCCGGCACATGGCGATCGTGGTCGACGAGTACGGCGGCGTCGGCGGCCTGGTCACGATCGAGGACGTGCTCGAACAGATCGTCGGCGACATCGACGACGAGCACGACGCGGACGACGGCGAGCCGAAGCTGATCCAGATCGAACCGGATGGTCGCTTCCTGGTCAGCGCACTGACCCCGATCGAGGATTTCAACGAGCGCTTCGACTGCGAATTCGACGACGAGGAATTCGACACCATCGGCGGCATGCTGACCGCAGAACTCGGCCACCTGCCGGAGGTCGGCGAGCAGGCCACGCTCGGCGGCCTGCATTTCCAGGTGACCAAGGCCGATGTTCAACGCGTGTACCAGTTCGCCGTGCGGGTGCAGGACGCTTGATCGTCAGGATCCTCGCCGCGCTGTGCGTCCTCGTGTGCGCCCCGGCCTTCGGCCAGGACGACCTCGTACCGGGCAGCACGCTCGAAATCAGCCTGCTGACCATCGGGCCCGGCGAAATCTACTTCGAACGCTTCGGCCACAACGCGATCGTGGTGCGCGACACCCGGACCGACCGCACGATCGCATACAACTACGGCCTGTTCGACTTCGACCAGGAAGACTTCTTCCTGAATTTCGCGCGCGGCCGCATGCAATACCTGATCGCGGCCAATTCCTACGAGGACGATCTTGCGTTCTATCGCTCCGAGGGCCGTTCGATCGTCGAGCAACCGCTCGCACTGACACCCGCGCAACGCGTCGCGCTGCGCGATTACCTCGAGTGGAATGCGCGGCCCGAGAACGCGACCTACCGTTACGACTATTTCGTCGCGAACTGCTCGACCCGGGTTCGCGACGCGCTCGACCGCGTCGTCGGCGGCGCGATCCGCGAGCAGACCCGCGGCCGCTCGCGCGGATATACCTACCGACTGGACGCCTTGCGCCTGATGGCGCCGCAACCCGCGCTGATGCTGCTCATCGATCTCGGCCTCGGCCCGTTCGCGGACCAGCGCCTGGACTTGTGGCAGGAAAGCTTCGTACCGATGGCATTCTCGGATGCGCTCGCGGACGTGAACGTACCGGTCGCGACCGGCCGTCCGCTGGCCGGAGCACCTCGCGTCGTAGCCGAATCCCGGATCGGTTCGCCCTCCGCACTGCCGCCGGATCTGCGCGTCGCATTCCTCGTACTCGGTATCGCCATCGGACTCTCGGTCCTCGCGCTCGGCCACGCCCACCGCCGGCGTGGCGCGCGCATCGCGCTGTGCGTGGTCGGCACGCTGTGCGCGCTGTTCTGCGGCCTCGGCGGCCTCGTGCTGCTCGCCCTGTGGGGGCTGACCGATCACGTCGCGGCATGGCGCAACGAGAACCTGTTCCTGCTCGATCCGCTGTGCCTGTGGCTGGTTCCGGCATGGCTGTGCGCAGCCCGCGCCCGCTGGCGGCCCAGTCGCGGAACGGTCGTCGTCGCCGCATGCATTGCGCTGCTCGCCGCATTCGCGCTGTTCTCCAAGATCCTGCCCTGGTTCGTGCAGGCCAACGTGCACTGGATCGCGTTGTGGCTGCCGATCCACCTTGCCTTCGCGATCGCGCTCGCGCGACGCCGGCGCGATTGCGGGGACCCGACGCGCGCGGCATGATGCCGCGATGGACGACGTCGCCGCGCCCGCAACCGCCACTACCGCAGCCACCGAACCGATGGTGGTCAACTGCGTGGCCTATTCGGCGGATGGCTGCAAGCTGCGCAGCATCGCGTTCGACCAGATCAGCGACGTGCTCGAGCACCGCGACCAGTTCGTATGGGTCGGATTGCACGAGCCGGACGAGCCGTTGCTGGTCCGCCTGCAGGAAGAGTTCGGCCTGCACGAACTCGCGATCGAGGACGCGCACGGCGCGCATCAACGCCCGAAGATCGAGGTCTATGGCGATTCGCTGTTCATCGTCGTGCACACCGCGCAGATGACCACCGGCAAGATCGAGTTCGGCGAAACCCACATCTTCCTCGGCCCGCATTACCTCATCACGGTGCGCCATGGCGCCTCGTTGAGCTACGCACCCGCGCGTCGCGGTTGCGAGCAATCGCCGGAACTGCTCGCGCTCGGCCCGAGCTACGCGTTGTATGCGGTGCTCGACTACGTGGTCGACAATTTCCTGCCGCTGGTGCGCGCGTTCCAGAAGGAACTGGAGGAACTCGAGGAGGACATCTTCGAGGACGAGTTCAAGCGCCGCACGCTCGAGCGGCTGTACGAACTGAAGAAGGAACTGGTGACGCTGCGCCTCGCGGTGTCGCCGCTGCAGGACATCCTCAACCAGCTCGCGCGCTTCCACCCCGGCCTGATCCGCGACGAGGTGCGACCGTACTTCCGCGACGTCTACGACCACGCCGCGCGCATCAACGAGGGCACCGACGCGATGCGCGAGATGCTGACGGTCGCGATGAACGTCAACCTCGCGATGGTCAGCGTCGCCCAGAACGAAGTCGTCAAGCGCCTCGCCGGCTGGGCCGCCCTGCTCGCGGCGCCAACCCTGATCACGAGCTGGTACGGCATGAACTTCCACGCCATGCCGGAAGTCACCCAGCCATGGGGTTACGCGGCGATGATCGCGCTGACCGCGTGCGTATGCGGCACGCTGTACGTGGTGCTGCGCCGCGCGAAGTGGTTGTAGACAGGGCTGGCGCGCATCGGGACTGAAATCGCTCTCATCCAACAACGTTGCAACTCATTGATTCACCAAGCTGCAGAAACGTAGCCCGGCAAGACGAAGAGCCTGTCCCGCACTCGATACGAGCGCACCCGTTTTCCGAAGCGACGGCGCCAAGACCGGATCCCCGGGTGCGCTTCGCGCACCCGGGCTACACGGTTGTCGTGGGAGAGGCTTGGGTCTTGATGCCTCGGTTCGAAGCCTCTTGGAGCATCAGTACTCAAGTCCTTCCCACGAGGCGCGACGCGTCGCGTCTACGGACAGGGCGAGGACTCAAACCCGCCTGCGAAGATCCGATCCGGATCGGGCTGGAGTTCGAACGCACCGATGTCCGCCGCAATCCCCGACTCGCGCACGTACGGATCGTTTCGCTGGTCGAAGGGCAACGAATTCGGGTTCGTGCTCGCGTCCACCGCCGGGCTGCATACCGGTAACGCGTGCGTTGCGGTGGGTCCGCCATTGGAGGCGAGCGGCAGCAACAGCGGATCGTCGGACAGGGTGTCACCCGGAAGGGTCACATCCGCGCCGACCTGTGTGACGAGGTTGTGATCACCGTCAATGACAACGGTCGCACTGCCGTTGACACCCGGTGCGATATCGGCACTGTCGGGCGCAAGGTTGTTTGCAACGATACTGCCGCCCAGGAACGTGGTGGTGTCAGTGTCATCTACCGTCACGCCTCCACCCGTGGTGCTGGCTTGATTGAACGCAATCGTGGCGTCCAAGGCGTAGGCGCTACTCTGGATCACCGCAACGCCTCCACCGTAACCGTAACCCGAGGTACCACCGAGCGCCGCGTTTCCGCTGATCGTGCTGATACCCACAATCACGAGCCCATCGGTATCGTACCGAAAGGTCGCCAGCCCGCCACCTCTCGCTACTCCTTCCGAAGCGCTGGCCGACTGCACAATGTTGTCGCGGATGGTGCTGAAAATGGAGTAGATCTGTCCGAACGCGTGCGCACCGCCGCCCTGGATGAAGCAGGCGTCGCAATTTGCCGTCGTCGAATTGCCACTGATGGTGCTCGATTCCAGATAGATGTCGCCTGGAACGTCGCCGAAATTGTCGCCGGCCTGGATACCGCCGCCGCTCCTGATTCGCAGTGAGCGAGGCGCTCGATGTGCGCGTCACCTTGTCCACATCAGACACTTGCGTGCCTGATGTGGCGGCACGTCCTTGTGCCGGGGCGCTTTTCCAGATCGCTCGTGTCTTGATCGTTGTTCCCGCATACGGAAAAGCACCATTGCAAACTGTGGCCGAATCCTTCGGCGACAGCCAGATGCGCCGTCTAGGGCGAGTCGAAGCCGCTCGCGAAAATCGTGTCAGTATCGGCAGGTGGCGTGAAGTCGCCGGCAAGATCGAGGGCTGCCTGGTTGTTGGTGCCGGCTATCGCCGTGTTGATCACCTTGCCATAGCCGCCGCAGGCACCCCCGGCGAGCGCGGGGATCTCGAACCCGTCATCGCCGAGCGCGAGTCCGTCCGCCGAAGCGGTACCCGCGAGTTCGATCACGATCGGACCGAGCACACAGGTGCCGACATCGACGGGGAAGATGCCCACGGTCAAGGACAGGACCGTCAGGGTGAAGGATGCAGGCGTCAAGGCCGCCGTCGCATCCGCCCATACCGCGCCGCTCGAGGTGTCCGTCTGGTCCAGCACGTAGGTCGCAACGGCCGTGCCGAGCGGCGTATCGAAGCTGAACGTCGTCTGCGGAAACACGAAGCTGCCTTCGGCGATCGCGCCGCTGGCCGGATCGTAGCCCGATCCCATGAAGGCGCCGCCGCCCGGCAGCGGCGCGCCGTTGCCGTTGACGGTCAATGAACCGCTGACCGGATAGTCGGTCGCCGCGGCGACGCCGGTCGCGAGGACCAGCATTGCGGCCATTGCGGTCCGCACGGCGTTGCGGCCCCCCTCGAGCGACCGCGGATCGCCGCCATCCAGGTGATTTTCTTCCTTCCCCGCCATTTCCTTCCCCCCACGCCAATCGTCGAGCGGATCGTACTCTCAATCCGCCGCCCCTGGTTCGGTCCAGCGCTTCAACCATGCATTGACCGTTTCATGCCACTGCACGCTGTTGTGCGGCTTCAGCACCCAGTGGTTCTCGTCCGGGAAGGTCAGGAACTCGCTCGGGATGCCGCGCCGCTGCAACGCGGTGAACGCGGCCAGGCCCTGCTCGATCGGAATGCGGAAGTCGAGTGCGTTGTGGATGACCAGCATCGGCACGCGCCAGTCGCCGACGTGGTTGATCGGATTGAACTTCTCGTAGGCTTCGGGCCGATCGTACGGCGTACCGCCGTTTTCCCATTCCGAGAACCACAGTTCCTCGGTCGCGTAGCCCATCATGCGGGTGTCGAACACACCGTCGTGCGACACGATGCACTTCCACGGCTCGTTCCAGACACCTGCGATCCAGTACGCCATGTAACCGCCATACGATGCACCGAGCGCACACGCACGATCGGCGTCGAGGAACGCGTATTTTTCCAGCGCGGCGGCCCAGCCGAGCTTCAGATCCTCGAGCGGCGCACCGCCCCAGTCGCGCGAGATCGCATCGGTGAACTGCTGGCCGTAGCCGGTCGATCCGTGGAAGTTGATCGTGACCGCGGCGAAACCCTGGCCTGCGTAGGTTTCGGGGTTCCAGCGGTAATGGAAGTCGCTGTTGAACGAACCCTGCGGCCCGCCATGGATCAGGAATGCGACCGGGTACTTCTTCCCCGGCTCGTAACCGACCGGCTTGACCACGTAACCCTGCACGGTGTCGCCACCGGCGCCCCGGAACGTGAAGAACTCGCCGTCGCCGAACTCGATGTCGGCCAGTCGTTCGGCATTGAAGTGGGTGATCTGCGTGCGCTGTCCGCCGTTTGCATCGGCGCGGTAGAGATCGGTCGGATGCTGCCAGTCCTGGTGCGCGACGACGAGTCCGTGCGCGCCGACGTCGAAACCGGTCACGGTGCCCTCGCCGACCCGTTTGCTTACCTTGCCGCTCGCGACATCAATGGCGAACAACGCATGCGCGCCCTGGTCATTGGTGGTCGTGTACAGGGTCTTGCCATCCGGCGACATGGCCAGCGGCGACGCGGAGCGATCCCAGTCCGGCGCGATTTCGCGCGACTCGCCGCTCGCGAGGTCGAGCGCCATGATCGCGAACCGGTCCGCCTCGAATCCCGGCCGCTTCATCGCGAGGTAGTACAAGGTCCTGCCGTCGGCAGCTGGCAGCGGAAAACCATCCCACGCCGGATTGGCCGCGGTCAGGTTCCTGGCTTCGTACGGTCCATGCGCCGGCACCGAGTAGATGTCGAAGTTGGTCGACCACGGCTCGCTCGTGCCCGCGATGCGCACGTCGAAGTACACGGTCTTGCCGTCGGCCGAGAACGCGTACTCGCTGGCGTCGCCGAACGGCTTGGAAGGGATGTCACCGTCGATGCCGCGGCTCAGGAGGTGCAACTTGCCGGGCTTGCCGGCCGCTTCGAGGTCGGCGATGAACAACTGCGAACGGCGCCCGTCCGACCAGGTGTCCCAGTGGCGCACGAACAACTTGTCGTACAGCACGCCGCTGGCCTTTTCTGCATCGCGTGCGTCCAGCTTGCCGCGCGTGCACGCGAGCACGTCCGCCTCGCCCGAGCATTCGGGAAACACGTCGATCGACACGAGCACGTGTTCGCCATCCGGCGACAGCTTGAAGCCATTGACGTCGAGCGGGAAATCGGTGACCGGCGCCGCCGTGCCCCCACCCGCGGCAACACGCCACAATTGGCCGACACCGTCTTTCGCGGCGGTGAAGTACAGGCTCTTGCCATCCGCCGACCATGCCGGAGCCGAAACGCTCATCGCCTCGTCGGTGATGCGCTCGGGTGATCCGCCTGCGAGTGGCACGGTCCAGATCCCGGTCACGCCCTTGTTCGCGGCGTAATCGGTTTCGCGCACCGTGAATGCGACCGTCTTGCCATCCGGCGACAGCACCGGACTGCCGACCCGATCCATCATCACGAGGTCGTGGACGTTGAACGGATGCGGCGCAGCAGCGGCGATTGCGGGCAATGCAAACGCAAGGGCCAGGGCGGAAACGGGCAATCTCATGCGGAACCTCCGGCAGTCGGCAATCGGGGCATGGTAAGCGCTGCGCGGACCGTCGGCCAATCGGTTCCTTCGCCTGGCCGATGTCGACCGGCGATGTCGCCATGCCGCGCCCCTTGCGACGCGCCACGAACGACAAGAACGGCGGAGCTTGCCGCGACGAAGAACTCCCGAATCATTGCGGCAATCGCGGCGAATCCTCGCTTCGAGGATCAGGCGATACCGAGTCCCGCAATTTCGCCGATCGTCGCGGCGTCGAAGCCAGCCAGCGCGGCAAACGTGCGGCCACGTTCGGCGTAGTCGCGGAACTCGTCGAAGCTCGGCGCACCGGGGGAAAGCAGCACGACGCCGCCCGGCCGCAGCAACGCGCGCGCACGGGTTATCGCGTCGGACAGCGAATCGGCGTGTTGCACGCGACAGGACGTGCGATCGGCCTCGGCATCGAACAACGTGAAAACCCGCCGTCCCGCCGCACCCATCGTCACGATGTCGAGCGACGCACGCTCGCTCACTGCGTGCACGAACCCGCTCCAGTCCAGGCCCCGATCGTGGCCACCGAGCAACAGGCAGACCTCGCGACCCGCGACGCTCGCGAGCGCTTCGAGCGTGGCCTGCGGCGTGGTCGCGATGCTGTCGTCGATCCAGGTCAGGCCGTCGCGATCGCCGAGTGTTTGCAGGCGGTGCGGCAATGGCTGGAACGTGGCGAGATGTGCGAGCGCCGCGTGGGCGTCTTCGCCCGCGGCCTCGAGCGCGGTCAATGCGGCGCAGGCGTTGATCGCATTGTGCGCGCCGGGCAACGGCAGTTTCGTGACCTCGATGCCGGACTCGGCACCGCGCTGGACGGCGCCATCGGCCACGTGCCAGCCCGCACGGTCGGCGAACACCCGGCGTCGCGCATGGGCCGCGGTACGCGCCAGGAGCTCCGCCTGCCCCGCGTTGACGATCAGGCAACGCGCCCGATCCGCGAGGGCCAGCTTGTCCTCGACATAGCGTTCGCGGTTGCCGTGCCAGTCGAGGTGTTCCTCGGCAAGCTGGGTGACGACACCGATGTCCACCATGCCGGCTTCGCGCGTCTGGAAACTCGACAGCTCCACGACCCACCAATCCGGTTCCGGCGCATCCAGCAGTTCGAGCAACGGCAAGCCGATATTGCCGGCCAGTGCGACGCGACGACCGCATGCGCGCAGCAGGTGCGCGATCAGCGCCGCGGTGGTGCTCTTGCCCTTGGTGCCGGTCACCGCGATGACGCGCGATCCGCGTCGTTCCGCGAACCACAACGCAGTGCCCGACGTGAAGCGGGTACCGTTGCGTTGCGCGTCGACGATCTCCGCGCAATACGCGCTGATGCCGGGCGACTTGATCACCACGTCGAACGCGGACAGTGCAGCTGCGTCGGGGGGCCGGGTCACCACGGCGAGCGTGTCGCGACTGCCGCCCCCGTGCGATTGCGCGGAACCGTCTCCCGGACGCGACTCCTGTCCTGTGGCCATTCCCTCCAGCACGCGGGCCTCGGTCGCGTTGCAGAATATCGCCAGCGGCTGATTCGCGAGGCGTCGTCGCAATACGCCGAGCGCGGCCCGACCCTCGCGACCCATTCCCCAGATCGCAACCCGCTTGCCGGCCAGTTCGTCGATGCGCATCGATTCAGCCGCGTTCGAGCACGGCGTGCAGGTGCGCCGGAATGCGATGCGCACCGGCCACTTCGAGCAGCGGCGCGAGGGCGAGGTCCGCGTTCGCGAGATGCGGCGCAACCTCGTCGATGAAATGCGCGACGACCGCATCCTCGCGCCATTCGGGCCGCGCCGCGAGCGCGGCCATCGCGGCGCGCGACTCGACGCCCTCGCCGACGCATTCGAACGGCTTGTGGTCGCGGAACTCGAGCAGCGCGTCTAAGCCCGCGATCTGGCTCGCGTCGTCGAGCAGGTTGCGACCGAAGATCGCAAGCAGGCGCGGTTTCGGCAGGAACGGCGCGAGCGCGAGGAACACGAAATGGCATTTCGGACACTGGCCGCACCAGCGATCCACGGGCTTCGGGCCACGCAGGCGGAAGTTGCGGTTGCAGCTCGAAAACACCTCGTCGTAGCGCTTCTCGCGCGCGAACCGTGCGGCCACGGCGAGTTCCGACAACGGGCGCAGCAAGGAGTAGTAGTGCAGGTCCGCCGCGATCGTCGCATGGATCAGGTCGTCGAGCGCCGCTTCGAACGCCCAGCCCTTGCTCCACTGGTGGTTCACCTCCTGGCCATCGTATTCGAGGGTCGCGCTCGAGGCCGAACGTTCGTTGGAAAACACGATCGCGTCGAAGCCGTACAGGATCGCCGCTACGACGAGGATCGCCGAATTGATCGCGGTCACCGGGATGTGGCCGTTCCATGCGCCGAGCCGGTTGTAATCGAACAGCAACGGAGAGATCTCGCGGCGGATGCTGAGCATCGGCAAGCCGGTGCGCGCAGCGCAGTCGGCGATCAGCGGCGAGTTGCCGATCCACACGGCGGTGGCCGGGTCGTTCGCGCCCCGCAGGATTTCCACGCTGACCAGCGAATCCTTGCCACCGCCGATCGGCACCAGCGAGCGGCGCGGCAGGTCGAGTGTGGGCGCACCCGCGGCGTCGATGTGTTCCGATGCGCGGGAAGGCGTCGCGACACCCGCACTCGCGGGGAAATGGATCCGGTCGCGCAGATCGAGCCGGTTGTGGTACGCGAATTCACCGAGACCGTGCAGGTAGAGATCGTCGAGCAACGCGGCCGCACGCACGTCTGGCACCCTGGCCTCGACGCGCAACTCACCCGGCACGCCTGCCTTGTAGTAGCTGATCCCGGCGATCCAGTGCAGCAGGTCGAGGGCCGCCTCGAACGCTCCGCGGCGTTCGTCCGCCACGCGCGGCGCATCCGGAAAGCCGATGCATTCGACGAGTTCCGGCCCATCGTCGAACGCATACACGAGACGCAACTCGCCGTCGGCGTATTCGCGACGAACGAAGCGGAACGCCTTCGCTTCGCGGGGATCGGCCAGCGCGTTCATGCAATGTCCTCCGCGCGTGGTCCGCGCAATCCACTCGAATCGAACACGACCTCCGCAGCCGGTTCGCGCAGGTTGTAGCGCGAGGACATCACCGCGCCGTAGGCGCCCGTGTTCGCGATCAGCAGCACGTCTCCTTCGCGGCATGCGGGCAGGCGCCGGTTGCGGCCGATGACGTCGCCGGTCTCGCAGATCGGACCGACGACCTGGACCAGCTCCGCGTCCCCTTCGTCGAGGCGATCGAGATTCACGATTTCATGCCACGCATCGTACAGGGCCGGGCGCAGCAGCGAATTCATGCCGGCATCGACGCCGACGTAACGCACGGTTCCCTTGCGCTTGGTCTGGGTCACCCGCGCAAGCAGCACGCCGGATTCCGCGACGAGGTAACGACCCGGTTCCATCCACAAGGCGAACTGCGGATACGCGCGCCGGACCTCGGCGAGTCCGGCTGCGAGTTGGTCCGGATCGAGCGGTGCCTCGTCCGCATGTTCGGGTACGCCGAGTCCGCCACCGATGTCGAGGACCTCCACGTCCTCGAACGATTGCGCGAGACTCGCAAGCTGCGCCGCGGTGTCGCGCCAGTGGTCCGCATCGAGCACTCCGGATCCGGCATGCGCATGCAGGCCGACGATGCGCACGCCGTGGCGATGCGCAAGTTCGCGGAACGCACCGATTTCGTCCAGTGCCACGCCGAACTTGGATGCCGCCCCGGCGGTCCTGACCTTGTCGTGATGGCCGCGGCCGACGCCGAGGTCGACACGCAGGAAGATCGCGCGGCCGGCGAAATCCGCGCCCCATTCGGCCAGCGGATGCAACGCGTCTAGCGTGACGCGTACGCCGTCGGCCAGCGCGGCACGGAATTCGGCGCGCGACGCGAAGTTCGGCGTGTACAGGATCGTGGCCGGATCGATCTCCGGCAGCGCCGCGCGTACCGCCGCGACTTCGTCGATCGACACGCATTCGAACGCGAATCCCTCCGCATGCAGCGTGTGCAGGATATCCGCATGCGGATTGGCCTTGAGCGCGTAATGCCAGCGGTCGACGACCGCAGTACCCGCGCGAACCGACGCGGTGACCAGCGCCCTCGCGCAATCGCGCACGGTTGCCAGGTCGTAGACGTGGCAAGGCGTCGCCGTGGCCGCGATCTCCAGCAACTTGCCGCGTGCGCCGCGCCACCAGGGGGCGCGGATCGGCCTCGGTGGCTGCGCGAGTTCGCACCAGCGCGGACCGAACAGGGCGCCGTCCTCGACCCGCATCGCGCCCGCGCGGATCAGCAGCGCATGCAGGCGCGGCAGCAGGCCTTCGACCACCGCCTCGTCGACGACGAAAGTCAGGTTGAGGTTGTTCGACGACTGGCTGATCAGGTGCACGTCGAGCGCACCGAACTCGGCGAGCACCGCCGAAAGCGTGTGCAGCATCGCACGCATGCCGCGCCCGACCAGGGTCACCGACGCGCACGGCGCGATGACCTTGACCCGGCACACGCGCGCGAGGTCCGCGGCGAGCGCGGCCAGCACGTCCGAGTCGACCAGGTTCTGGTTCGGGTCGAGCGATACCGTGACGTTGGTCTCGGCCGAACCGATCAGGTCGACCGAAAGGCCGTGACGCTTGAATTCGTCGAACACGTCGGCGAGGAAACCGACCTGTTGCCACATGCCGACCGACTCCATCGACACCAGCGTGATGCCCATGCGTGCGCTGATCGCCTTGATCGAAACCGCATCGTCACCGCGGATCGCGCCGATCGCGGTGCCACCGGTCTCCGGCCGGTGGGTGTCGCGGATCACCAGCGGCACGCGCGCCTCGCGCACCGGGTTGAGCGCGCGCGGATGCAGCACCTTGGCGCCGGTCGAGGCGATTTCCTGCGCCTCCTCGTAATCGAGACGCTTCAGCAGCCGCGCATCGGGCACCTGGCGCGGATTTGCGCTGAACATGCCGGGTACGTCGGTCCAGATCTCGACGCATTCCGCCTTCAGCATCGCGCCGAAGCACGCCGCCGAGGTGTCCGAGCCGCCACGCCCCAGCACCACCGTCTCGCCATCCGGGTTGCGCGCGATGAAACCCTGCGTGATGAACACGTCGCCGCGCGCGGCAAGCCCGGCCGCGAATGCGGGGTCGCTGCGGGTTGGCGTCCACGCGGACAGATACCCGGCCCAGCCACCTTGGTTCGGCAAGGCTTCGGCACACAAATGGGCGCGCGCATCGAGCCACCCGGTCGGCAGGGCTTGCGCGTCCAGGTACGCGGCACCGAGCGTGCTCGACAGCAATTCCCCGATCGCGAGCACCTCGGCCTGCCACGGATACCGGGAGGTATCGTGGCGCGGCTCGGCCAGCAATTCATCGAGCCGCTCGAACCAGGGAGCCAGCAGTCCGGGATCATCCAGGTCCATCCCGGCGACCATCGCGGAATGCCGTTCGACCAGCGCGTCGCGCAGCTTGCGGCAAGCCCGCGGATCGGTACGCTGCGCGCAGATCGCCTTGAGCTGGTCGGTCACGCCGGACAGTGCCGACACCACGATCAGGACGCGCCGCCCCGCCGCGCGATGGCGCGCCGCGATCGCGGCGATCGTGTGCCAGCGCTCGCGCGCCGAGACGCTGGTGCCGCCGAACTTGATCACGACCCACGGTGCGGAGGGCGCAAGGACGGGCAACGGGGCGGATTCCACGGAACTCCTTCGGTGAGTGAGCGGCGTTTTCGTGCGCCGCAGCATATCGTCGCGGGACCGCCGCATGCTAGGGGCATGCTTCAGGGTTGAGGACCGAGGGCCGAGGCGCGATGCTCGCGGTGGATGTTGGGCAATGCGACAATCGGGCCATGCCGAAGAACCCCGCGCGCGAAACCGTCGCCGACACCGAAAACGCCGAAACCGCGCCGATCGCGCTCTCGATCAATGCCAAGCCGTACCGCCACGGCGGCGCGGCGGACATGCCGCTGCTCTGGTACCTGCGCGACGTACTGCGCCTCACCGGCACCAAGTTCAGTTGCGACAACGGCGAATGCGGCGCGTGCAGCGTGCTGGTCGACGACAAACTCGCACGTGCCTGCGAAGTGCCGATGCGCGAACTCGCGGGCCGCCGGGTGACCACGATCGAGGGGCTCGAAACGGAGACCCTGCATGCATTGCAGCAGGCCTGGATCGACGAGGACGCGATCGGCTGCGGCTATTGCCAGGGCGGACAGATCATCGCCGCCGCGGACCTGCTGCGGCGCAAGCCGAATCCACGCGATGCGGACATCGCGAAACTCACCAACCTGTGCCGCTGCGGCACCTATCCGCGCATCCGCCATGCAATCCTGCGTGCGGCCGCGGTCCTGCGAGGCGACGATGCCGGCGCATGATCCGTGGCGCGATGCCACGCACGAAAACGGCGCACCGCGCGAACCGGCGCGACGCCGCTTCCTCGTCGCGCTCGCGGCAGCCGGAGGCGCGTTGCTGGTCGGCTCGCGCGCGGCGCTGGCTGGTCGCTATCCGGCCAACCTGCCGATCGAGCTGATCGGCGAGGACCTGACCCGCATCGGGCCGTTCGTCCTCATCGAGCGCGACAACCGGGTCGTGATCGGCGCGCCCGGCTGCGAGACCGGCCAGGGCGTCATCACGAGCCTGCCGATGCTGATCGCGGATGAACTCGACGTCGCGTGGTCGCAGGTCCGCGTGATCCAGTTGCCCTACGGCTATGTGGAAAACGGCCAGGGCGCGAGCAACGAATACGGCGCGCAAGGCACCACGGCACTCGCCGATCCTGCCGCGATCCGCCGCCATCTGCGCGAGGCCGGTGCGACCGCGCGCTGGTTGCTGGTCCGCGCGGCGGCCGAGGAATGGAAGCTCGCCCACGACAGCCTGCGCACCGCCGACGGCCACGTGCTGGCAACCGACGGTCGCAAGTTGTCCTACGGCGCCCTCGCGCGCAGCGCCGCGGCGCTGCCGGTTCCGGACCAGCCGGTCAGCCTGAAATCGGACGAAGACCTGCACATCGTCGGCACGCCGATCCGCACCGCCGACGCACGCGACGTGGTGACCGGACGCACGCGCTACGCGATCGATGCCTACCATCTCGGCGCGCTGACCGCGTGGATGCTGCGATGCCCGCATCCGGACGGTGCGCTGGCCACGCTGGACGACAGCGCTGCACGCGAGATCCCGGGCGTGCGCGACGTGGTGACGATCGCGGGTCCGCGTCCCGACATGCCGTTCAGCGGGCCACTCGCCGCGGGAGTCGCGGTGCTCGCCGACGATACCTGGAGCGCACTTCGCGGTCGCGACGTGCTCGAGGTCACTTGGAAACCAGGCCCCTGGGCAGAGCAGTCGACGGCGAGCCTCGCGGCGGACGCCGACGCCCTGCTCGATGCCGAGGAAGGCGGAATCGACGTCCACCGCGAAGGCGATCTTGCCGAAGCGCGCAAACGGGCGCGGCGCGTGATCACGGCGCGCTACCAAACCCCGTTCCTTGCCCACGCGACCCTGGAGCCACCGGCCGCGCTCATCGACATCCGCGCCGACAGCGCGTTGCTGATCGCCTCGATCGTCGATCCGGACGCCGCCTCGCGGCTGGTCAGCGACCTGACCGGGCTGCCGCGCAATGCGATCGACATCCGCCTGCCGCGCGTCGGCGGGGATTTCGGCCGGCGCCTCGGCAACGACCACGTCGCCGAAGCGGTGCTCATCGCGCGCGAAGCGAAGCAACCGGTCAAGCTGCTCTGGGACCGCCGCGACGACCTGCAACACGATCGCTATGCGCCGTTCGGCGTGCACGCGATGCTGGCCACGCTCGATCGCGCGAAGCGCATCACCGGCTGGTCGCAACGTATCGCGGCGACACCGCGCAACTACCGCGATGCGGAACTCGCCGGGCAACCCGCATGGACCGGTTGCGTCGATCCCATCGCGTTCCCGGCCGGCTTCGTCGAGCATGTCGAGCGCCGCTTCCATGCGCTCGATTGCGGCCTGCCGCGCGGCGAGTGGTGGCATCTGCCCGACACCTTCACGACGTTCGCGGAGCAGAGTTTTCTCGACGAGATCGCGATCGAGACGCGCCAGGATGCGGTCGAGTTGCGCCTCGGCCTGCTCGCCGCGCCTCGCACCGAATCGAAACCCGCGTTCGACGCCGCGCGCCTCGCCGCGGTGCTGTCCCGCTGCGCCGAGCTGGCCGGTTGGGGAAAGCCACGCAGCGACGGCCACGGCATCGGCATCGCGTGCCATGCGAGCGCGGACAGTCATGTCGCGCATGCGTTCGAGGTCTCGGTGCGCGACGCGCAGTTGCGCATCCATCGCGCGATCTGCGTGATCGATCGCGGCCGCACGGTCAACCCGCTCGGCCTGCGCGGGCGCATCGAGGCGGCAACCATCGACGGCATATCGACCGCGCTCCATCTCGCGATCACCCTGAAGGACGGCCAGGTGCGCGAGCGCGGCTTCAAGGATTACCCGCTGCTGCGCATGCACGACGCGCCGCGCGATGTCGAAGTCGAGATGATCGAATCGGACGCCGCGCCGGCGTCGACGACCGCCGCGATCGCCACCGTGGCGCCGGCGCTCGCCAATGCGATCTACGCCGCGACCACGGTGCGCGTGCGCAAGCTGCCGATCATGCCCGAGCTGATGCGCATGCTGTAGGGCACAACGTAAAGATTGAACCACGAAGCACACGAAGAACACGAAGGAAGAAATCCGACCAACCGTCGATTTTCCCTTCTCCCGCCGGAAGAAGAGCCTGCCCCGTACTCGATACGGAGTGGCGCGACTGCGATCGACTGGATCGGTCGCGAACGGTAATAGCCGGCCCGGAGGGCGAGCCCTACTCTTGCCCTTCTTCTTGTACTTCGTGTGCTTCGTGGTTCAGTCTGTTGCCTTTTCGACCAGGCTCACGGTGGATCACAACCTTCTGCAGCGCGCTCGGCGCGTTGCTTCGCACGATGCGCGATCGCCTCCGGGTCGGCGAGGCCGATGTATTTCAGGTACTTCGAAGCGAATTCGTCGCCGGCCGAAAGGTCCGGTGCCCAGGCATCGGCGAAACGCGTGCGCCTGCAATCCAGCGGGTTGTCGCCGCGCTCGCGAATCTCGGCCCAGCGCGCACGCGCCTGCGCCTGGGGCGTGCGTGGCGCATCCTTTGCGTCGCCCGGTGGCACGGCCAGGCGGATCGAACCATCCGGATTGAACAGGCGTACGGCCGGCGCACCCGCGCTGCCGATGCGCGCGCGCATGGCGTCCGTGTCGGCCTCGGGCGCGGGCGGTGGCGGCTCGACCCTCGCCTCGGGCGGCGCGACGCGGATGTTGCTGGCGCGCCGTTCGAACGGCGGCGGTTCCGGTTCGGGCGGAACCGGGAATTCCGCGAGCGTCTCGATGATGCTGACCCGGACCGCATCGCGCGAGCGTTCCGGTTCGTACGGTAGCGGACGCATGCCGAGGCCGAACCCGACCCACTGCAGGATGCACGCGAGCACGCCGACCACGAGTCCGGCGACAACGGTACGACGATCGACCGGCGGCGCGTGCCAGCGCAGGCTGCGTTGCCACGGCCGGCGGGGGAAGGGATACGGCCCGGATCGCGCATCGCGGCGCACCACCCGCGCGGACGGATCGTCGTTGTGCAAGGGCGCAGCTCCAGCGGGGATATGCGGTCAGACAGCGGCGTCGAGCGCGGGGTTTCCGAGTATATCGGCGCGATGGTAAGCCACCGTTAACCGGATGCCGACGTCGCTGCGCTTGACGCTTCCGGTCATTGGCGCAAGGCTACGGGCTCGGGTCGACCCGATCAACGCCGCCGACGGAGGGCCATCCATGTCGCACAGCACCGCTGGAATCCGCAATATCGCCCTCGCCGGCCACGCCGCATCGGGAAAGACCACGTTGTTCGAGGCGCTCCTGCACGCAGGCGGTGCGATCCCGTCGCAGGGTTCGGTGGAACGCGGCACGACGGTGTCCGACCACGATCCGATGGAGAAGGAACGCCAGCATTCGATCGGTGCGTCGATCGCGTCGATCGACCGCGGTGACTGCCACATCAACCTCATCGACACGGCCGGTTATCCGGACTTCCGCGGCCCCACGTTGTCGGTGCTCGACGCGGTCGAGACCTGTGCGATCGTGGTCAACGCGGCGGTCGGCATCGAACACTCGACGCGCCGCCTCATGGACTACGCGAAGCAACGCAACCTGTGCCGCGTGCTGGTGATCAACAAGATCGACCACGAGGACGTCGACCTCGCCGCGCTGGTCGCCGACCTGCGCGAAGAATTCGGCAACGTGTGCCTGCCGATCAACCTGCCGGCCGGCGGTGCGACGGGCGTGGTCGACTGCTTCTTCAAGCCCGAGGGCGAGGCCGACTTCTCCTCGGTCGCCGACGCGCACCAGCAGATCATCGACCAGGTCGTCGAGGTCAACGAAACGGTCATGGGCCGCTATCTCGACGAGGGCGAGGAGGGCCTGTCCGGCGAGGAACTGCACGATGCGTTCGAGCAATGCCTGCGCGAGGGCCACCTGGTGCCGATCTGCTTCGTGTCCGCGCGCACCGGGGTCGGCGTCACCGAGTTCCTCGACCTCGCGGAAAAACTGCTGCCGAACCCTGCCGAAGGCAACGCGCCGCCGTTCGTGAAGGGCAGCGGCGCGAATGCGCAACCGATCGAGGCGGTGCCGGATCCGAAGCGCCACGTCATCGCCGACGTGTTCAAGATCGTCAATGATCCGTTCGTCGGCAAGCTCAGCGTGTTCCGCGTCTACCAGGGCACGATCCGCAAGGACACCCAGTTGTTCATCGACGACGGCAAGAAGCCGTTCAAGGTCGGCCACCTGTTCCGCGTCAAGGGCAAGGACCACGTCGAGATCGACGAGGTGATCCCGGGCGACATCGCCGCGATCGCGAAGGTCGAGGAAATCCATTTCGATGCGATCCTGCACGACTCGCACGACGAGGATCAGATCCACCTCGAACCACTCGCATTCCCGCAGCCGATGTTCGGACTCGCGGTCGAACCCGCGCACAAGGGCCAGGAACAGAAGCTCACGACCGCGCTGCAGCGGCTCGGCGAGGAGGACCCGTGCTTCCGCGTCGAGCACAACAAGGAACTCAACGAGACCGTGATCCGCGGTCTGTCCGACCTGCACCTGAAACTCATGCTTGAACGGCTCAAGCAGCGCTACGGCGTCGAGGTCACGACGCGCCCGCCGCGCATCGCGTACCGCGAAACGATCGCCGCGCGCGCCGAGGGCCACCACCGGCACAAGAAGCAGACCGGCGGCGCGGGCCAGTTCGGCGAGGTGTTCCTGCGCGTCGAGCCGCTGCCGCGTGGCGGCGGCTTCGAATTCGCCGACGAGGTCAAGGGCGGCACGATCCCGAACCAGCTCATCCCCGCGATCGAGAAGGGCGTGCGCCAGGTACTCGAACACGGCGCGATCGCGGGCTACCAGATCCAAGACGTGCGCGTGATCGTGTACGACGGCAAGTACCATCCGGTCGATTCGAAGGAAGTCGCGTTCGTCACCGCCGGCAAGAAAGCGTTCCTCGATGCGATCGCGAAGGCGAAGCCGCAGGTGCTCGAACCGATCGTCAACCTCGACGTGTTCGTGCCCGACGCGCACATGGGCGACGTGACCGGCGGCCTCGCGAGCAAGCGCGCACGCATCAACGGCACCGACTCATTGCGCGGTGGCGAGCTCGTGATCAAGGCCCAGGTCCCGCTCGCCGAAGTCTCCGACTACCAGACCGAACTGAAAGCCATGACCGGCGGCCGCGGTCGCTATGCGATCGAGTTCAGCCACTACGAGCCCGTGCCGGGACAGGTGCAGAAGCAGTTGACGGAGGCGTACAAGCCGCGGGTCGAGGAAGATTGAGCTTGGGGAATGGGGATTGGTGATTCGGGATTCGGGGGCACATGTTCTTTCCCTTCTCCCCGCGAGCGGGGAGAAGGTGCCGCAGGCGGATGAGGGGCGCTTTTCGCGGAAGAACATCACGCCACGCAATGAGTTAACCCATCGGACTGCGACGTGTACCATGCGATGTCGACGGACCCGATCCGATCCGATACCGGGGGAAATCATGAAGAATCCCGTCCAGGGTGCCAATCGCAACGTTCTCGCTTGGCTTGCCGCATGGATCCTCGTGATCGCGGCCGTTCCTGCAGGTGCCGCGGGCCCGCTATCGGAAGGCGGAGTTTCGACTGGTCCCGAGTCGATCGCAACTGGCCTCCTCCATACCTGTGCGATCACCAGCACCGCGCAAGTGAAGTGCTGGGGAACCAACACCGGCGGGCAACTTGGCACTGGCGACTACGATAACCGGGCGACGCCCGCGCCCGTGACCGGCCTTGGCGGGGTAGTCGCGATTGGAGCTGGCCAGAACCACACGTGTGCGGTGCTGGAGGATGGCACGATGCGGTGCTGGGGAAGCAACTTCACCTGCCAACTTGGCGAGGGCGGCGACGTTCAGGCCAGCAACGTTCCGATTTCCGTATATGGAATCCAGGATGCCGTCGGCGTCGCCGGTGGACCCTTTCATACCTGTGCCGTACTCGGAGACGGCACCGTGCGTTGTTGGGGCAATGGCCCAAGCGGCGAGATCGGAGACGGCAGCAACAACGGGAGCTGCGTTCCGGTCCCGGTAAACGGACTGAGCAGCGCAGTCGCGATTGCGGCGGGTGAAAGCCACAGTTGCGCCCTGCTGGATGATGGCTCGGTCCGATGCTGGGGCGGGAATCCGTTTGGCCAACTCGGCGATGGCAGCCTCGAAGATAGCAATGTGCCGATGCCGGTGGAAGGAATCGCCGATGCGATTGCGATCACGGCCCGCTCTGGGCATACCTGTGCGCTTCTGGCCGAAGGCACCGTGCGTTGCTGGGGCTTGAACGACGGCGGTCAGCTGGGTTCCGGAAACTTGGACAACAGCAGCCTGCCGGTTGTGGTCGGCAACGTGGCCGATGTCGTTGCGGTCGACGCTGGATTGGTTCATACCTGTGCCGTAGTAGGGGACGGCAGCGCGCGCTGCTGGGGTTCAAATGCCCGTGGTCAACTCGGCGATGGCAGTACCGAGGGCAGCAACCGTCCGGTTCGCGTCGCGGGACTGGAAGGTGCCGTCGCCATATCAGGCAGCTGGCTCCATACTTGCGCGATCAGGGGAAGCGGGGTCATCGAGTGCTGGGGTTGGAATGGGCGTGGTCAACTTGGTAACGAAAGCATTCCGACCGCAATCGTGTCGATTCCCACGGCAGTAGTTGACGCCGGGAATACCGTGGCGATATCTGCGGGCGGGCACTTTACCTGTGCATTGCGCTCCAACGGGACTGCGAGTTGCTGGGGACAGCACTACGGCGATCGGATGGGCGATTACGGTATGAGCGACGGATTTGTCCCGACCCCGATAATGGGTCTTTCCAACGCGATCATGCTTGCCAGTGGCTTTGACGTTGCATACGCGCTGCTTGATGATGGAACGGTCAGTTTCTGGAGCGGCAACTACAGAACGGCGTCCAGGGTCACGGGCATCGCTGACGCAATCGCGATCGCTTCCGGCCCATATCACGCTTGCGCGACGATTGCCGATGGCACCGCGGTCTGCTGGGGGAACAACGACTTCGGTCAGCTCGGCAATGGTGGAACCGATTCCGACGATGATCGGGTTGAGGTCCGCGGCCTGGGCGACGTAGTCGGTATCGCGACAGGATACGGGCACTCCTGTGCATTGCTCGGAGACAGTACGGTGCGTTGCTGGGGATACAACGGCGACGGCCAGCTTGGCAGCGGCAGCTTCGAGGACAGTTACCTGCCGGTTGCGGTCCAGGGGCTGGAGGGAGCGGTTGCGATTTCCGCTGACGCCTACTTTTCATGTGCCCTGCTGAATGATGGTACCGCGCGCTGCTGGGGGGGCAATTACAACGGAGAACTCGGTAGCGACGCTCTCTTCCACAGCAACGTCCCAGTCCCCGTCAGCAATCTCACCGACGCCGTCGAGATCGAAGCTGGCTACGATCATACCTGCGCCGTGCGCAGCGAAGGCACCACCTTGTGCTGGGGCGCGAACTATCTTGGCCAACTCGGCAATGGCGAAAGCACCCAGACCCACATTCCGGTAGCGGCACAGCTGGTTCCCGATGCGGTATCGGTGACAGCGGGAGAACAACACTCCTGTGCGCTGCTTGGAAATGGGCATGTGTATTGCTGGGGATTCAATGACCACGGCCAGGTCGGCAATGGTCAGGAGCCCAAGTCCCTGGTACCGGTTCGGGTTTCCGGTTCCCCTTTCTGTGAACGCCTGTACCAAGGTTCCTGCGCGATTCGGTCCGACCCGCCAGCCAACCAACCGCGAATGCATCAGATTCAGAGCCACCGGGCGACGCTCGGCCGACGCGACCGGTAGAGTCCGGCAGTCGATAAGTGAATCCCCATTTCTCGAAGCCGGCGATACTTCTTCGACGACTTCAGGTAAGCGAGCAACGCGCCGCGCCCCGCCACCTTACCGCGCAACAGCCGGCGCGTGCCATCCGCTAACATCCCCACACCCCTCGTCTGCTATAACGGCTAGGCATGGATGGAAGCACTCGACGATCCGGGCGGCGCGCGACGCGCTGGGCCCTGCATTGCGGCTCGTGGCTCGCGTTCGCGGCCGTGGGCGTTGCGCATGCGGGGCGGG
The DNA here is from genome assembly GCA_964462745.1 of uncultured Rhodanobacteraceae bacterium. Lineage (GTDB taxonomy): Bacteria > Pseudomonadota > Gammaproteobacteria > Xanthomonadales > Rhodanobacteraceae > Dokdonella_A. The sequence goes on from CAYWZC010000001.1 coordinate 55,460, forward strand.
TGACGGTCACGCTCGACGGGGTCGAAGGTCCGCTGCACGATGCCGCGCTCGCGGCGGCCGAGAAAACCAGTACGCCAGGCGCGACGTGACCGAACGATGGGCCTCAGCCAATAGACTCTTCCGAATTGTGCCGTGCACCATGCGATGTTGGTGTTTTGCTCCGGCAATCAGATGCCGATGAAAAATCATGAATGATCCTGCGCAATACACGACGAAATTCCGGTACTGGGCGATACGGTGACGCATTTGACCGACACCTCGGGGTGCGGGGTGTACCATGCATTGCCGATGGGCGCGTTCCAGCGCTCGATTTCGGGCATGGGGAAATCATGAATCACACGGAACCGGGCTTCGCTCGCAACGGACTCATCTGGTTGGCCGGATGGGCCATCGTGACTGCCACTTTGCTCGTGGCATCCGCCGTTCCCGCTGCCGCAGGCACGCTGCCAACCGCGCCGGAGTCGATTGCGACCGGCTATGCGCACACTTGCGCGCTGACCGAAACTGGTCGCGTCAAGTGCTGGGGCAACAACGGTGTCGGCCTCCTTGGAAACGGCACCAATGAAAACAGTGCATTACCGGTGCTGGTGAGCGGAATCAGCGGAACGATCGCGGTCACGGCGGGTGCCTATCATTCCTGCGCCCTGCTTGGCGACGGCACGGTTCGCTGCTGGGGATACAACGCCAGCGGCCAACTCGGTGATGGCGGCGCCGGGAACAGCAATGTTCCCGTACCGGTGGACGGCATTGCCGATGCGGTAGCGATCTCGGCTGGCTTCACCCACACCTGTGCCGTGCTCGGGGATGGCACCGCACGCTGCTGGGGCGACAATGAATACGGCCAGCTTGGCGACGGCAGCACCAACGGCACCAGCACGCCCGTAGTGGTAAGTGGTATCGCCAATGCGGTAGCAATCTCGGCCGGCGACTCGCACAGTTGCGCCCTGCTCGAAGACGGCACGGCGCGTTGCTGGGGAGACAACTACTACGGTGGACTCGGCGACGGCACCAATGACGACAGCGCGGTGCCGGTCGCGGTAAGCGGTCTCACCAACGCAGTAGCGATTTCCGCTGGCGCCTGGCACACCTGTGCGGTACTCAGCACCGGCACCGCCATGTGTTGGGGTGACAATGCCTCGGGTGACCTGGGAAACGGCGGTGAATCCAACAGCAATGTGCCGGTTCCCGTCAGCAACATCGATGACGTCATTTCGATCTCGGCCGGCACAAACCACAGTTGCGCCACCGTTGGTGACGGCACCGCATACTGCTGGGGCTACGCCTACCTCGGTGATGGCAGCACCGACTTCAGCTTGGTGCCGGTCGCGGTAGCCGGCCTCACCGATGCACGGTCGGTTTCAGCCAGCTTCTCCCATACCTGTGTCATCGAGACCGGTGGCCGTATCGACTGCTGGGGCGCGAACACGTTCGGCGAACTCGGCAGCGACAGCGTCCCGATTGCGACCATTACGATCCCGGTTCCTGTTCTCGACTTGCAAGGCATCACCGCAATCTCGGCTGGCTTGGGCCACACATGCGCGGTACTTGATGGCGGTACAGCACACTGTTGGGGTGCCAACGATTTCTCTCAACTCGGCAATGGCTCAGCGGAAGGCAGTTCCGTACCGGTTCCGGTCAGCGACCTCGAGGAGGCCGTGACCATCGGCGCAGGTTTATGGCACAGCTGTGCCGTACTGGAAAGCGGTGCTGCCCGATGCTGGGGCGACAACAGTCGAGGGCAACTGGGCGACGGAACCAACAACAGCAGCAGCGTTCCCGTACCTGTATGGGGTCCGGTCCCGTTCCTCGCAATCTCGGTCGGTTGGTACCACACGTGCGCGGTGACGGGAAGCGGCATGGCGGTTTGCTGGGGCGGCAACGTATATGGCCAGCTCGGCGATGGCACGACCAACAACAGCAATATCCTGGTCGTGGTCAGCGGCCTATCCGATGTAGTCGCGATATCGGCGGGCTTCATGCACACCTGCGCGGTGCTCGGAGACGGCACCGTGCACTGTTGGGGTGACAACTTTGCCGGGCAGCTCGGCGACGGAAGCAACGTCGCCAGTACCGTGCCAGTTGCCGTCAGCGGCATCACCAACGCGGTTGCGATCACGGTCGGGATTTATCATTCCTGCGCCACACTGGACGACGGTACGGCACGCTGTTGGGGCTATAACAGCGATGGTCAACTCGGCGACGGTGGTACCAACAACAGCAACGTGCCGGTTGCCGTCAGTGGTCTCACCGGCGCAAACACGATTTCGGCAGGCACCGATTTCACCTGTGCGTCGCTTGATGACGGCAGCGCCAGTTGCTGGGGCGACAATAGCTACGGTCAGTTGGGCAATGGCACCACGCATGACAGTCTGGTGCCTACCGCAGTTGCCGAAATCAGCGACATGATTGCGCTGACTGCCCGTGGTTCCCATGGTTGTGCAGTCCTTGGCAACGGCACGGCGCGCTGCTGGGGCACCGGAGCGATTGGCAACGGTGAGGATCCGTACTCCCTGGTCCCTGTCCCCGTATTCGGTTCCCCCTTCCTCGAACAAATCTTCGCCAACGGCTTCGAGTAGGTGGGCAATCCACTGCGACCGGCCGTCCGACCGGTACCGCACGACCGCCTCGCCCCCCATCCGCTAACATCCCCACACCCCTCGTCTGCTATAACGGCCGGGCATGGATGGAAGCACTCGACGATCCGGGCGGCGCGCGACGCGCTGGGCCCTGCATTGCGGCTCGTGGCTCGCGTTCGCGGCCGTGGGCGTTGCGCATGCGGGGCGGGTGACGGTCACGCTCGACGGGGTCGAAGGTCCGTTGCATGACGCCGCGCTCGCGGCGGCCGAGATCAACCAGTACACCCAGCGTGACGTGACCGCGGCGCAGGCCAGGCGCCTGTACGAGCGCGCGGCCGACCAGATTCGCAAGGCGCTCGAACCGTACGGCTATTACGACGCCAGCGTGGATGGTGAACTCCAGGAGCACGGCGAGGATTTCACCGCGGTGCTTCACGTCACGCCGGGTGAGCCGGTCAAGGTGACCACGCTGGACATCAAGATGGATGGCGACGCGGACGGCCAGCGCGCGGTGCGCCGCGCGCTGCGTGCGTTCCTGCCGCGCAAGGACCAGACCTTCGACCACGGCCTGTACGAGAAGAGCAAGGCGAGCGTGCAGGCCGCACTGTTCGCGACCGGCTATCTCGACGCGCAACTGGCCACCCATCGCGTCGAGGTCAACCGCGGCAATCGCAGCGCGGAAATCGAACTCGAATGGAAGGTCGGCGAGCGCTACCGGTTCGGCAAGACGACTTTCGAGGGCGGCCAGTTCCCGGCCGAGTTCATGCAACGCTACATCCCGTGGCGCGAAGGCAATTTCTACGACCAGGACGAGTTGCTGCAATTCCAGCAGCGCCTCGTCGATGCCGATTACTTCGCGATCGCGCAGGTGCGGCCCGACGCCGAGGCGGCGCACGACGGCATCGTGCCGATCGCGGTCCTGCTCGCGCCGGCCAAGCGGACGATCTACACCGGCGGCATCTTCATCGGCACCGACACCGGTCCGGGCATCCGCGGCGGCGTCGAACGCCGCTGGGTCAACAAGCGCGGCCACAAGCTGAAGTTCGAAACCATCCTCGCGCAGCGCCTCAAGACGGTGTCCGCGCTGTACCAGATCCCGCTGCCCGGCACCGACAACCACAGCCTCAATTTCGGCGCGACCTACCGCGACGAGAACACCGACACCAGCGAATCGCAGACCCTGCGCCTCGCCGCGACCGACACGCGCCTGTGGCACGGCTGGAACCGCACGCTCGGGCTGCAATTCCTGACCGGCGACTTCAAGGTCGCCGACGTCAAGGGCACGACCACCCTGCTCTACCCGGAGGCAACGCTCGCGCGCAAGAATGCCGACAATCCGTCCTTCGTGCGTCGCGGCTGGTCGCTGACCATGAGCGCGCGCGCGGCGCAGGAAGGCGTGCTGTCGGACACCAGCTTCGTGCAGGCGGTCGCGGATGCGAAATGGATTCGCGGGATCGGCCGCAAATCGCGTTTCATCGCGCGCGGCACGCTCGGCGCAACCAAGGTAGACGACTTCGACAAGCTGCCGCCGGAACTGCGCTTCTTCGCCGGCGGTGATCGTTCGATCCGCGGCTATTCGTACCAGACGATCGGTCCGCGCAACGACGCCGACGACGTAATCGGCGGCCAGAACATCGCGGTGCTGAGCGCGGAGTACGAGTACTACTTCACGCGCGACTGGGGAGTTGCGACCTTCGTCGACACCGGCGATGCGTACAGCGCCGCCGACACCTTCGAGACCAAGGTCGGCGCCGGCCTCGGCCTGCGCTGGCGTTCGCCGGTCGGCATGGTGCGCGTGGACCTCGGCGTGCCGATCGGCGACGACCACGCGAGCGGCGTCGAACTCCACATCGTGATCGGACCGGACCTGTGAGTATTTCGAGACGCGAACTCGAACGCGAACAGCGCGCGCGCCGCACGCCGGCATCGTCGCGACGCCGCTGGTTGCGCGCGGCAAAGTGGCTCGGCATCGTCGTCGTCGTGCTGCTCGTCGTGCTCGCATGCGCCGGCTACTGGCTGCTGCGTACCGGTTCCGGCGCACGCTTCGTGCTCGCGCGCGCGACTTCCGCGCTCGATGGCAAGCTGTCGGTGCAGGCCTCGCGCGGTGCGCTGACCGGGCCGCTGACACTCGATGGCGTCGCGTGGCGCGATCCGGAAACCGGCGTCGATGCGCAAGTCGGCCACATCGCGCTCGACCTCGCCGCCCTGCCGCTGCTCGCGGGTCGCGTGCACGTGCGCTCGCTCGCGATCGACGGTGTCGACGTCGCGCTCACCACGGTGCCGCCGAAACCGGAGGAGCCGCCGGGCGAGTTCTCGCTCGAGGCGCCACTCGACATCCTGCTCGACCAAGCGCGCGTCACGGACATCGCGGTGCAACAGGACGGCCAATCGGTGTTCGCGGCAGACAGCCTCGATCTCGGCGCCGCGTGGACCGGCGAAGGCGTACGCGTGCGCGAACTCGCACTGCGCGCGCCGGATGGGAAAGTCGACCTGCATGGAATGATCACCGCCCTGCGCGGCTATCCCGGCGAAGGCGAAATCACGTTCCGCTGGAAGGTCGCCGATGTCGACTACGCGGGTTCGCTCACCGCCAGCGGCAACGGATCGAATGCGGAATTCCACGTGGCGCTGACTGCGCCGACCCCCGCCACGCTGGCCGCGAGCCTGGTGCAGAACGAGGACCTCGACTGGAAGATGCGACTCGACGTGCCGGGTTTCGATCCGCGCGTCCTGCAGGGCGGGCAAAGTGCGCCCGAAGCGGCCGTGAAGTCGATCGCGCTCGCGCTGCAAGGCGCCGGCGATCGCTCGCGCGGCACGTTGGCCGGCGATGTCGATCTCGACGCGCATCGCGTGCAACTGCGCAACCTGGCGTGGCTGCTGGATGGCCAGACCCTGCGTCTCGAAACATGGGAACTGACGAGTCCCGAAGCGACCGGCACGTTCCGCGCAAACGGCACCGTGCAACTGGACGCGGAGCCGGTATCCGCGTCGCTGCAAGCGAACTGGGATGCGGTCGAGCTGCCGGCCGACCTGGTCGGCCAGACGCTTGCGACGCACGGTTCGCTGGAACTCGGCGGCAGCGCGGAGACGTATCACGCGCAGGGCGCCTTCGCGCTCGGCCCGCCCGATCGACTCGCCAATATCACGATCGACCTGGAAGGCACGCCCGAGGTCGTGAACCTCAACCGCGTCGCACTGGTGCAGGAAGGCGAGGACGGTGCTCCCGCCGGCCTCGACGCACGCGGCCGCGTGGAGCTGCAACCCGCGATCGGCTGGCAGGTCGATGCGACCGCAAACCGCTTCGATCCCGGCGCGTTCTTCGCCGACTGGCCCGGCGCGGTCGATTTCCAGCTCGCGACGCAGGGCCACTTGGCCGACGACGGACCCGACGCGACGGTGAAACTCACCGACCTCGGTGGCAACCTGCGCGAACGCGCGCTGTCCGGCCATGCGGATCTCGCGATCCAGCCGGGCTATCGCGTTGCCGGCGAGGCGATCATCGCCGCGGGCGGCAGCCGCGTCGACATCCGCGGGCGCAGCGGCGACAGCACCGATGCGACCGTGAAGCTCGCGGTGGAATCGCTGGCCGACTGGCTACCCGACGCGGGCGGCCGCGTGGACGGCACATTCCACGTCTCCGGCGCATGGCCGCAACTCACGATCAAGGGCGGCGCGGACGGCGCCGGGATCGCCTACGGCAGCACGCGCGTCGAAGACTTCCGCCTCAACGCCGATGTCACCGACATGCAGAAGCCGCACGGCCATGTCGATTTCGTCGCGACCGGCGTGGGCGCAGGCGCGCTCGCGTTCGAGACCGTGAAGGTCGATGCCGACGGCGACGAGGCCGCGCACTCGCTCGAACTCGACGCAACCGGAACGCCGCTGACGACACGCCTCGCGCTGGAGGGCGGGCGCCGCGACGGCAACTGGAATGCGCGTCTCGGCACGCTCGACCTCAATGTCGAGGACGTGCCGCCGTTCCGCCTGTCCGAACCCGCGCAGCTTGCATGGGATGGTGCGGAGTTCCAGGTGTCGGATACCTGCCTCGTCGGTGGCGAGACGCGCCTGTGCATCGGCGCAACGACGACGACGGCCGGCGAACTCGACGCGCATTACCAACTCGAGCGCCTGCCGCTGACCCTGATCGCGAGCCTCGCCGCGCCCGACACGCCACTCGTGCTGGACGGCGAGATCGGCGGAAGCGGCACCTTCCACCGTGACGCGGGCGGTGCGCTGGCCGGCACCGCGAACCTCGCCTCGCCCGAAGGCAGCGTCGCCTATGCCGACCAGCCGGGCGAAACGCTGCTCGCCTATTCCGGTCTCGCGATCGATGCGAACCTTGCACCGGACGCGACGCGTGCGACGCTGCGCGCAGCGCTCGATCACGACGGCCGACTCGACGGCGAAGTCATCCTGTCCGGTCCGACCGGCAGTGCACAGGCACTCGGCGGGCGCATCGACGCGCGGCTCGGCAGCCTTGCATTCGTCGAACTGCTGAGCCCCGAAGTTGCGAACGTCGAGGGCACGCTCGCCGCGCACTACAGCCTCGCCGGCACGACCGCCGCGCCGCAGTTCGCGGGCACGCTCGAACTCGCCGGTTTCGCCGCGGAAATCCCGTCCGCCGGACTCAAGCTGCACGACGGCGACATCACCGCGACCGCGCACGATGCGCAGCACTTCGATATCGAAGGTACGCTCGCGTCGGGCGACGGCCAGCTCGTGTTCGGCGGCGGTGGCGGCATCGCGGGCGGCGATCCCGCGAAGGTCACGATCCGGGGCGAGAACTTCCTCGCCGCGGACATTCCCGCCGCGCGCGTCGTGATCACGCCGGATCTCGTGATCCAGCGCAGCGCCGAACGCATCGAAGTCGGCGGCAGCCTCGCGATTCCGGAAGCGAACGTCGATCTCGCGAAATTGCCGGGTGGCGGCGTGACGGCCGCATCGCCCGACGTGGTCATCGTCGACGCGGAGCAGGTCGAATCCGGCGCGCCGCTGCCGGTGGTCGCAAACGTCACGGTTTCGCTCGGCAAGGACGTGAAGCTCGCCGGCTTCGGCCTCGACGGCAAGGTCGCGGGCGATCTCGCGGTCACGCAGCGGCCCGGCCGCGCGGCCATCGGCACCGGCACGATCAATGTCAGCGGCACGTACAAGGCGTATGGCCAGGACCTGAAGATCGAGACCGGACGCCTACTGTTCGCCGGCACCCCGCTCGACAACCCGGGTCTCGACATCAAGGCCGCGCGCACGATCCGCGGTGGCGGCAGCTTCGGCAGCGGCGACATCACCGCCGGCCTCATGGTGCGCGGTACCGCGCTCGCGCCGGTCCTCACCGTGTATTCCGAACCAGTCATGGCGCAATCGGAAGCGCTGTCCTACATCGTCACCGGCAAGCCGCTGTCCGGGCTCAAGAGCGGCGAAGGCGACATGCTCGGCACCGCCGCGCGCGCGCTCGGCACCGCAGGCGGCGACCTGCTCGCGAAGGGCCTCGGCACGCGCCTCGGCGTCGATGCCACCGTATCCGACAGCACCGCGCTCGGCGGCGCCGCGTTCACGGTCGGCAAGTACCTGTCGCCGAAGCTGTACCTGAGCTACGGCGTCGGGGTGTTCGAGCCCGGCCAGGTCGTGACCCTGCGCTACCTCATGAGCCGGCGCTTCAACTTCGAAGCCGAGAACGCGACCACCGGCACCCGCGCGGGCATCAATTACCGCTACGAGCGGTGAGCACGAAGGGTTGCCCGCGCCTGTTCACGCGTGCCCACCCGCCTGCTGCGTTTCCGCTTCGAGCGTTTCGAGCCGTTGCGAGACCGCGTGCGGCGACGTTATCGAGCGTCGTAGGAACAGGCTTCAGCCGTGATGCTGTGTGCTTCGTGCGACGTGGCGAAGAGCATCGAAGCTGAAGCTGGCTCTCATCAAACAACAGCGCAACTCATTGGCTCGCCAAGTTGTAAAGGCGTGGCCTGGATAGGGCCAAAGGACGTACCCGGGGGCGAGAGCGGATGACGCCAGGACCGAATTCCCGGGTGCCCCGGATCAAGTCAGGGGCTACCCTGGCTACATGACTGAGCGCGAAGGTTCGCCCGCGCGCCTCACGCGTGCCCACCCGCCTGCGGCGTTTCCGCTTCGAGCGTTTCGAGCCGTTGCGAGACCGCGTGCGGCGACTTCGTGTGCGGCGCGAGGAGGGTGTAGAACACCGGGATCACGAACAACGACAGCAGGGTTGAGAACGACACGCCGAAAATCACCACCACGCCGATCGTCGCGCGGCTTGCCGAACCCGGGCCGCCGGCGAGGACCAGCGGCAATGCACCGACCGCGGTCGCGATCGAGGTCATGAGGATCGGCCGCAGGCGCACGCCGGCCGATTCGACGATCGCCTCGTGCACGTTGCGCCCGGCGTCACGCAACTGGTTCGCAAATTCCACGATCAGGATGCCGTTCTTGGCCGCGAGGCCGACCAGCATCACGATTCCGATCTGGCTGTACAGGTTAAGCGTGCCGCCGGTCACGGCGAGGCCGATCAACGCGCCGAGCACGCCGAGCGGCACGGTCAGCATGATCACGAACGGATGGATGAAACTCTCGAACTGCGCCGCGAGCACGAGATACACGACGAGCAGCGCGAGGGTGAAGGTCAGCAGCACCGCACCGCCGGCCTTCTGGTACTCGCGCGATTCGCCCTTCCAGTCGACCTGCGCGTAATCGGGCAGCTCGGTATCGACGACGTTGCGCAGGAAGCCGAGCGCCTCGCCCATCGTGTAACCGGGGCTGAGTCCCGCACTGATCGTGATCGCGCGCAGGCGGTTGAAGCGATTCAGGCTGCCGGCTTCGGCCAGTTCGGTCAGGGTGACCAGGTTCGACAGCGGCAACAGTTCGCCGCCGCGCGCGCGCACCTCGATCGCGGCGAGGTCGGCTGGCGCGGCGCGGCCCTCGCGGCCGGCCTGCAACAACACGTCGTATTCCTCGCCGTCCTGCACGAAGGTCGTGACCTGGCGGCCGCCCATCATGGTCTCGAGCGCGCGGCCGATGTCGGCGACGCTGACGCCGAGGTCCGCGGCGCGCTGGCGATCGATCTGCACGCGCATCTGCGGGCGGGTTTCCTTGTAATCCGAATCGACCGAGAAGAATCCCGGGTTGGCCTCCATGCGTTGCATCACGGTGTCGCGCCACTGCGCGATCTCCGCGTAATCGGGTCCGCCGAGCACGATCTGGATCGGTTGCCCGCGGCTGCCGACCAGTCCGCCGCCGACGCGTGGCTGCGCCTGTACGCCGCGCAACACGGAAAGGTCCTTGCGCAGCGCTTCGGCGATCTCGGCGGTGCTCTTCTCGCGTTCGTTCCAATCCTGCAGGAACACGATGACGTTGCCGGTATGCATTTCCTCGCTCGCGCCCCAGCCGCCGGGCACACGCGTGTTGTAGCGCTTGATGTCGCGATCGGGCCCGGTGTGGCGCGCGAGGATCCGCTCGACCTTGTCGATCTGTTCGACCGTGTAGTCGAAACCCGCACCCTCGGGTCCGACGATCGACACGAAGAACGCGCCACGATCCTCGGCCGGAGCGAGTTCGGACGGCACCCACTTGAACAGGCCCCAGGTGACGGCCAGTGCCGCGACCATCAGCGCGCCGAACAGCCACGGCCGGCCGATGCTTCGCCCGAGCAGGCGCCGGTAGCGCAGCGTGATGCCATCGAGTCGCGCATTCACGAAACGGTGCACGCGGCTGCCCTTTTCCTCGCTGTGCGGACGCAGCATCTTCGACGACATCATCGGCGTCAGGGTCAGCGCGACGAATGCCGACAATGCGACCGCACCGGCCAGCGCGATCGACAACTCGCGGAACAACCTTCCGGTATTGCCTTCCATGAAGCCGACCGGCAGGAACACCGCGACCAGCACCGTGGTCGTCGCGATGACCGCGAACGCGACCTGCTTGACGCCACGCGCGGCGGCGACCAGGCGCGGTTCGCCGAGATCGGCGCGACGCTGGATGTTCTCCAGCACCACGATCGCGTCGTCGACCACGAGACCGATCGACA
>CAYWZC010000002.1:0-16357 GCA_964462745.1 uncultured Rhodanobacteraceae bacterium
GCGGCCGCGGTCGAGCTCGAGGATCCATTCGGCCGCATTGTCGAGGAAGTAGCGATCATGGGTGACCGCGACCACGGTGCCCGGATAGTCGTGCAGGAACTGCTCCAGCCAGTCGACCGATTCGGCGTCGAGGTGGTTGGTCGGTTCGTCGAGCAGCAGCATGTCGGGCTTGGACAGCAGCAGCCGGCACAACGCGACGCGGCGCTTCTCGCCGCCCGACAGCGGGCCAATCTTTGCGTCCCACGGTGGCAGGCGAAGTGCGTCGGCGGCGACCTCGAGCTGGCGTTCGAGCGCATGCGCGTCGTTCACCGCGAGCAGGTTCTCGAGCTTTTGCTGTTCCTCGGCGAGCTTGTCGAAATCCGCGCCCTCCTCGGCATAGGCCGCGTAGATTTCCTCGAGGCGTTTCTGCGCGTCGAGGATTTCCGACACGCCTTCCTCGACCGTCTCGCGCACGGTCTTGTCCGGATCGAGTTCCGGTTCCTGGGCGAGGTAGCCGACCTTGATGCCCGGCTGCGGTCGCGCCTCGCCCTGGAAGTCGGTGTCGACGCCGGCCATGATGCGCAGCACCGTCGACTTGCCGGCGCCGTTCAGGCCGAGCAGGCCGATCTTCGCGCCGGGGAAGAAACTCAGCGAGATGTCCTTGATGATCTGGCGCTTCGGCGGGACGATCTTGCTCACGCCGTTCATGGTGTAGATGTATTGCATGGAGGCTCCGGTGGGTACGCCGCGACGCGTGCGCGGCGGCGAAACGGGAAAACCGCCCATTATCGCCGATTGGCGCCTGCCATTACAGGGCGCCGCGCGATCGGGCGCGCCGCGCCGCGGCCGCGCGCTGGCCGCAAATCCGCGCGAAGGCTACACTTCCGGGTCCCCCAACTCCCCATGAGGCAGGCATGTTCCCGCGCGATCTGCGTATCGAAGGCTACGATCCCGAACTGGCCCGCGCCATCGCCGACGAGGGCCGGCGCCAGGAGGATCACGTCGAGCTGATCGCGTCGGAGAACTACGCGAGCCCGCGGGTGCTCGAGGCGCAGGGCTCGGTGCTGACCAACAAGTACGCCGAGGGCTACCCCGGCAAGCGTTATTACGGCGGTTGCGAATACGTGGACGTGGCCGAGAAGCTCGCGATCGAGCGCCTGAAGCAATTGTTCGACTGCGACTACGCGAACGTGCAGCCACATTCGGGCTCGCAGGCGAACCAGGCCGTGTATTTCGCGCTGCTGAAACCCGGCGACACGATCCTCGGCATGTCGCTCGCGCATGGCGGCCACCTGACCCACGGCGCCAAGCCCAACCTCAGCGGCAAGCTGTTCAACGCGGTGCAGTATGGCGTCGACGACGACGGCCTGATCGATTACGACGAGGTCGAACGGCTCGCGGTGGAGCACGAGCCCGCGATGGTCGTGGCCGGTTTCAGCGCGTATTCGCGGAAGATCGACTGGGCGCGATTCCGCGCGATCGCGGATCGGGTCGGCGCGTACCTGTTCGTCGACATGGCGCACGTCGCAGGTCTGGTCGCGGCCGGCGTGTATCCGAGCCCGCTGCCGCACGCACACGTCGTGACCTCGACCACGCACAAGACCCTGCGCGGTCCGCGCGGCGGCCTGATCGTCGCGAAACATTCCGCAATGGGGCCTGCGGGCGAGGACATCGAGAAGAAGCTGCAATCGATCGTGTTTCCCGGCATCCAGGGCGGCCCGCTCATGCACGTCATCGCGGCCAAGGCGGTCGCGTTCAAGGAGGCGCTCGAACCGGGCTTCCGCGAATACCAGACGCAGGTAGTGAAGAACGCGCAGGCGATGGCGAACGCGTTCATCGGGCGCGGCCTGAAGATCGTGTCCGGCGGCACCGAAAACCACCTGATGCTGGTCGACCTGATCGGTCGTGACGTGACCGGCAAGGACGCCGAAGCCGCGCTCGGCAAGGCGCACATCACGGTCAACAAGAATGCGGTACCGAACGATCCGCGTTCGCCGTTCGTTACCTCGGGTCTGCGCATCGGTACCCCGGCCGTGACCACGCGTGGCTACACGGAGGTCGATTGCACCGAACTCGCCGGCTGGATCTGCGACGTGCTCGACGCGCCGACGGACGATAACGTGATCGCCGCGGTACGCGACAAGGTCACCGCGCAATGCCGCCGGTATCCGGTGTACGGAGCCGGGAATGGGGAATAGGGAATCGGGAATCGCAAGAGCTCGGTGCACGATGGGGGGGGCTCTCCCATTCCCAATTCCCGATTCCCGATTCCCGGCTTTCTGATGCACTGCCCGTTCTGCCAGCACGAAGACACGCGGGTCATCGATTCGCGCTTGACCGAGGAAGGCGACACGGTGCGCCGGCGCCGCGAATGCGCAGCCTGCGGTGAACGTTTCAACACCTTCGAGACCGCGGAGATCAAGTTGCCGGTGGTGGTCAAGAGCGATGGCCGGCGCGAGCCGTTCGACGAGGCCAAGCTGCGCGCGGGTTTCGAACGCGCGTTGCAGAAGCGGCCGGTCGGCAGCGACCGGGTCGATGCGGCGGTGCGTACGGTGATCCACGACCTGCGTGCCAGCGGCGAACGCGAAGTGCCTTCGTTGCGCATCGGCGAAGCGGTCATGCGCGAACTCAAGGGCATCGACCAGGTCGCGTTCGTGCGCTTCGCTTCGGTGTACCGGCGCTTCGAGGACGTGCAGGCGTTTCGCGAGGAGATCGAACGCCTGGAACGCGACCTGCCGGCGCTCGAGGGCTTGCAGTTGCCGCTGCTGGACGAATTGCGCGAAGCGGACGGCAAATCCTCGTGACCGACGCAGCGCGCCCGGCCTTCAGTGCGACCGATCATCGTCACATGGCGTTGGCGCTGCGTCTCGCCGAACGCGGCTTGTGGACGACCCAGCCGAACCCGCGCGTGGGCTGCGTCATCGCGCAGGGAGACGACGTGGTCGGCAGCGGCTGGCACCGCCGCGCAGGCGAGGCGCATGCGGAGGTGTTCGCGCTCACGGAGGCCGGTGAGCGCGCTCGCGGCGCGACGGTCTACGTCACGCTGGAACCGTGTGGCCTGCACGGGCGCACGCCGCCGTGCGCCGATGCATTGGTCGCGGCCGGCGTCGCGCGCGTCGTCGTCGCGAGCGAGGATGTCGACCAGAGCGATGGCGATGCGATGCAACGTTTGCGCGCAGCCGGAATCGTGGTCGAATCCGGCCTGATGCGCGAGCCCGCGCGCGAACTGAATCGTGGATTCTTCCATCGCGTCGAACGCGGGCGGCCGTGGCTGCGCGTCAAGCTCGCGATCAGCCTCGATGCGCGCACCGCGCTGTCCGACGGTACCTCGAAATGGATCAGCGGCGAGGCCGCTCGCGCCGACGTGCAACGCTGGCGCGCGCGATCCTCGGCGCTGCTGACCGGCAGCGGCACGTTGCGTGCCGACGATCCGCAGCTCACCGTGCGCATTCCGGACGTGGAAGGCGCACGGCCGTTGTTCGTGCCGCCGTTGCGCGTCGTGCTCGATACCGGACTCGCGACCCCGGCCGGCGCCAAGGTCATCGACGGAAGCGCACCGACCCTGGTCCTGCATGCGCCGAATGCGCGTCGCGCCGCACACTTCGACAAGGTCGAATGCGTGCCGGTTGAAATGCGCGGTTCCCACCTCGATCTCGATGCGGTGCTCGGCCTGCTCGCCACGCGTGGTTGCAACGAGGTGCAGGTCGAAGCCGGCGCGACCCTGGCCGGTGCGTGGCTGACCGCGGGCCTGGTCGACGAACTGCTGCTGTACGTCGCGCCGGTGTTGCTCGGCGACGACGCGCGCCCGCTGCTGTACCTGCCGCCGCTGACGACGATGGCCGGGCGTTACGAACTGCGCACGATCGAGCGGCGCGCGGTGGGCGATGACCTGCGGTTGCTGCTGCGCCCGGCACCCGACGGCGCCCGACCCCCATAGGAACCGGCTTCAGCCGTGATGCTTTGTGTGTCGTGTGGCGCCGCGAGAAGAGCATCGCAGCTGAAGCTTGCTCCTACGATGGTGTGCGACGTTGTAGGAACCGGCTTCAGCGGTGATGCGTTATGTGTCGTGTGGCGCCGCAGGAAGAGCATCGCAGCGGAAGCTTGCTCCTACGATGGTGTGCGATGTTGTAGGAACCGGCTTCAGCCGTGATGCTTTGTGTGTCGTGTGGCGCCGCGAGAAGAGCATCGCAGCTGAAGCTTGCTCCTACGGTGGTGTGCGATGTTGTAGGAACCGGCTTCAACCGTGATGCTAGCGTCTTGCGAGGAACGTTCGACATGTTCACCGGAATCATCGAGGCGGTCGGCCGCATCGCGCAGCGCGAAGCGCGAGGCGGTGACGTGCGCCTCGTCATCGATGCGGCGTCGCTGGATCTCGGCGACCTGCGGCTCGGCGAGAGCATCGCGGTCGGCGGCGTTTGCCTGACGGTCGTCGCGATCGACGTCTCGCGGCTCGGCTTCGACGTGTCGAACGAAACCCTTGCGTGCACCACGCTCGGCGATTGCGGCGAAGGCGCGGCGGTCAATCTCGAACGCGCGCTGCGCCTGGCCGACCGACTCGGCGGTCACCTCGTTTCCGGCCACGTCGATGGCATCGGTCGTGTCATCGACGTGCGCGAGGACGCGCGCTCGCAACGCTGGACGTTCGAAGCGCCGCCCGACATCGCGCGCTACGTCGCCGCCAAGGGCTCGATCGCGATCGACGGCGTCAGCCTGACCGTGAACGAAGTCGATGGCGCACGCTTCGGCGTCAACCTGATACCGCACACGATCGACCACACCACGTTCGAGCAACGCCGCTCCGGCGACTCCGTGAACCTCGAAGTCGACCTGATCGCACGCTATGCCGAACGCCTGATGGCCTTCGGGAATCGGTAACCGGTAGCCAGCGACAGCTTTCCGCAACCCTGGTCCTTCCCGATTATCATTCCCGTCTCCCGTCTCCCGTCTCCCGTCTCCCGTCTCCCGTCTCCCGTCTCCCGTCTCGCCGCCATGCCGCTCAACACCATTCCCGAACTCATCGAGGAAATCCGCGCCGGCCGCATGGTCGTCATCCTCGACGACGAGGATCGCGAGAACGAGGGCGACCTCATCATGGCCGCCACGGCGGTGCGGCCCGAGGACATCAACTTCATGGCGCGCGAGGGGCGCGGACTGATCTGCCTCGCGCTGAGCGGCGATCGCTGTCGCCAGCTCGGCCTGCAACCGATGGTGCGCGACAATACGTCGCCGCACCACACGAATTTCACCGTGTCGATCGAGGCGGCCGAAGGTGTCACCACCGGCATCTCCGCACATGATCGCGCGCGCACGATCCAGGCCGCGGTCGCGCCCGGTGCAGGCCCGGCCGACCTCACCCAGCCCGGGCACGTGTTTCCGCTGACCGCGCAGGAGGGGGGCGTGCTGCGCCGCGCGGGGCACACCGAGGCGGCTGCCGATCTCGCCGCGCTGGCCGGATTCGAGCCGGCCGGCGTGCTGGTCGAGATCCTGCACGAAGACGGCAGCATGGCGCGGCGACCGGAGCTGGAACGCTTCGCGCAACGCCACGGCCTCAAGATCGGCACGGTCGCCGACCTGATCCGCCATCGGCTCGAAACCGAAAAGACCCTGGTACGCGTGCACGACGACGAGGCCGATACCGAATTCGGTCGGTTCCGCCTCGTTGCCTACCGCGACGTGCTGCGCGGCGACCTGCATTTCGCGCTCGTGCTCGGCACGATCGACGACGGCGAACCGGTCCTGACCCGCGTGCATGTGCGCAACATCCTGTCCGACGTGTTGCACCTGCGCCGCGACGACCTGGGCCTGAACGTGACCGCCGCGCTGCGCAAGGTCGCCGAAGCGGGGCGCGGCGTGGTCATCGTGCTGGCGGGCGAGGACCCCGGCGACGGTCTGGTTGCTCGTCTTGCGCGCGACCCGCAACCGGCGGACGCACGGTCCGCGGCCCAGCGCGAATGGCGCGAAGTCGGCCTCGGCGCGCAAATCCTTGCCGATCTCGGCGTGCGCCGCCTGCGCGTGCTCGGCACGCCGCGCCCGCTGGTCGGCCTCGCCGGTTTCGGCATCGAGGTCGTGGGGCACGAACACGGCGCCTGACGCGGACGACGTCCGCCGGATGCCGGTAACGTCTGCTGGTAAACTTCGCGTCCCTTCAAGACGCCGCCACCAGATGCCAGATTTTATCGGGGAACCGCGATCCGCCGCCGACGCGCGATTCGCGATCATCGCGAGCCGCTGGAATCCACGCATCGTCGACATCCTGGTCGAAGGCGCGCGCGCGACCTTGCGCGAACACGGCGTCGCGGAGGGTGCGATCGACCTCGTGCGCGTGCCCGGCGCGTGGGAAATCCCGCAGGTCGCGGCGCGACTCGCGGGGCAGGGCGGCCATGCCGCGATCATCGCGCTCGGCTGCGTGGTGCGCGGCGACACGCGCCATTACGCCCACGTCGCCGACGGGTGTGCGCAGGGGCTCATGCGCGTCGCGCTGGATTCGCACGTGCCGGTGCTGAACGGCGTGCTCGCGGTCGAGCGCCACGCCGACGCGCAGGCGCGCGCAGGCGGTGCGCACGGCAACAAGGGCGCGGACGTCGCACTCGCGGCGCTCGAAATGGCCGACCTGTGGCGGCGCCTGTGAATCCGCACGCATCCCATCCGCACCGACCGGACGGCGTCGATCCGACCGCACGCGCGCGCGCGCGGCGGCGTGCGCTGCAGGCGATCTATGCGTGGCAGATGTCCGGCAGCCGCATGGTCGCGGTGATCGAACAGTTCCGCGACGAGCAGGACATGGAGATCGCGGACGTCGCGTACTTCGAGGACCTGCTGCGCGGCGTGGACCGGCATTGCGCGGAACTCGACGCCGGCATCGTCCCGTTCCTCGACCGCAGCATCGCCGAAGTCGACCCGATCGAACGCGCGGCGCTGCGCATCGCGGCCTACGAGCTGCGCCACCGCCTCGACGTGCCGTATCGCGTCGTCATCAACGAAGCCATCGAGGTCGCGCGCCGGTTCGGTTCCGAACACGGCCATACCTTCGTCAACGGCGTGCTCGACAAGCTCGCGGCGCAATGGCGCGAAGTCGAGTACCACGCGGGCAGGAAGTGAGCGCGGAGTTCGACCTGGTCGACCTGATCCGCGCACATGGCGCGGTCGAACGCGCCGACGTGCGGCTCGGGATCGGCGACGATGCGGCCGTACTGTCGCCGCCGGCCGGCCACGAACTCGTGGCATGCACCGACACGCTGGTTGCCGGCGTGCATTTCCCGCCCGCGACGGCCGCTGCGGACATCGGCTGGAAGGCGCTTGCGGTCAATCTCAGCGACCTCGCCGCGATGGGTGCGAGTCCGGCCTGGGCCCTGCTCGCGCTGACCCTGCCCGACGGCGATCGCGATTTCATTGCCGGATTCATTGCCGGATTCGCGGAACTGGCCGAACGACATCGGATTGCGCTCGTCGGTGGCGACCTCGCGCGTGGGCCGCTCGCGGTCAACGTGACCGTGCATGGGTTCGTGCCGGCGGGAGGCGCCTTGCGTCGCGACGCGGCGCGGCCCGGCGATGCGGTATTCGTGACCGGCACGCTCGGTGATGCGGCTGCCGGCCTGCAACTCGTCGCCCGGAGCGGGCGCGAAACGGCGCCGTCGACCGGCGCATCCGATGCACGCGAGCGCCTGCTCGCACGCCTGCACCGGCCCATGCCGCGCATTGCGGCGGGCCTCGCGTTGCGCGACGTGGCGAACGCCTGCATCGATGTTTCCGACGGACTGGTCGCCGATCTCGGTCACGTCGCGGCTGCGAGCGGCGTCGGTATCGAGATCGACGCGGAACGGTTGCCTGCGTCGTCCGCCTTGCTTGCCTTGCTCGATGCCGATGCGCGCCGGCAATTTCAACTCGCGGGCGGCGACGACTACGAGCTCGCGTTCACCGTACCGGAGTCGAAAGCGGACGCCGTCGGCCGGGACCTGGCCCGCATCGACGGCGGTGCGACGCGCATCGGGCGCGTCGTCGCAGGCGAGGGTGTGCGCGTGTTCGATGCCGGACGCCGCGAGATCGCCGTCGATCGACGCGGCTGGGAGCATTTCACGTGAGACTCGACGCGGGTCAGCGGCGCGCGCTGTTCGGCCATCCGGCCGGCTGGATCGCGTCGGGATTCGGCGCGGGGCTGAGTCCGTTCGCGCCCGGCACGGCGGGTTCCGCGGTCGCGCTGATTCCATGGGTCGCGTTGCGCGAACTGCCGTGGCCGGTCCATGTGCTCGCGCTCGTGGCGGCGTTCGCGCTCGGCGTCTGGGTCTCGTCGATCGTCGTGCGCCGTCTCGGCGTTTCCGATCCCGGCGTGATCGTCTGGGATGAGTTCGTCGGCCAGTGGATTGCGCTCGTGCCGTTGCTCGCCTGGTCGCGCGGCGCGGCCTGGGTACTCGCCGGCTTCGTGTTGTTCCGCGTGTTCGACGTGTGGAAACCGTGGCCCGCGTCGTGGGCCGACCGCAACGTCAAGGGCGGCTTCGGCGTCATGCTGGACGATGCGTTCGCAGGGGGCTGGGCCGCGATCGTGCTGGCCGTGCTGCTGCACATCTTCTGAACAGCGGTCGCCTCGTCGAAGCGGCAGCCGACCGCGCATCGAGGCGTACCGGCACTTGAAACGTGGACGTATCCGCCGGGCTTGCCTACCATGGCCCGATGTCCGCCACCGGGGTACGTGCATGAATCGTCTGATCGCAACCATCGCCACCTTGTGCGTGGCCACGACCGCAACCGCCGCCGAGGCGCCGACCTTCGACGCGAAGCAACTGTCGGCGATGGTCAAGGTGCTGTCCTCGGATGAGTTCGAGGGCCGGGGACCGGCGACGCCGGCCGAAACCAGGACGGTTGCCTACGTGACGCAGCAGATGCAGGCAGCCGGTCTCGAACCGGGTGGCGATCTCGTGGACGGCAAGCGCGGCTGGACCCAGGCGGTGCCGCTCGGCCGCTTCGCGATCAAGGACACGCCGAAACTGTCGTTCAACGTGGGTGATCGACACGAAACCCTCACCCAGGGTGAGCAGATCGCGGTGCGTGCATCGATGGACGGCTCGAAGAAGGTGCGCATCGAGGATGCGCCGCTCGTGTTCGTCG
This sequence comes from uncultured Rhodanobacteraceae bacterium, assembly GCA_964462745.1. GTDB lineage: Bacteria > Pseudomonadota > Gammaproteobacteria > Xanthomonadales > Rhodanobacteraceae > Dokdonella_A. The sequence goes on from CAYWZC010000002.1 coordinate 9,079, forward strand.
GCTACGGCATCACCGCGCCCGAGCGCGACTGGGACGACTTCAAGGGCGTCGATCTTGCCGGCAAGATCGGCATCGTGCTGGTCAACGATCCGGATTTCGAGACCGGCACGGGCGACTTCGGCGGCAAGGCGATGACCTATTACGGCCGCTGGACCTACAAGTACGAGGAAGCCGCGCGCCAGGGTGCGCTCGGCATGCTGGTGGTGCACGAGACCGCGCCGGCCTCGTACGGCTGGGCGACGGTCAAGAACTCCAACACCAACACGATGTTCGACATCGTGCGCGACAAGCCGGCCGACAAGCATCCGCAGGTCGAAGGCTGGATCCAGCACGATGTGGCAGTGAAGTGGTTCGAGGATGCGGGGCTCGATTTCGCGGCGCTGAAGCGCACGGCGCAAACCCGCGACTTCAAGCCGGTGACGCTGAAGGGCGCGACCCTGTCGGCGAGCTTCGACGTCGACGCGCAGGTCATCACCTCGCACAACATCGTCGGTCGCCTCGAAGGCACCGAGCGGCCCGACGAAACCGTGATCTACAGTGCGCACTGGGATCATCTCGGTATCGGTCGTCCCGATGCGAGCGGCGACACGATCTACAACGGCGCGGTCGACAATGCGACCGGCACCGCGGCCCTGATCGAAATCGCGCGTGCGTTCGCGAGCCAGCCGCGCACCGGGCGCTCGATCGTGTTCCTCAACGTGACCGCCGAGGAGAAGGGCCTACTCGGCTCCGAGTATTACGCCTCGAATCCGTTGTATCCGCTCGCGAAGACGGTCGGCGTGATCAATATGGATGCGCTCGATCCGAACGGACCGGCGCGCGATTTCACGATCTCGGGCAGCGCGAAGCTCGGCCTGCTCGACGATCTCGTCGCGGTTGCGAAGCAGTTCGATCTCGCCTTCAAGCCCGACTCGCATCCGGAAGCGGGCTACTTCTTCCGCTCCGACCATTTCCCGTTCGCGAAGCGCGGCGTGCCCGCGATTTCCTATGGCTCGGGCGAGGATCTCGTCGAGGGCGGCGTCGCCGCGGGCGAGGCGGCGGGCAAGGCGTACACGAAGGATCGCTACCACCAGCCAGCCGATGAATGGCAGGCCGACTGGACGTTCGCGGGCATGGTCCACGACCTGCCGATGCTCTACACGCTCGGTCGCCAGCTCGCCGAATCGAACGAGTGGCCGAACTGGGGCACCGGTTCGGAGTTCCGCGCCATCCGCGATCAGAGCGCTGCCGAACGCGACTAAGGCCTGGTGGGGCTCGGAGAAGACGGATCACGGCTGAAGCCTGTTCCTGCGGGAGTCCCGATGCGATCGCAGGAGCAAGTTTTCAGCTGCGTACTTTGCGTGCGAGCGCTGCCAGCGCGTGAACCCGGCTTCAAGCCGGCAACAGCTTTCCCGGATTCAGGATGCCGTCCGGATCGAACGTACGCTTGACGGCGCGCATGAGGTCGAGTGCACCCGGGTCGAGCGCGCGCGCCATGAAGTCGCGTTTGGCGAGGCCGATGCCGTGTTCGCCGGACAGGGTTCCGTCGAGCGCGACGACGACCTCGAACAGCTCGGCGAGGCAGCGTTCCGCCGCGGCCATCTCGGTCGCATCGCGCGGCAGCAGGTTGACGTGCAGGTTGCCGTTGCCCGCATGGCCGAAGGTCACGATCGGCAGGTGATGCTGCGCGGCGAGTCGCCTGGTTGCCGCGACGAGTTCGGGCACGCGACTGACCGGCACGACCACGTCCTCGTTGATCTTGTTGGGCGAAAGATCGCGAAGCGCTGGGGACAATGCGCGTCGTGCGGCCCACAGCTCGGCCACTTCGGCTTCGTTTGCGGCGCGGCGCAGTTCCAGGAGTCCGTCGCCCTGCGCCGCGTCCGCGACCGCCCTTGCGGCGCTGTCGAGGGTGTCGTCGCGGCCGTCGACTTCGATCAGCAGCATCGCGCCCGCGGCAGGCACCGCTTCGCCGGCGCGCGCGCGGGCGAGCGACAGCGCTTCGTCGTCGAGGAACTCGAGCGCGCACGGCGTCACCGGCTGGGCCATGATGCGCGCGACTGCGGCCGCGGCCGCGCCGACATCGGCGTAGGTGGCGCGCAGGGTACGTTTGCCCTGCGCCAGTGGCGCAAGCTTCAGGGTCGCTTCGGTGATGACCGCGAGCGTGCCTTCGGAGCCGACCAGCAGGCGCACGAGGTCGTAGCCGGTCGCGCCCTTGGTGGTCGGCATGCCGGCACGGAATGCGCTTCCGTTGCCGGCCACCGCGCGCAGCGCGAGCACGTTGTCGCGGGTCGCGCCGTACTTGACCGCGCGCGGACCGCCCGCGTTGCAGGCGAGATTGCCGCCGACCGTGCAATACGGCGCCGAGGTCGGATCGGGCGGCCAGAAGAAGCCGTGCGGCGCGAGTGCCGCCTGCAAGTCGCCATTCAACACGCCCGGTTCGACGACCGCGAGGCGATTGTCCGGGTCGATCCGCAGGATGCGATTCATGCGCTCGAAACTCGCGACCACGCCGCCCGCGATCGGCACCGTCGCACCGGTTGTGTTGGTACCGCGTCCGCGTGCGATCAACGGCACACGATGCTTGCGACACGTGGCCACGAGTGCGGCCACTTCGTCGTGCGTCGTCGAAAACACGAGCGCATCGGGTGGTTCGACGCGCCGCGAATTGTCGTAACCGTAGGCCAGGCATTCGGCCGGATCGAAGCTCGCGGCCGCGCCGAAGATGGCGGTCAGTTCGCGCTGGAGATCCGCGGCGATGGTCATGGCTCGATTCGTGCGGTTGCTGCGCGGTCGCGGTCCGCGACGCGTCCGGCTAGCGCTCGATGATGAATGCGCCGGCCGCGACGCCGAGATTGAACCCGTGTCCGGTGCCGGTCAACGCGAGCGACACGTCGCCCTTGGTGACGACCTGGGCCTTGGACGAACTCGCGCCGCTGCCCGCATGCGCTTCGGCAGTCGCGTAATGACCGAGCACGTCCTCGATGCGGTGGATGCCGCTGAAGCGGCCATGGCCGTCCTCGATCTCGGTCTTGCCGAAGGTCAGGCCGCCGCCCTTCGCGCGCAGCTTGACCACCATGCTCTGGCCGTTGTCGCAGGTAACCGTGCCGCCGCCGCTCGCGGTCTTGTAGAACGCCGACCAGCCGGACATCTCGAACGCAAGCCGGCACACGAGCTCATCCGCATGAACCGGCTGGATTGCACCGAGCGATCCCGCGAGCATCGCTGCGGCAAGCAGGGTTCTCGAACTGTTCATACCTTCTCCGTTGCCCGAATCCGTTATCACCACGCCAGCGAAAGCGCGAACATCCGTCGTCTCCCGTCTCCCGTCAATCCATATACTCGAAAATCTTGACCACATGCTCCACGCCATTGACGTTGCGTGCGATGTCGGTCACCGCGCGTTCCTCCTCGCGGCTGACCAGGCCGAACAGGTAGACCGTGCGATGCACGGTCGTGACGTTCACGCGCGTCGGTTCGAATCCCGGCAGGCTGGTGATGTCGAGCAGGGCGGTCTTGACCCGTCCGCTGATGTAGTTGTCGCGGCGGCTCGACCAGAATCCTTCCGGCTCGCGTACCTCGATCTCGTTGACCAGGCGTCGCACGCCCTCGAATCCACTGACGAGCCGTTCGGCGCGCTGCTTCAGTTCCGCATTGCGCACTTCGCCGACCAGCAGCATGACGCCGTTGTAGACGACGATGACGACGCGGTTGTCGAGCGCGAGTTCCTTGTCCTGGTTCAGGGCGTCGTAGGCCGACAACTGGATGCGCCGATCGTCCACCACGGTGCCGAACCCGCGCCGGTCGTGCGCCGCGTTCGCGCCGACCAGCGTGCCGCCCATGATCGCGGCGATGCAGCCGGACAAGGAGGCGGACAGGAGCGACACGAGAATGGCGAGGGCGAATCGACGCGGCATTGATGGATCCTCAGCAGGTTTCGAATGCGTTGCGCAGCCAGTGCGGCTCGCTGTCCGCATCGCTGATCGCGACGACGTCGAACCGGCACGCCTGCCTCGCGAGCGCCGGATTCGCGGCGAGGAACAGCTGCGCGGCGCGCACGAGCTTGCCGCGTTTCGCGGGTCCGATCGAGTCGACGCCATCGCCGAAACGGGCCGAGCGCCGATAGCGCACCTCGACGAACACGACGTCCGCGCCATCGCTCATGACCAGGTCCAGTTCGCCGTGTCGATAGGTTACGTTACGTGCAATCAGGCGCAATCCGGCCCGTTGCAGGTGGGCGAGGGCGACGTCCTCGTAGCGGCCGCCCGTCGCGCGGGTGGTCATGGCAACGGTACGGGGCTCGCGCTGAGCGCACCCTGTACCGGTTGCGCGACGCCGTTGACGAAACGCGCCCAGCTCATGAGCCGATGGATGCGGCCGAAGGGGTCCGCGGTCAGCTGTCCCGTGGCTCCGTCGAGGTAGGCATCGGGATGGCCGAGCAGCCAGTCGAGATACGGCAGCAATGCGTAGGCGTCCATGCCGAATGCGAACAGGCGCGCGCCGATGCCGCCGAGACCCGGGAAATCGCGGGTCATCTGTTCGTGCGACACGGTGCCCGGCATGTCGCCGAGCAGCCACGGCGCGTCGCAGAACTCGACGCCATCGAGATCCCGGTTGAGGCCGGGATTCGAGTCACCCGAGTAGGTGTGCGAAGTCGCAAAGACCGGCGCGGCGATGCGCGCGATCTTCATTTGCGGCAACAGCAGGCGCGCCTGTCGTGGCCGCATGCTGATGAAGACTCCGGCATCCGGACCGCTGCCGAGCCCCGCGGTCGCGTGGGTGATCGACACCTGGTAGTCGACCGTGTCGTCGGCCAGGCGCGCTTCGCCCGCGATGCGCCCGCCGCCGGCCTCGAACTGGGCCCGGAATGCGCGTGCGGCGCGTTCCGCCCAATCGGCCTCCGCGATGATGACCGCCGCTTGCAGGATGCCGCGCTGGAGCATGTGCTCGGCGGCCTGCGCGCCTTCGGCATCGGGCAGCAAGCCGTATTCCGCGTTGCCGGGCGGCGGCACCTCGCCGGTGTCGGGGTGGTTCAGGGCGAGGGTCGGGACCGGCAACGGCTGGTGGAACAGCAGGCCGACCGCTTCGCGTTGCAGCGGTCCGACCACGTGGTCCGCGCCTTCGTCGATCGCGCGGCGATATGCGGCGAGGGCGTCCTCCGGCGTCACGCCCGAATCGTACAGGCGGATCGCCGGCCGCTGTTCCGCGGGAGCCGCGAAATGGGCGGCCAGGAACCCGTCGCGGATCGGTTGCGAGACATTCGCGAGCCCGCCGGACAGCGGCAGCAGCAGGGCGATCTGTTCGAGGCGGCGATAACCCTCGCGCGCGAGCGATCCGTCGTCACCGGGCAGCAGGGTGCCGACCGGTCGGTCGGCGCGCGCCAGCGCACGCGGCAGCGCCTCGCCGCGGTCGCGCAATGCTTCCTCGATCCACGGGACCAGCGCGTCGTCCGGGCGCAGGGTTTCATACCTCGCGCGCAATACGCCGGGCTCGAGGGCGGCAAGCGTCCGCAGCAGTTCCTCGCGATTCTGCGCGCGGTCGGTGCCGCTCAGGAGCCGGTCGAGTTGCGCGCGTGCGCGCGCCGCGGCAAAGCGATCGCCGGCCAGGACATCGCTTCGCGCGCGCAGTTCGAGCGCTCGCAAGCGCAGGTTTTCGGGCAGGCGGTTTTCGGGAAACGCGAGCAGGGTTCGGGCACGCGCCGCGTCTCCCGCCGCGAGCGCGATCTCGGCGTCGAGCAGGTCCAGGCGCATCTGGTCGCCGGGTTCGAGATGGCGGTGCTTGATGCTGCCGAGCGCGCGCGCGGCGCGATCGAGATCGCCCGACTCGCGATAGGCTTCGGCGGCGCGCAAGCGGTAATGGGCGCCGCTGGCAGCGCCGCGATCACGCGCCAGGGCCATGAACTCGTTCGCGGCCCGCTCGAACTCGCCGACGCGGTACAACTGTTCCGCACGATCTGCGGCGGCGGTCTGCTCCGGCGTCAGTCGGGTCACGGTGGCACAGGCGGCCAGTGCCAGCACGAGGGTCAGCAGGCCGGCGCCACGAAGGAGAATGCGCATTCGCTGGACTGTCATCGTGACCCGTGCGTTGCCGAACAGTGGCACGATGATAGCGGATCGGTCGCCCTGCGGCCGAACCCGCGTGGGCTGGTGCACGACTTCGGAGAACACGATGAGCGAGAAGGCCTGTCTTTGGGTGGTGGCGACGCCGATCGGCAATCTCGATGATCTTTCGCCACGCGCGGTCGAGGTGCTCGGCCGGGTCGCGCTGGTCGCCGCCGAGGATACGCGCCACAGCGGCCCGCTGCTCGCCCGCGCGGGCAGCCGCGCCCCGCTCGTCGCCGTGCACGAACACAACGAACTTGCGCAGACCGCGCGCATCCTCGAACGCCTCGCGGCGGGCGAGGAGATCGCGCTGATCTCCGATGCGGGTACGCCGCTCGTCAGCGATCCGGGTTATCGCGTGGTGCGCGCGGCGCGCGCGGCGGGCTTTCGCGTGTCGCCGGTGCCCGGACCGTGCGCCGCGATCGCGGCGCTGTCGGTTGCGGGCCTGCCGAGCGACCGTTTCGTGTTCGAGGGTTTCCTGCCGGCGAAGGCGGGCTTGCGCCGAACGCGCATACAGGCGCTGGCCGGCGAATCGCGCACCTTGATCTTCTACGAGGCCAGCCATCGCATCGAGGCGATGCTGGCCGACCTCGCCGGGGGGTTCGGTGGTGAACGTGAAGCCGTGCTCGCGCGCGAACTGACCAAGCGCTTCGAGACGATTCTCGCGGCGCCGCTGGCCGAACTGGCGCGGCGGGTCGTCGAAGATGCGGACCAGCGTCGCGGCGAATTCGTCGTGCTGACAAGTGGCGCGGGCGACACGCAAGCCGGCGTGCAACTCGCGGAAGGCCGGCGCGTGTTCGCCCTGCTGCGCGAGGAACTGGCCCCGGCCCGCGCGGCCAAGCTTGCCGCCGCGATCACCGGCGCACCGCGCAAGGCGTTGTATGGGCTGGAGGACGGTGGACAGCCGAACGGGGAAGGATGACAGGAGGCGCGCGGCGGCGCGAGATCGGACGGTGAACGGGTTGCGGGTCCCCGCCGTCCCGGCGACATGGACGTGCGTGCGGGGCGTCAGGCGCGGGGATCCCGGGCCCGCATCAGCGGAGCAAGCTCCGCTCTACGAGCCTCGTGCCCTGTAGAGCCGATCTTGCTCGGCTTGGCGAAGGGATGTATCGGGCGCTGCACGGTCATCAGGTCGTGATCGGCGAGCGGGGAAAGTCCACGGATGGACTTTCCCCGCCATCAGTAACTCTCCCGTCAGCGTT
>CAYWZC010000002.1:16457-31758 GCA_964462745.1 uncultured Rhodanobacteraceae bacterium
GCGATGCCGGGAGCATCGCTCGCGACGCGGGGCGTCGCGGAGCCGAGTCCGGGCGTGTACCGGACTCGGCGAGTGGGGAAAGTCCACGGATGGACTTTCCCCGCCATCAGTAACTCTCCCGTCAGCGTTACACGGCAATGCCGGAGACGCGATGCCGGGAGCATCGCTCGCGACGCGGGGCGTCGCGGAGCCGAGTCCGGGCGGGTACCGGACTCGGCGAGCGGGGAAAGTCCCGGGATGGACTTTCCCCGCCATCAAGCAAATGAAGAAGCCAGCCGATAAGCCGGGTTTTGTCGTGGGCAATCATTCCTCTGGGCCTTGCGTCGCCGCAAGGCTCGAGCGACCAACCCGGGAGCGACGCGGGCCGCGTCATGGCTCCCCTATTCGGTCTTGCTCCGGGTGGGGTTTACCGTGCCACGCGGCGTTGTCCCCGCGCGCGGTGCGCTCTTGCCGCACCATTTCACCCTTGCCTGATCCCCTTGCGGGGCCATCGGCGGTTTGCTTTCTGTTGCACTGGCCGTCGGCTCGCGCCGCCCAGGTGTTACCTGGCACCCTGCCCTGTGGAGCCCGGACTTTCCTCGATGCGCGAACGCACCGCGATTGCCTGGCTGACTTCGTCGGCAAGGATACTTTGGCCAGGGGGCCAAGGGCCAGCGCGACCGCAGATTTATTGATGCGTCGCTGTAGATATGTCCTGCAAGTGGTTGATGTGGCGAAAGGCTTGTCCTTGGGCCGGGTGTCGTGCTGATCGAGGCTCCTGGCGGCATCTGCAAAGTGATTGTCTGTATTGGGATTTTCGGCACGTTTCGGGCCCGGATTTTTCTTGACACGTCCCATTGCCCGGCATAAGGTGGGCGATAGTGGTTTTTTGTGGGATTTAGTGGAATGTTTCAGGGCGAATCCGCCGTCACCTTGGACGAGAAGGGCCGCATGGCCATTCCCGCGGTCCATCGCGACGCGGTGGCGCGGGAATCGGCCAATCGCCTCGTGGTCACCTACAACCCGTTCGAAAGCGGCTGCCTGTGGCTGTTCCCGCAGGCCGAATGGGAGCGCGTGCGCGACCAGGTCAACGCGTTGTCGAGCGTCAAGGCCACGCATCGCAACCTGCAGATGAAACTCGTCGGCGCGGCGGCGATGGTCGAGCCGGACGGCAACGGTCGCATCTTGCTTCCGGCGAGCCAGCGCGGCGCGGCGGGCATCGAGAAGAAGGCGGTCCTGCTCGGCATGGGCAACAAGTTCGAGTTGTGGAGTGAGCTCGCGCATCTCGCCAAGATCCGCGAAACCATCGGCGAAGACCAGGTCACGGAGGACATGCTCGAGTTGACCCTGTAACGACATACGGCTCCGTCCCGGTCGGACGCGCGACCGGCGGAAGGAGCGAAGCAGTGGCAGACGGCGGCATGACGAATGGACTCACCCACGTTCCGGTATTGCTCGAGGAGGCGCTCGATGCTCTCAACGTGCGCGCCGATGGCGTCTATCTCGACGGCACCTACGGGCGCGGCGGCCACGCGCGAGGCCTGCTCGAACGGCTCGGGCCGGAAGGGCGTCTGTTGCTCGTCGACCGCGATCCGGTCGCGATCGCGGATGCGCAGGCCAGGTTCGGCGACGATCCGCGCGTATGCATCCGCCGGGCGAGCTTCGCGGATCTCGCGAACTGGGATGCCGCTCGCCACGGGCTCGACGGCGTGCTGCTCGATCTCGGCGTGTCTTCGCCACAGCTCGACGAGGCCGCGCGCGGCTTCAGTTTCCAGGCCGACGGTCCGCTCGACATGCGCATGGATCCGGATAGTGGCGAAAGCGTCGCGGATTGGCTTGCGCGCGCCGATGAGCGCGAGATCGCCGACGTGCTGTGGCGCTTGGGCGAGGAGCGCCTGTCGCGACGCATCGCACGCGCGATCGTCGCTGCGCGCGCCGAAGCGCGCATCGAGCGCACCGCGCAGCTTGCGGCGCTGGTCGCACGCACGATCGGCTATCGCGAACGCAACAAGCAGCCTGCCACGCGGACCTTCCAAGCGCTGCGCATCTTCATCAACGACGAACTGGGCGCGCTCGAAACCGGCCTTGCGGCCGCGCTCGAGCGGTTGCGTCCGGGGGGGCGCCTCGCGGTGATCAGTTTCCACTCGCTCGAGGACCGCGCGGTCAAGCGCTTCATCCGTGCCCACGAGGGCCGCGTGCAGGGCGGACGCGGGCTGCCGCCGCCCACCCAAGCCGCGGGCGAACTGGTCGCGATCGGCAAGGCGCGGTTCGCGGGCAGCGCGGAGCTCGCGCGCAACCCGCGGGCGCGCAGCGCGGTGCTGCGCGTGGCGGAGCGCCTGCCATGATCGCGCGCGGCCTTGCCTGGAGCGTCCTCGTCGTGGCCGTGATCGGCAGCGCGGTCGGTGTCGTCTGGCTGCGCCAGCAGAGTCGCGTGCTGTTCATCGAATCGAACGAGCTGGCCCGCGAGCGCGACAACCTGGATTTCGATTTCGGCCGCCTGCAACTGGAGCAGGCGACCTGGGCCGAGAACAACCGCATCGAGCAGATCGCGCGCGGTCGCCTCGGCATGGTGTCCTCGGGCGCGGCCGAAACCGTGGTGGTGAGGCGCTGACATGGCGAGGACCCGCCGCACCCGGCCGATCAACCTGCGCGGGCGCTTGTACCTCGTGCTGTGCATGCTCGCGCTGGCTTCGACCGCGCTGGTCGTGCGTGCGGTCGACCTGCAGGTCGTGCGCACGGACTTCTACCAGGAGCAGGGCGATGCGCGCTACCTGCGCGATATCCCGATCCCGGTGTCGCGCGGCACCATCTTCGACCGCAACGGCGAACCACTCGCGGTCTCGACGCCGGTGCAGTCGATCTGGGCGAACCCGCCGGTCGTCCTGCAGCACGCCGATCGCATCCCGGAGCTGGCGGCGGCACTCGATCTCGATGCGGACAGCCTGACCCGCAAGCTGACCCAGCGCTCCGACCGCGAGTTCTACTTCCTGAAGCGGCATCTCAATCCCGACGATGCCGAGGCGGTCCTCGCGCTCGACATCCCCGGCGTGGCGAGCCAGCGCGAGTTCCGTCGCTATTACCCGAACGGCGAAGTCCTCGCGCACGTGCTCGGTTTGACCAATATCGACGACCGCGGCCAGGAAGGCCTCGAACTCGCGTTCGACGACTGGCTCGCGGGCAAGCCCGGCTCCAAGCGCGTGATCCGCGACCGGCTCGGCCACGTCGTCGAGAACGTCGAGTTGCTGCACGAGGCGCAACCCGGCCGCGACCTCACCTTGTCCATCGACCGGCGCATCCAGTACGTCGCGTACCGCGAGCTCAAGGCCGCGATCCTCGAGCATGGCGCGGCATCCGGTTCGATGGTGGTGCTCGACGTGCCGACCGGCGAGATCCTCGCGATGGTCAACCAGCCGTCGTTCAACCCGAACTCGCGCGCGTACCTCGATCCGTCGTTCCGTCGCAATCGCGCGGTCACCGACGTCGTCGAGCCCGGTTCGACGATGAAGGCGTTCACGATCTCCGCGGCGCTCGAAAGCGGCAAGTGGCAGCCGCATACACCGGTCGATACGTCGCCGGGCACGTTCGCGCTCGGCGGCTACCTGATCCGCGACGTGCACAACAAGGGCCTGCTCGACGTGACCGGCGTGGTCACCCATTCGAGCAACGTCGGCGCCGCGAAGATCGCCCTGACCCTGACCAACGAACACATGTACGACGTGTTCCACCGTTTCGGATTCGGCGAGGCGACGGGCTGCGGATTTCCGGGTGAATCGCCGGGCTTCCTGCCGATTTCCAGCAGTTGGGGCGTGGTGGAGAAAGCGACCCTGGCCTACGGCTACGGCCTCAACGTGACCCCCTTGCAGCTCGCCCAGGCGTACGCGGCGCTGGCCAATGGCGGGCGCCTGCGCGCGCCGACCTTCGTCAAGGGCGCGCTGAATCCCGACAGCGCGGTCGTCGATCCGGAAATCGCGGCGAAGGTCACCGCGATGCTCGAAACCGTGGTCAGCCCGGAAGGCTCGGGCCTCAAGGCCGCGATCCCGAACTATCGCGTGGCCGGCAAGACCGGCACTTCGCGGCGCGCCGTCGCAGGCGGCTACGAAAGCCGCTACGTGTCCCTGTTCGCCGGCTTCGTCCCGGCCAGCGCCCCGCGGCTCGTCGGCGTGGTCGTGATCAACGACCCGCAAGGCGTGTACTACGGCGGCCTCGTGTCCGGCCCGGTGTTCAGCAAGGTCATGGACGACGCATTGCGCCTGCTCGACGTGTCGCCGGACAACGTGCAGCACTGGTACAGCGGCGCTCCGGATGCGGGCCATGCGATCGGCGCGGACAGCCCCGCGCCGGACTATCCACCGGATGCGGTCAACTACGTGGAAGGGGTGCCACCGTGAACGGTCCGGCTGCCATGAGCCTGCGCGAGCTGCTCGGTGGATTCGGCGACGCGGGCGGTTCCGGCGACATCCTCGTCGGCGGCCTCGCGCTGGACTCGCGCAAGGTGCGCCCCGGTGATGCATTCGTCGCGCTCGACGGCAGCCTTGCCCGCGGTATCGAGTTTGCCCCGGCGGCGCAGGCGGCCGGCGCGATCGTCATCCTGGCCGAGAAGCCCGGAGGCGACGCACCGGCGCCCGCCGTTTCCGTATCCGTGCCGGTCATCGCGGTCGATGACTTGCGCGAGCGGCTCGGCGCGATCGCGGCACGCTTCTTCGGCGAGCCTTCGCGCGATCTCGACGTGATCGGCGTGACCGGCACCAACGGCAAGACCTCGATCGTGCAATTGCTCGGCCGGGCGCTGGATCGCGCCGGCCATCGGGTCGCAACCATCGGCACGCTCGGCGCGGGACTGCGCGACGACCTCGCGCCCGGCGAGCGGACCACGCCCGATGCGATCGCGGTGCACGGCCTGCTCGCCGAGTTCCGCGCGCGCGGCGCGACCGGCGTCGCGATGGAAGTGTCCTCGCACGCGCTCGCCCAGGGCCGCGTCAACGCGGTCGCGTTCGATGTCGCGGTGTTCACCAACCTGAGCCGCGACCACCTCGATTACCACGGCACGATGGACGCCTACGGCGAGGCCAAGCGGCGCCTGTTCGCGTGGCCGGACCTCGGCGCGGCGGTCGTCAACGTCGATGATGCGTTCGGCCGCGAGATCGCCGCCGGCCTCGAGCCGACAGTCCGGTGCCTGCGCTACGCGATCGATTCGCCGGACGCCGACATCCGCGCGAGCGCGATCGACAGCGATGCGAACGGCCTGCGCTTCCACCTCGCGACCCCGTGGGGCGAGGGCGATGTCGCGACCTCGCTGCTCGGGCGCTACAACGTCGCGAACCTGCTCGCGGTGAGCGGCTGCCTTGGCCACTTCGGGCTCGATTTCGACGCGATCCGCGCGACGCTCGCCGCGCTCGTGCCGGTCGCGGGACGCATGCAGCGCCTTGGCGGTCGCGACGCGCTGCCGCTGGTCGTGGTCGATTACGCGCACACGCCCGATGCCCTGCAACAGGCCCTGGAGAGCCTGCGCGCGCATACTGCCGGATCGCTGACCGTCGTGTTCGGCTGCGGTGGCGAGCGCGATCGCGGCAAGCGGCCGCAGATGGGCGCGATCGCCGAGCGGCTCGCTGACCGGGTGATCGTCAGCGACGACAATCCGCGCGGCGAATCCGGCGACGCGATCGTCGCGGACATCCTCGCCGGGATGTGCAGGCCCGCCGATGCGATCGTACGGCGTGATCGCGCGGCCGCGATCGCGGCCGCGATCGGCCCTGCGCGCGACGGTGACGTCGTTCTGGTCGCGGGCAAGGGCCACGAGCCGTACCAGGAAGTCGCCGGGGTCCGCCACCGGTTCGATGACGCCCGCGTCGTTGCACGGATCCTGGAGGCGCAACCATGAGGCTGCGCCTGGCCGACATCGCGGACTGGACCGGCGGCCGGCTGGTCGGCGCGGACGGCGTCGTGACCGGTGTCGCATCCGACACGCGGCAGCTCGCGTCGGGCGACCTGTTCGTCGCGCTGGCCGGTGCGCGCGTCGATGGCCACGACCTGCTCGAAGCCGCTGCGGCGCGGGGCGCGGTCGCCGCACTGGTCGCGCGCGAGGTCGGCGGCGGCTTGCCACAGGTCGTGGTCGATGACGTGCCCGCGGCACTCGGTGTGATCGCGCGCGCATACCGCGCGCAGCGCGACGTGCGTTGCGTCGGCATCACCGGATCGAACGGCAAGACCACGGTCAAGACCCTGGCCGGCGCGATCCTCGCGCGCCACGGTCGCGCGCATGTGAACGCCGGCAATCGCAACAACGAGATCGGCCTGCCGCTGAGCCTGCTCGCGATGCCGGACGACACCGATTACCTGGTTCTCGAGATGGGCGCGGGCAAGCCCGGCGACATCGCCTACCTCGCCGCGATCGCGCAACCCGACGTGGCGGTGGTCAACAACGTCGCGCCCGCGCACCTCGAGCGCATGGGCAGCCTCGGCGGGATTGCAGAAACCAAGGGCGCGCTGATCACGGCCCTGCCCGAGGACGGCGTGGCCGTGGTCAACACCGACGATGCCTGGGCCGCGTACTTCACGGGTCTCGCCGGCGCGCGCCGGGTCCTGCGCTTCGGTTTTGCCGCCGACGCGGATGTCACCGCGATCCTGCCCGCCGCGCCGGCCGAGGATCCGGAATCGAGTGCATTCCGCCTGCGCACGCCGCAAGGCGAGATCGATGTCCGTTTGCCGCTTTCCGGGCGCCACAACATCGGCAACGCGCTCGCGGCCTGCGCGATCGCCGAAGCCCTGGGCGTGCCGCTCGAAACCATGCGGGCGGGCTTGCAAGAAGCGCCGCCGGTGGCCGGACGCCTGTTGCGCCGCCACCGCACCGACGGCGTACTCGTCATCGACGACAGCTACAACGCGAATCCGGGTTCCTTCGCGGCCGCGATTTCCGTCCTCGCGGACGAACCGGGCATCCGCGTGCTGGTCATGGGCGACATGGGCGAGCTCGGTGCGAACGCGCGCAACCTGCATGTCGAGGTCGGCGAACTCGCGCGGCGTCGCGGCATCACCCATCTGCACGCGGTGGGCGAATACAGCCGCTCCGCGGTTGCCGCGTTCGGTAGCGGCGCGACCCATTATCCCGACCAGGCCAGCCTCGTCGCGGCGCTAGAAAAGCTGCTCGCGCCGGGTATGAGCGTGCTGGTCAAGGGGTCGCGATCGGCCGCGATGGAGCGCGTCGTCGCGGCGTTGTGCGGGGATTCCGCGGCCGACGGAGGGGCTCGCCATGCTGCTTGAACTGGCCGCCCTGCTCAGGGACTCGATCAGCGGGTTCAACCTGTTCCAATACCTGACCTTCCGCACCATCATGAGTGCGCTGACCGCGCTCGCGGTGTCACTGCTGGCCGGGCCGGCGATCATCCGCAAACTGACCCAGCTCAAGGCCGGTCAGGTGGTGCGCGACGATGGTCCGCAATCGCATCTGGTCAAGGCCGGTACGCCGACCATGGGCGGAATCCTGATCCTGTTCGCGATCGCGGCGGCGACCCTGCTGTGGGCCGATTTGCGCAACCGCTACGTGTGGCTCGTGCTCGGCGTGACCCTCGCATTCGGCGCGATCGGCTTCTGCGACGACTACCTCAAGCTGGTGCGCCACAACAGCGACGGGCTTTCGGCGCGCTGGAAGCTCGTCTGGCAAACCCTGTTCGCGATCACGGTCGCGTTGATCCTGTACTTCACCGCGGATACGCCGGCCACGACGACGATCTACCTGCCACTCGTCAAGCAGGCGCAGTTGCCGCTCGGCGACATCACCGGCGGCCTGACCGTGCTCGGCGGCGGCCTGTTCGTGCTGGTTGCGTGCCTGATGATCGTCGGCTTCTCCAATGCGGTGAACCTGACCGACGGGCTCGACGGGCTCGCGATCATGCCGAGCGTGCTGGTCGCGGTGGCACTCGGCGTGTTCGCCTACGTGGCCGGCAACGCGGTGTTCTCGAGCTACCTGCAAATCCCGGCGATCCCGGGCGCGGGCGAACTCGCGATCTACTGCGGGGCGCTGGCCGGTGCGGGGCTCGGCTTCCTGTGGTTCAACACCTATCCCGCGCAGGTGTTCATGGGCGACATCGGCGCGCTCGCGATCGGCGCGGCGCTCGCCTCGATCGCGGTCATCGTGCGCCAGGAGATCGTCTTGCTGGTCATGGGCGGGGTGTTCGTGATGGAGGCCGCCTCGGTCATGTTGCAGGTCGCGAGTTTCAAGTTGACCGGCCGGCGCATCTTCCGCATGGCGCCGATCCATCACCATTTCGAGCTCAAGGGCTGGCCGGAACCACGCGTGATCGTGCGCTTCTGGATCATCAGCGTGGTGCTGGTGCTGGTTGGACTTGCGACGCTCAAGGTGCGCTGATGGACTGTCGCACTCCCGCACTCACCCCACCACTTGCATTGCAAGCGGTTCCGCCTCTCCCGCTGCGCGGGCGAGGGACGGTGGCCGCACGTCTTCGCAACGTTCCCTCACCCCACCATTTGCCTTGCAAATGGTCCCCCCCTCTCCCGCTGCGCGGGCGAGGGACAGTAGCGGGCAGCCTGCGGCTGCCGTTTTCCCATGGGGTGTGCTGACCATGCTGCTCATCGACACCTCCGCAGGCAAGCAGGCAACGCGTCGCCACGACGCGACGGGCCGCTACGATCCGCAACTGCTGGTCGCGGCGATCGCACTGGCCGGGCTCGGCGTGGTCATGGTCGCGTCGAGTTCGATCGCGGTGGCCGAGGGCGAGCAGATCGGCGCGCTCCATTATCTGTATCGGCACCTGGTGTTCCTGGCCCTTGGGGTCGGCATCGCGCTGGTCATCGCACGGCTCGAACTCGGCTGGATCGAGCAACGCGCGGGTCTGCTGCTCGCCCTCGCGTTCGGCTTGCTGCTGCTCGTGTTCGTGCCCGGCATCGGCATGCGCGTGAACGGCGCAAACCGCTGGATCGATCTCGGGATCTCCGGCTTCCAGTCGGTCGAGGCGGCCAAGCTGTTCCTCGTCGCGTACCTCGCGAGTTACCTGGTGCGGCATCGCGACTCGGTGCAGACCAACCTGTTCGGCGTCGTCAAGCCGCTCGGCATGGCCGGCCTCATGGTCGTGCTGCTGCTGGTGCAACCGGACTTCGGGTCGGCCGCGCTGCTCATGGCCGTGACCCTCGGCATGGTCTGGCTCGGCGGTGCACGCATGCGCAACCTGTTCGTGCTCGCGTTGCCGCTCGCGCCGGCGCTGGCCTGGGCCGCGATGAGCGAGGACTACCGGATCAAGCGCCTGACCTCGTTCCTCGACCCGTGGGCCGATCCGTTCAACGACGGCTTCCAGCTGACCCAGGCGCTGATCGCGATCGGTCGCGGCGAATGGTTCGGCGTCGGCCTCGGCGGCAGCGTGCAGAAACTGTTCTACCTGCCGGAGGCGCACACCGACTTCATCCTCGCGGTGATCGCGGAGGAACTCGGCCTCGCCGGCATCCTGCTCGTGCTCGGCCTGTTCGCATGGCTGGTCGGGCGCGGCTTCCGGCATGGCCTGCGTGCGGTGGAACTCGGCCAGCGCTTCGCCGGGTATTGCGCGTTCGGCATCGCGCTGATGATCGCGCTGCAGGTGCTGGTCTCGGTCGGGGTCAATCTCGGCGTGCTGCCGACCAAGGGCCTGACCTTGCCGCTCATCAGCTCGGGCGGGTCGAGCGTACTCATGACCTGCGCCGCGATCGGCGTGCTCCTGCGCATCAGCTACGAGGTCAGCCGCGCGGAGAACCGCGTGGACATCCGCAGCGTCGCGCCGGCACCCGAAGTCCTCGCCGGGATGCAACCGTGAACGCGCCGGTCCTGATCATGGCGGGTGGCACCGGCGGCCACATCTTCCCCGGCCTCGCGGTCGCGGCCGAGTTGTCGGCGCGGGCGGTACCGGTTGTCTGGCTCGGTGCGCAGGGCGGGCTCGAGACGCGTCTCGTGCCGCGCCACGGCATCGAACTCGAGACGATCGCGATCCGCGGAGTACGTGGCAAGGGGCTCGTCGCGCTGCTCGCGATGCCGTGGCGTCTGGGTATCGCGGTGATCGCCGCACTTCGCTTGCTGCGTCGCCTGCGTCCCCGTTCGGTGCTGTCGATGGGCGGTTACGTGGCGGCGCCTGGCGGCCTCGCCGCGTGGCTTGCGCGAGTGCCGCTCGTCGTGCACGAGCAGAACCGGATTCCGGGTTCCACGAATCGCCTGCTCGCACGCTTCGCGCGACGGGTGCTCGCCGGATTCGCCGATGCGTTCCCGGGCGCGGAATGGGTCGGCAATCCGGTACGCCACGACATCGCCGCGCTCGCGCCGCCGCAGGAACGCTTCGCGACGCGCACCGGTCGCGTGCGCCTGCTCGTGCTCGGCGGCAGCCAGGGTGCGCATGCGCTGAACCTGCAGGTGCCTGCGGCGCTCGCGCAACTGCCGCGTGCGGCCCGGCCCGAGGTCCGTCACCAGTGCGGCGCGCGACATGCCGATACCGCCACGGAAGCCTACGGACGCGCGGAGGTCGCGGCCACCGTGGAACCGTTCATCGACGACATGGCCGAAGCCTACGCATGGGCGGACCTGGTCATCTGTCGTGCCGGCGCGCTGACCCTCGCCGAACTCGCCGCGGCCGGTCTCGGCGCGATCCTCGTTCCGTATCCGCATGCGATCGACGACCACCAGCGCGCCAATGCCGAGGTGCTGGTCGCCGCGGGCGCCGCGACGATCCTGCTCGAGGACCAGCTCGACGCCGCCCGCCTCGCGGCAGTCCTGGAACCGCTGCTGGCCGATCCCGCGGCGCGACTCGGCATGGCGAAGGCGGCGCGCGCGCTGGCCCGGCCCGACGCGGCCGGACGCATCGCCGAAGCTTGCCAGGAGGTTGCGCGATGACCCAACCGCGCACGCCGCGCCAGGGCGATCTGCTGCAGGCATTCCGTCGCGTGCACTTCATCGGCATCGGTGGGGTCGGCATGAGCGGCATTGCCGAAGTCCTGCACACGCTCGGCTACGCGGTGTCGGGATCGGATACCGCCGACAACGCGGTCACCCGACGCCTCGCCGGGCTCGGCATCGACGTGCGCCGCGGACACGACGCGGCGCACGTGCTGGATGCCGATGTCGTGGTCGTGTCGAGCGCGATCCGGCCGGACAACGTCGAACTCGTGGCCGCGCGCGAGAACCGCGTCGCGATCGTGCCGCGCGCGGAGATGCTCGGCGAACTCATGCGCTTCCGGCGTGGTATCGCGGTCGCCGGGACGCACGGCAAGACCACGACCACGAGCCTGACCGCGAGCGTGCTCGCGGAGGGCGGCCTCGATCCGACCTTCGTGATCGGCGGCCAGTTGAACGCGGCCGGCAGCAATGCGCGCCTCGGCGGCGGCGACTACCTGGTTGCGGAGGCAGACGAATCGGATGGATCGTTCCTGTTGCTGTCCCCGGTCATCGCGATCGTCACCAACATCGACGCCGATCATCTCGAGCATTACGACGGCGATTTCGACCGCATGCGCCAGGCGTTCGCGGATTTCCTGCATCGCCTGCCGTTCTGGGGCGTCGCGGTGCTGTGCATCGACGATCCCGAAGTCGCGGCGCTTGCCGCGCCCTCGGCGCGACGCGTGCTGACCTGCGGCATCGCGAACCGCGACGCCGATGTGCGCGCGAGCGGCATCGAACAACATGGCGACCGCATGCATTTCCTGCTGCACCTGCCCGGCGAATCGGCGCCGGTCCCGGTCGAACTGAACCTGCCCGGTCGGCACAACGTCGCCAACGCGCTCGCCGCCTGCGCGGTCGGCTGGCAGCTCGGCGTGGGTGCGACGGCGATCGCGAGTGCCCTGGCCGGATTCCAGGGTGTCGGTCGGCGTTTCCACCAGCGCGGCGAACTCGCGATCGACGGCGGCAGGGTCCTGCTGATCGACGACTACGGCCATCACCCGCGTGCGCTCGACGCGGTTTTTGCCGCGGCCCGCGCCGGCTGGCCCGGGCGCCGGCTCGTGGTCGCGTTCCAACCGCATCGCTACACGCGCACGCGCGACCTGCTCGACGATTTCGCGAACGTGCTGGCCGATTGCGACGTGCTGGTACTGACCGAGGTGTACGCGGCCGGCGAGGCGCCGATCGCGAACGCCGACGGCCGCGCACTCGCGCGTGCGGTGCGCGCGCGCGGCAAGGTCGACCCGGTGTTCGTTACGCATCCGCGTGAACTCGCCGGTGCGCTGCCGGCATTGCTGCACGACGGCGACCTGCTGCTGCTGCTCGGCGCCGGCGACATCGGCGCGGCCGCGGCCGAACTCGCCGCGGTCGGTGCGATCCGGGGAGTTGCGGCATGAACGTGCGTATCCATGATCCGAGCCGTTTTGGTCGCGTCGCCGTGGTCATGGGCGGCAGTTCCGCGGAGCGCGCGGTGTCGCTCGATTCGGGCCGCAACGTGCTCGACGCGCTGCGCGCGATGGATGTCGATGCACACCCGGTCGATGGCATCCCGGCCCTGCTCGACGCATTGCGCGCGGGCCATTACGCACGCGTGTTCAACATCTTGCACGGCCAGCACGGTGGCGGTGAGGACGGCGTGCTGCAGGGGGCGCTCGAATCGCTGCGCGTGCCGTACACCGGTTCGGGCGTGCTCGGCTGCGCGCTGAGCATGGACAAGGTGCGCAGCAAGCAGGTCTGGCTGGCGCTCGGCCTGCCGACCCCGCGCTTCGTCGCGTTGCGACGCGGCAGCGGTCGCGACGCGGTGCATGCCGCCGCGCGGGAACTCGGCCTGCCGCTGATCGTGAAGCCGGCCAGCGAAGGCTCCAGCGTCGGCGTCAGTCGCGTGCACGCGCAAGGGGACCTGGATGCCGCCGTCGAACTCGCGGCGCGCTATCCGGGCGACCTGCTCGTCGAAACCCTGATCGAAGGCGACGAACTGACCGTCTCGATCCTCGATCGCGAGGTGCTTCCATCGATTCGCATCGTGCCGGGCGCCGGTTTCTACGATTACCACGCCAAGTACGTTGCCGAGGACACGACTTATGTGTGTCCGGGTCTCGATGGCAACGACGAGGCAAAACTGCGCGCACTGGCCCTGACCGCGTTCGACGCGCTCGGTTGTTCCGGCTGGGGTCGCGTCGACGTGATGCGCGACCGCGACGGGCGGCTGTTCCTGCTCGAGGCGAACACCGCGCCGGGCATGACCAGCCATTCGTTGGTTCCCAAGGCCGCGGCGGCCGCGGGCATCGACTACCGGCAGCTGTGCTGGCGCGTGCTCGAGACGAGCTTCGCACGGGAGAATGGTTTTGCGCATTCCGCGAACGTCGGTTCCCCCGATCCGCGTGATCGTGGAGGTGCCCCGTGAAAGGCGGAATGATCGTCCGGCTGCTGGCCTGGGGCATCGCCGTGACCCTGATCGCGCTGCCGATCGTCGGCGTGCTGAACGGCTGGTTCGCTGCCGACCGCTGGCCGGTGCGCCAGCTCGCCGTGCACGGCGGCTTCGACCACGTGAGCGCCGAGCAGATCCGCGCGACCGCGAGCCTGCACCTGCGCGAAGGCTTCTTCGCGGTCGACCTCGATGCGCTGCGCGATGCCGTGGCGCACCTGCCGTGGGTCGAGCGGGTCGAGGCGCGCAAGCGCTGGCCGGACACGATCGAACTGACCGTGTACGAACAGCAGCCGTGGGTGCGCTGGGGCGCGGACCGGCTGGTCAACCGGCGCGGTGAAGTGTTCGCCGCGCCCGGCGCGGCCGCGATCCAGGGCCTCGCACACCTGTCCGGGCCGGACGAGCGTCTCGCCGACGTGCTCGCGTTCCATGCCGAATGCCTCGACGCGTTCGCGCGCAGCGGCCTCGTCGTCACCGGCGTGCACCTGTCGGCGCGCGGCAGCTGGAGCCTCGATCTCGGCAACGGCGCGGTCATCGAAATCGGCCGCGTCCAGCCGCGCGCGCGGCTGGCCCGCTTCCTCGACGTGTGGCCGAGGATCGGCACCGGCCACGGCGGGCCGCCGGCCTCCGTCGACCTGCGCTACAGCAATGGTTTCGCGCTGCGCTGGCCCGAGCCGGCCGGCGTGCAGGGCGCACCCGCCATCGAGAAGGTCCCCGGATGAATCGCAAGACGGAAAGCAACCTCATTGTCGGCCTCGACATCGGCACGTCGAAGATCGTCGCGATCGTCGGCGAGCACGGCGCGGGCGAGGAGATCGAGGTCATCGGCATCGGCTCGCATCCGGCGCACGGGCTCAAGCGCGGCGTCGTGGTCGACATCGAATCGACCGTGCATTCGATCCAGCGCGCGATCGAGGAAGCCGAACTCATGGCCGGCTGCCAGATCCGCTCGGTCTACGCGAGCATCTCCGGCAGCCACATCCGCGACGAGAACTCGCACGGCACCGCCGCGATCCGCGACAAGGAAGTCAGCCAGGCCGATCTCGACCAGGTCCTCAATTCCGCCTGCGCGATCGCGATTCCGGCCGACCGCAGCGTGCTGTACCGCGAGCCGCAGGAATACCTGATCGACGGCCAGGAAGGCATCCGCCATCCGGTCGGCATGTCCGGCGTGCGCCTCGAGGCGAACGTGCACCTCGTCACCGGCGCGGCCAGCGCGATCCAGAACATCACCAAGTGCATCAACCGCTGCGGCCTCAGCGTGGACGAACTGCTGCCCGCGGCGGTCGCGTCCGCGCGCGCGGTGCTGACCGCGGACGAGCGCGAACTCGGCGTGTGCCTCGTCGACATCGGCGCGGGCACGACCGACATCGCGCTCTACACGCAAGGTGCGCTGCGCCACACGACCTCGCTGGCGATCGGCGGTGACCAGGTGACGTCGGACATCGCTCACCTCATGCGCACGCCGACCACGCATGCCGAGGAACTCAAGGTGCGCTATGCCTGCGCGCTCGCGCAGCTCGCGCACGCCGAGGAAACGATCCAGGTCCCGAGCGTCGGCGACCGGCCGCCACGGCGGCTCGCGCGGCAGAACCTCGCCGAGGCCGTGCAGCCGCGCTACGAGGAAATCTTCGAGATGGTCCAGGCCGACCTGCGTCGCAGCGGACGCGAGGAACTGGTCCGCGCGGGCATCGTGTTGACCGGTGGTGCGGCGCGCATGGAAGGCGCGCTCGACCTTGCCGAAGAGCTGTTCCACATGCCGGTACGGCTCGGCATCCCGCAGCACATGAGCGGACTCGCCGACGTGGTTTCCAACCCGGTCCACGCGACCGGCGTCGGCCTGCTCCTGCACGGCAGCCGGCACGAACTCCTGCGACCCGCGCCGGGCGGACCCGCGACCGCGATCGGCGGTCTGTGGGAGCGGGTGTCGGGGTGGTTCCGGGGCAATTTTTGAGGGCTGGGAATCGGGAATGGGAAAAGCGGTGAGCGGTGAGCGG
>CAYWZC010000002.1:31858-50845 GCA_964462745.1 uncultured Rhodanobacteraceae bacterium
GCGAGGAATGCAGCCCTCGGCCCTTGGCCCTCAGCCCTGGAAGAAGGCGGCGCGCCAGCCGCTGCGAAAGGACTACAGGGCCGAAAGACACGGGCTAGCAGCCAACTGCGGAGGAACGAACATGTTTGAACTGGTCGAGAAAATGGCACCGAATGCGGTGATCAAGGTCATCGGTGTGGGTGGTGGCGGCGGCAATGCCGTGAGCCACATGGTGCAGTCGAATGTCGAAGGCGTGGATTTCGTGTGTGCGAACACCGATGCGCAGGCGCTCAAGACCTGCGGCGCGAAGTTCACCCTGCAACTCGGTGCCAATGTCACCAAGGGACTCGGTGCGGGTGCGAACCCGGAGGTCGGTCGCCAGGCCGCTCTCGAGGACCGCGAGCGCATCTGCGAATTGCTGGAAGGCGCGGACATGGCGTTCATCACCTGCGGCATGGGTGGCGGCACCGGCACGGGTGCGGCGCCGGTGGTCGCGCAACTGGCCAAGGAACGCGGCATCCTGACCGTCGCCGTGGTCACCAAGCCGTTCCCGTTCGAGGGGCGCCGGCGCATGCAGGTCGCGCTCAAGGGGATCGAGGATCTCGGCCAGTACTGCGATTCCCTGATCACCGTGCCGAACGAGAAGCTGCTGACCGTGCTCGGCCGCGACGTGACCCTGCTGTCCGCGTTCAAGCAGGCCAACGACGTCCTGCTCGGCGCGGTGCAGGGCATCGCTGACCTCATCACGCGGCCGGGCCTCATCAACGTCGATTTTGCCGACGTGCGCACGGTCATGAGCGAAATGGGCATGGCGATGATGGGTTCGGGCAATGCGAAGGGCGATGACCGCGCGGTCGCGGCCGCCGAGTCGGCGATCAACAACCCGTTGCTCGAGGACGTGAACCTCGCCGGTGCCTGCGGCATCCTGGTCAACATCACGGCTGGTTCGAACCTGACCATGCGCGAGTTCGACGAGATCGGCCAGGTCGTGCACGAGTTCGCGAGCGAGGACGCGACCGTGGTCATGGGTACCGCGCTCGATCCGGAACTCAAGGACGAAGTGCGCGTCACCGTGGTCGCGACCGGCCTCAATCGCCAGGTGCTGCGCCAGCCGGTGCGCGAGACCCAGCGCGAAGCGGAACGGGTGCCGATGACCGTGGTACGCAACGCGACGACCGGCGATGTCGATTACATCGATGCGGGCCATCGCGCGCCGGCCGGCGAAGGCGCCCCATCGGCGCCGGCTCCGTCGCCGAACGATTACCTCGACATTCCCGCGTTCCTGAGGCGCCAGGCGGACTAGTGCAAGCCCGCTGAAATCCGCAGGAAATGGGCGGAATGGACGGATTGGCTGCCTGTCGCGTGGCGCCGCGGCAGGCCCGCGTGCGATGCGTTGCGGGTCGGCAATCTGTTGCGGAAACGCAACAGGTTGTCGGCCGCGCGCGTCAGCATGCTTTTCGCGGGGCGGATGCGTGTGCTAGCATCCGTCGCGTTTTGCCGCTCCTGTCCCTTGGCAGCACACGATAAAAATGATCAGACAACGCACGTTGAAGAATGTGATTCGCGCAACGGGCGTGGGGCTCCATACCGGCGAAAAGGTCTACATGACCCTGCGACCGGCGGCGGTGGATACGGGCATCGTATTCCGCCGCGTCGATCTGTCACCGCCCGTGGAGATCCGCTCCTGTTGCGAGAATGTCGGTGACACCCTGCTCTCCACGACCCTCGTGAAAGGGGACGTCCGCATCGCGACGATCGAGCATCTGCTCTCGGCGATCGCGGGCCTAGGCATCGACAATGCCTACGTCGACCTGTCCGCGCCGGAAGTGCCGATCATGGACGGCAGCGCGGGTCCGTTCGTGTTCCTGCTGCAGTCGGCCGGCATCGAGGAACAGGCCGCGGCCAAGCGCTTCATCCGCATCAAGAAGTCGTTCACCGTGCGCGAAGGCGACAAGTGGGCGCGCTTCGAACCGTTCGACGGTTTCAAGGTCGGCTTCTCGATCGACTTCGACCATCCGATGTTCACCAAGCGCACCTCGACCAGCGAGATCGATTTCTCGACCACCTCGTTCGTCAAGGAAGTCAGCCGCGCGCGCACGTTCGGTTTCATGCGCGACATCGAGATGCTGCGCGAGCGCAACCTCGCCCTCGGCGGGTCGATGGACAATGCGATCGTGCTGGATGATTATCGGGTCCTCAACGAGGACGGCCTGCGTTACGAGGACGAATTCGTCAAGCACAAGATCCTCGACGCGATCGGCGACCTGTACCTGCTCGGCCACAGCCTGATCGGTGCGTTCTTCGGTTACAAGTCGGGCCACGAGTTGAACAACCGGCTGTTGCGTTCCCTGCTCGCCGACAAGGCGGCGTGGGAAGAGGTGAGTTTCGAGGACGACGGCGTGGCGCCGATCTCGTACGCGCATCCTGCGCAGGCGATCTGAATCGCACGCAGCGAAGAAGGACAACGGATTTCCGCACGGAGATCCACGAGGGAGGGAACCGCCCCGGTTCCCGCGGGTCCGTCGGACGGACCCTAAGGGGAGTCATCCTCGGCGACGGACGCCAGACGAAGTAGAAGGGCCGCGGTTTCAGGGTCCGGGAGGGTCGTTGCCATGGTCCGCAGGTGGCGGATCGTCGCAGCAGAAAGCGGTTTCCGTCTCGAGGCGTCCGGGGGAACGGACGGCAGAGGCGCCACTTTCACGGCAAAATGTTCGATCGAGCCGCCGATGGCGGCGCGGGCTTCCGCCAGCAGGGCTGCCTGATGCAGTCGCAGGCGGCTGGCCCAGGCCGGACCCGATGCCAGGAAGACGACGCGTCCGTTGCGGACGTCGGCGAGGCGGCACTCGCGGGCGACCGGATCGGGCAACAGACGGCGCAACCTTGCGTCCAGGGCGTCCAGCGCGCGCGCGTACTCCGCGATCGTGCCGAGGGCGATGCAGGAACCCACCGGCTTGGGGCCGGCCGGGGATGTGCTCTGGAGGCGACGGCTGGGCGGCATGACGAAACGGCACTGGAACAATGAACATCATTATCGTCGGTAAACCGCACTCCGCACCACGCAACATCGATCTTCAAAGCGGCCGCGGTCGCCTGCTCGTGGCCGGGACCGGCATCGCGATGGCACTCGCGTTCGGCGTGCTCGGTTTCGTCATGGCATCGCTGTTCGGCGGCACCCAGGATCGCACCCTGCGCGAAGTGCGCAACCTGCGCGCGACGATCGCCGCGCAGCAGCACCAGCTCGGCGACGTGCGCGCGGACACGCATCGCAGTCTCGACGCGCTGGCCGTGCAGCTGGGCAAGTTGCAGGCCCAGGCGGCGCGCCTGAACGCGCTCGGCGAGCGCCTGACCCAGGTCGGGCGGCTCGACGATGGCGAGTTCGATTTCAGCGCCACTCCGGCCATGGGCGGCCCGGAAGAGCCGGTTTCCGCCACCGATGCGCCCGTGCCGCTGGTCGCCGGGATCGACAGCCTGCGCGCCGAGTTCGAGCGCCAGGATGCGCAGCTCAGCCTGCTGGAGAACCTGCTGCTGGAGCGCAAGGTCGACAACGCGCTGTTGCCGACCGGCATGCCGGTCAAGCACGGGTACATCGCATCCGGTTACGGCGTGCGCACCGATCCGATCAACGGCCATCGCTCGGTCCACCGCGGCATCGATTTCGACGCGCCGATGGGCGCGCCGGTCCTGTCGGTGGCCGAGGGCGTGGTCACCTTCGCCGGGGTGCGCCATGGTTACGGCAAGGTCGTGGAAGTCGATCACGGCAACGGCTACATGACCCGCTACGCGCACAACTCGAAGATCGAGGTGAAGGTCGGCCAGCACGTCCACATCGGCGACACCCTGGCCAAGGTGGGTTCCACCGGACGCTCGACCGGTCCGCATTGCCATTTCGAGGTCTGGCTGGACGGACGCCCGGTCAATCCGATCGCCTATGTGAAATCCAAGCGCACGCAGTTGCTGTAGTCCTGCCTCGCGGCCGCGTCGTGAGCGGCGCGAGCCCGCACGTCGGTCGGCGCGCTTGAAATGCCGGCTCGTGCCACAATAGTCCTCCTTCTCGGCGTGCCCGGGCCATCGCGAATCCGTTGGCACGCCGCCTGTGTCGGCGTGCGCAGGCCCCCGATCCTCCTCCCAAGCGAAGACAACCGATGTTCGATCGTTTCCTGACGCGTATTTTTGGCAGCCGCAACGAGCGCATCCTGCGCCAGCTCGGCAAATCCGTAGCCAGGATCAACGCCCTCGAAGAAGACATGAAGGCGTTGTCCGACGAGCAGTTGCAGGCGCAGACCGTGCGGTTCCGCGAGCGCCTCGCGGCCGGCGAGACCCTCGATTCACTGCTGCCGGAAGCGTTCGCGACCGTGCGCGAAGCCTCGCGCCGGGTGCTCGGCATGCGCCATTTCGACGTGCAGTTGATCGGTGGCATGGTCCTGCACTCGGGCAAGATCGCCGAGATGCGCACCGGTGAAGGCAAGACCCTGGTCGCGACCCTGCCGGTCTACCTCAACGCGCTCGAAGGCAAGGGCGTGCATGTCGTCACGGTCAACGATTACCTCGCGCGCCGCGACTCGGCATGGATGGGCAAGGTCTACAACTTCCTCGGCCTCAGCGTCGGTGTCGTCTACCCGGGCATGGATCATGCGGACAAGCGTGGCGCCTACGCGGCCGACATCACCTACGGCACCAACAACGAATTCGGCTTCGACTACCTGCGCGACAACATGGCGCTGGCGAAGGATCAGCGCTACCAGCGCGGCCTCCATTACGCGATCGTCGACGAAGTCGACTCGATCCTGATCGACGAGGCACGCACGCCGCTGATCATCTCCGGCCCGTCCGACGAGTCGCCGCAGCTGTACGTCAAGGTCAACAAGATCGTGCCGCGGATGACGCGCCAGGAGCGCGAGTCCAAGCCCGGCGACCCGCCGGAGCCGGGCGACTACTACGTCGACGAAAAGCAGAAGCAGGTACACCTGTCCGAGGAGGGCATGGAGCACGCCGAGGAACTGCTGCGCGAGGCCGGCATCATCGGCGAGGACGAGGGCCTGTACGACGCCAAGCACATCATGGTCGTGCATCACCTCAATGCGGCATTGCGCGCGCATGCGATCTACCAGCGCGATGTCGATTACATCGTCCGCGACGGCGAGGTCATCATCGTCGACGAGTTCACCGGCCGCACCCTCGCGGGTCGGCGCTGGTCCGACGGCCTGCACCAGGCGGTCGAGGCAAAGGAAGGCGTACCGATCCAGCGCGAGAACCAGACCCTCGCCTCGATCACGTTCCAGAACCTGTTCCGCATGTACAAGAAGCTGTCCGGCATGACCGGTACGGCGGATACCGAGGCATTCGAGTTCCACTCGATCTACGGCCTCGAAGTGGTCGTGATCCCGACCCACAAGCCGATGGTGCGCAAGGACGAGGCCGACGTCATCTTCCTAAAGGCACAGGCCAAATACGATGCGATCGTCGAGGACATCCGCGAAGCACGCGAGCGCGGCCAGCCGGTGCTGGTCGGCACCGCCTCGATCGACATGTCCGAGTTGCTGTCCGGGATGCTCACGAAGCAGGGCATCCCGCACGAGGTGCTGAACGCGAAGCAGCACGAACGCGAGGCACACATCGTCGCCCAGGCGGGTCGTCCCGGCGCGATCACGATCGCGACCAACATGGCCGGCCGCGGTACCGACATCGTGCTCGGGGGCAGTCTCGAAGCCGAACTCGCGGCCCTGCCCGAGGATGCGAGCGAAGCCGATCGCCAGAAGGTCCGCGAGGAATGGCAGAAGCGCCATGACGAGGTCCTTGCACTCGGCGGCCTGCGCATCGTCGGCACCGAGCGCCACGAATCGCGGCGCATCGACAACCAGCTGCGCGGTCGTTCCGGACGCCAGGGCGACGCGGGCTCGAGCCGCTTCTACCTGTCGCTCGAGGACAACCTCATCCGCATCTTCATGGGCGAGGGTGTCGCCAGGCTCATGCGCATGTTCGGCATGAAGGAGGACGACGCGATCCAGGATCGCATGGTCAGCCGCCAGATCGAGAAGGCGCAACGCAAGGTCGAGGCGCACAACTTCGATATCCGCAAGCACCTCCTCGAATTCGACGATACCGCCAACGACCAGCGCAAGGTCATCTACGAACAGCGCAACGAACTCCTCGATTCGGAGAACGTCGCCGATGCGATCGCGGATATTCGCCACGACGTGTTCACCGAACTCTCGCGCCGCTACGTGCCGGCGAATTCGATCGACGAGCAATGGGACATCGACGGCCTCGATCGCGAACTGACGAGCGAATTCGGCATCGATCTCGGCATGCGTCGCTGGCTCGACGAGCAG
Organism: uncultured Rhodanobacteraceae bacterium; assembly: GCA_964462745.1. Lineage (GTDB taxonomy): Bacteria > Pseudomonadota > Gammaproteobacteria > Xanthomonadales > Rhodanobacteraceae > Dokdonella_A. The sequence continues at coordinate 38,167 of CAYWZC010000002.1, forward strand.
ACCGAGGCCGACGCGGATACGGTGCTGGAGCGGGTTCTCGAAGCCAGCGACCGCCTGATCCGTGAAAAGGAGGCGATGGTCGGTTCCGAAGTCATGCGTGCGCTCGAGAAGCACGTCATGCTGAGCGTGCTCGACAACGGCTGGAAGGAACATCTCGCGAGCATGGACTACCTGCGCCAGGGCATCTACCTGCGCGGTTACGCGCAGAAGCAACCGAAGCAGGAGTTCAAGCGCGAGGCATTCGAGCTGTTCGAACGCATGCTCGACCGGATCAAGTACGAGATCGTGCAGACGATCGCGCGGGTGCGGGTGCGCAGCGAGGAAGAAGTGCAGGCGCTCGAACAACAGCAACAGCTGCAGGCAGCCGCGCAGGCGCGCGCGATGCAGTTCCAGCATGCCGAAGCGGGCGGGTTCGTGCCGGGCGAGAACGATCTCGGCGAGGCCGCCGATGCCCAGGCCCAGGCGAGCCAGACGCCGGTGCATCGCGAAGGGCCCAAGGTCGGGCGCAACGATCCGTGCCCGTGCGGATCGGGCAAGAAATTCAAGCACTGCCACGGCCGCATTGCCTGATCCCGCCACGCCGATGCGAGTCGTCGCCGGCGTGCTGCGCGACGCGGGCGGTCGCATCCTCGTGACCCGGCGCGGCGCGGGCCGACATCTCGCGGGCCTGTGGGAGTTTCCCGGCGGCAAGGTCGAACCGGGCGAGTCGCGCGAGGCCGCGCTGGTGCGCGAACTCGACGAGGAACTCGGCATCCGGATCGAGCGCGCACGACCGCTGATCACGATCCCGCACGCCTACCCGAGCGGGAAGATCGTGCTCGACGTGTGGGAAGTCCTTTCGTTCCAGGGACGTGCGCAAGCGCGCGAGGAACAGGAACTGGCCTGGCTCACGCTCGACGAGATCGACCGGCTGCCGATGCCGGACGCGGACCTTCCGGTGCGGATCGCGTTGCGCCTGCCGGCGCGCTACGTGATCACGCCGCCGGCTGCGACTCGCGACGAGGTCATCGACGGCGTGGAACGCGCGCTTGCCACGGGTGAGCGGCTGTTCCAGTTGCGCCTGCCCGGGATGCCGCGCGAGGTGCTTGCCGGGCTTGCGCGCGAGGTGGCCGCGCGCTGCCGGCCGCACGCGGCCCGGGTCCTGGTCAATGCCGACTGGCGGCTCGCGATGCAGGTCGGCTGCGACGGCGTGCACCTGCCAGCCAGGTTGGCCGCCACGCTCGACGCGCGCCCGGTCCCTGTTGGTCGCTGGCTCGGCGTGTCCTGCCACGACGCTGCCGAGCTCGCGCACGCGCGGCGCATCGGCGCCGACTTCGCGACGTTGTCACCGCTGGCGGCCACCCCCTCACATGCCGATGCGGCGCCCCTTGGCTGGACCGGGTTCCGGGAACTTGCCAATGCGAGTCCGTTGCCGGTGTATGCGCTCGGCGGTGTCGGCCCGGCCGACATCGCGTGCGCACACGTGCACGGCGCGCAGGGCATCGCGGCGATCCGCGGCCTGTGGCCGCACTGATCGAACGGAACGTGCAGCCGGCGGATCAGTGGCGGCGCTTGCGCAGGGCGAGTTCCCGATAGCGCCGATGCAGCGGCGCGACTTGCGCGTCGAGTGCCGAAGGCACGCCGTTGTTGTCGATGATGTCGTCCGCGACCGCAAGTCGCGCCGCGCGGGTCGCCTGCGCCGCGAGCATCGACCTCGCGAGATCCTCGGTGATGCCGTCACGCGCCACGAGGCGAGCGATCTGGGTTTCCGGTGCGACGTCGACGACCAGGACCCGGTCGACCCACGTGTATTCGCCGCTTTCCACCAGCAGCGGAATCACCAGCAGCGCGTAGCCGTCGAGGATCGCGTCGCTGCGTTGCCGAAGGATCTCGCGAATGCGTGGATGCAGGATCGCCTCGAGTCGCGTGCGTGCGTCGGCGTCCGCGAATACACGCTTGCGCATGGCTGCGCGATCGAGCCCGCCTGCGCGATCGAGCACTTCGTCGCCGAACGCGTGCACGATTGCATCCAGCGCCGGGCCGCCCGGTTCGACGAGTTCGCGGGCCACCACGTCGGCATCGATCACGTGCGCGCCGAGCGCCGCGAAACGCCGTTCGACTTCGGTCTTGCCCGACGCGACACCGCCGGTCAACGCGACGGTGAACGGCCGTGCGACGCTCATCCGCCGAGCAGGAACAGCCGCGCGTAGACGCCGCCGAGGCGATCGCCGAACACCAGCCACAGCCAGCCTGCGGCGGCGATGAACGGGCCGAACGGAATCGGCGTGGAGCGATCCTGTCCGCGCAACACGAGCATCGCGCCGCCGACCAGCGCACCGACCAGCGAGGACAGCAGGATGATCGGCAGCAGGCTCGCCGTGCCCATCCACGCACCGAGTGCGCCGAGCAGCTTGAAGTCGCCGTAGCCCATGCCTTCCTTGCCGGTCGCCAGCTTGAACACCCAGAACACCAGCCACAGGCTCACATAGCCGATCGCTGCGCCGAGGATCGCCTGCGCCATCCCGGTGAACAGCGGCACCAGCGAAATCAGCAGGCCGATCCACAACAGCGGCAGGGTCAGCTGGTCGGGCAGCAACTGGGTACGCGCGTCGATGCCGGCGGCCGCGATCAGGATCCAGGTGAACACGAGCGCCGCGGCCAGTTGCCATTCGAAACCGAAACGCCACGCAACCAGCGCCGAGGCGAGTGCGCTCAACAGTTCGACCAACGGATACTGCATCGATATGGGTGCGCCGCAGTGACGACAGCGACCGCGCAACGCGAGCCAGCTCACGAGCGGGATGTTCTCGAATGCCGACAGCGGATGCCGGCAATGCGGGCAGTGCGATCGCGTGCGGACCAGGTCCGGCGGTGCGGTTTCGGCGAGGTCCGCATCGAGCAACTCGCTCGCCTGCATGCGCCAGTCGTGTTCGAGCCTGCGCGGCAACCGCAGGATCACGACGTTGAGGAAACTGCCGACCAGCAGGCCGAGCACGCCGCACAGCGGAACCAGCGCCGCGGGCCCGGCGACCCAGTCGAATTCTCCCATGCCTCAGCCGACCACGGCCGCGAGCTTGAAGATCGGCAGGTACATGCCGACCACCATGCCACCGACGATCACGCCGATGATGATCATGATGAACGGTTCGAGCAGGCTGGACAGCGCATCGACCGCGTTGTTGACCTCCTGCTCGTAGAACTCCGCGACCTTGAACAGCATGCTGTCCAGCGCGCCCGACTCCTCGCCGATGGAGACCATCTGCACGACCATGTTCGGGAACAGATTGGTCTGGCGCATCGCGAGCTGCAACTGGTGGCCGACCGCGACGTCCTCGCGGATGCGCTTGACCGCGTCGTTGTAGACCACGCTGCCGGTCGCGTTGGCGACCGAATCGAGTGCCTCGACCAGCGGCACGCCGGCGCGGAACGTCACGCCGAGGGTACGCGCGAAGCGTGCGATCGCCGACTGGCGCAGGATCTGGCCGACGACCGGCAGCTTCAGCAACGTCCGGCCGATGAAATGGGCGAACTTCTCGGATCGCTTGTACAACATCACCAGTGCGGTGATCGTGCCGGCGATGACCAGCAGGACCATCCACCAGTACGAAACCATGAAGCGCGACGCATTGACCAGCATCTGGGTGAACGCAGGCAGGTCGCTGCCGAAGTTCTTGAACACCGCCTCGAACTGCGGCACGACGAACATCAGGAGGATCGCGGACACCAGCAGGGCCACGGTCAGCACCGTGGCCGGGTAGAACATCGCCTTCTTGATCTTGCCCTTGATCGCTTCGATGTTTTCCTTGTAGGTCGCGACCGTGTCGAGCACCGTGTCGAGCACGCCGGCCGATTCGCCGGCGCGGACGAGGTTGCAGAACAGTTCGTCGAACTGGACCGGATGCTTGGCCAGCGCCTCGTTGAGCGCCGAGCCGCCCTCGATGTCGGTCTTGATGTCGGTCAGCATCGCCTTCATGCGCGGATTGGTCTGGCCGCCCGCGACGATCTCGAAACCCTGCACCATCGGCACGCCGGCCGCCATCATGGTTGCGAGCTGGCGCGCGAACACCGCGATGTCGCGCGGCTTGATGCGCCGGCCGGCCTGGCCGAACAGCGGCTTGGGCTTCGGCTTGACGACTTGCGGGTTGATTCCCTGGCGGCGCAGGTCGGCCTTGACCAGGCTCGCGTTCTTGCTGACCTGTTCGCCCTTGATCTTGACCCCGCGTTTGTCGATGCCGACCCACTGGAAGCTCTGCATCTGGCTGACCTGGGCGCGCTGGCGCCCGAGCTGGGTCTGCTTTGCCTTGAGTGCGGTAACGGTTGCCATGGACTCAATCCTTGGTGACTCGGTTGATTTCGGCGAGGCTGGTCACGCCATCCCGGACTTTCATCAGTGCCGAAGCGCGCAGGTCGCGGATGCCTTCGGCGAGCGACTGCTCGGTGATCTGCAGGGCGCTGGCGCCGGACAGGATGAGGTTGCCGATTGCGTCGGTGATCGGCATGACCTGGTAGATGCCGGTGCGGCCCTTGTACCCCTCGTTGCACGACGGACACCCGCCGGCATCGAACAATTCGAGGCCGGCGTCGATCTCGGCCTGGCTGAACCCTTCCGCGAGCAGGGCCGCCGGCGGCAGGGTCAGGGGCGTGCGGCAGTCGTGCAGGCGCCGCGCAAGGCGCTGGGCGATGACCAGCGAGACCGACGAGGTGATGTTGTACGGCGCGATGCCCATGTTCATCAGGCGCGCGACGGTCTGCGGCGCATCATTGGTGTGCAGGGTCGACAGCACCATGTGGCCGGTCTGCGCGGCCTTGATCGCGATCTCGGCGGTTTCCAGGTCGCGGATTTCGCCGACCATGATGACATCCGGGTCCTGGCGCAGGAACGCGCGCATCGCGACCGCGAAGGTCATGCCGCGCTTGGCGTTCATCTGCACCTGGTTGATGCCGGGCACGCGGATTTCGACCGGATCCTCGACCGTCGAGATGTTGCGCCCCTCGACATTGAGGATGTTGAGCGCCGTGTACAGCGACACGGTCTTGCCCGAGCCGGTCGGGCCGGTCACCAGGACCATGCCGTACGGCTTCGAGATCGCATCGAGGAACAGTTCCTTCTGGTCCTCCTCGTAACCGAGCTTGTCGACGCCGAGGCGCGCGGCCGACGCGTCGAGGATACGCAGCACGATCTTCTCGCCGAACAGGGTCGGGCAGGTGCTGACGCGAAAATCGATCGACTTGGACTTGGACAGGTTGAGCTTGATGCGCCCGTCCTGCGGTACCCGGCGTTCGGCGATGTCGAGGCCGCTCATGACCTTGAGGCGCGAAGAGATGCGCGCATTGAGCTTGATCGGCGGCGAGGCGACGCTGCGCAGCATGCCGTCCATGCGGAAGCGCACGCGGTAGTTGCCCTCGTACGGCTCGAAATGCACGTCCGAGGCTCCGCGCTTGATCGCGTCCACCAGCACCTTGTTGACGAACTTGACCACCGGCGCGTCGTCGGTGCTGGTCGCATCGACCCCGGATTCGCTCGCGGCGCTGTCCTCGTCGATGCCGTCGAGCTCGAGGTTCTCGAGCCCCTCGGCATCATCCATGCCTTCGATGACCGTGCTGCTCGCGGCGAGTACCTGTTCGATCGCGCGTACGAGCTGGTGTTCCTCGACCAGGATCGGCTCGATCAGGTGGTTGGACTGGAAGCGGATTTCCTCCAGGCCGCGCAGGCTGGTCGGTTCGGACACGCCGACGTACAACCGCTTGCCGCGCTTGAACAGCGGCAGCGCGCGATGCCGGGTGATGAGTTCCTCCTTGACCAGCCGGGCCGGACTCTGGGTCAGGTCCAGCGCATCGACGTCGAACAGCGGAATGCCGAACTCGGCCGACGAGGCATGCGCGACGTGGCGGCTGTCGGCGAGCGCGTTCTCGGTCAACCAGGTGCCGAGCGGGATCTTCTGGTTCGCGGCGTCCGCGACCGCCTTGCGCGCTTCGACCTCGCCGAGCGCGCCCTGGGCGACGAGTCGCCGTGCGAGGCCCGGCAACGCCGGTTGCGCCGGTGGATTCATCTGGGTTGCCATGAATGTCGCCTAAACCCCTGGGGACGCACGTCCAATCTACTCCAATCGGCGCTCTCAATGAACGCCCGCCGGTTCCGGAATGTGGCCTGCCGCACAGTAATGTGCGCCGCGGGAGCCCTCATGGCGACGATCCGCCGCCCGTGGGCTCAATCGGTGACGGGTTCGAAGCGGTTCGCGGCGACGTTCTTGCGTACCCGGGCCGGGTCCCAGATCCGCCCGTTCATCGCGATGTGGACGCCGTCGGCGAGGGTCTGCACCGCGCCGACTGCGCAACCGATGTTGAAGACCGCGTCCGATCCGCGGAACAGGGCCGGGTCGAGCGCGCCGGTCAGGACGATGACCTTGCCCGGGATGCCGGCGAGCGCACGCGCGGTTTCGACCATCGTGTCGGTGCCGTGGGTCACGAGCACGTGGCGCGGCGCCTGCGCCTCGACCGTCTTGCGGATCAGCTCCCGGTCGGCTGCATCGATGTGCAGGCTGTCCTTGCGCAGCAACGGAACCACGTCGAACTCGAACGCAACGCCGAGCGCCTCGAGGATTTCGCCGATCTGCGGTGCGCCGATCTGGAACGTCGACTTGTCGTCGAAATAGATCTTGTCGATGGTGCCGCCGGTGGTGACGATCGCGAGTTTCTGCATGGCTGGACCGGACTGTGGTGCGGAATGCTCAATCGTAGCGGTCGGCCAGCAACAATGCATCGTCCGGTGCGGACTCGGCGAGGCGGATGAGGCCGTGCGCGACGAACAAACCGAGGGCGGCGCGGGGTCGCGGATCGTTCGTCGTGCGCATCGCCCACTCCGCGTGACGCGCGAGCAGGGTCGCCGCGATGGCGCGCGCGAGAGTCAGCGCGAAGCCGCGCGCACCGGCTTCGAGCGCGGCGCGGTCGCCGGCATGGCGATCGAGCCAGGCTCGCGCCGCGGCAAGCGCCGTGGTCGCCGCCTCGTTGTGCATGCCCGCGGGCTCGCGTCCGGCATCCAGCGCGCGTGCCGGCGCGTCGAGGCCGCGTTCCAGTACCACCCGCAGCGCATCGAGCGCGAGCACGTTGGTCGTGCCTTCCCAGATCGGATAGACCTGTGCGTCGCGCAGCAGCAGGGGCGGGCCGGTATTCTCGATGTAGCCGGCGCCGCCGAACGCCTCGCAGGCCTCGGACGTGATTTCCACCGCGAGCTTGCCGGTCCACAATTTCGCGAGCGGCGTCGCGAGACGCAGCAGCGCGCGCTCGTCGTCGCTCGCCACCCCGGTTTCGACCCGGCCGAGCAAACCCGTCACGAAGAAGACGAATGCGAAGGCGGCTTCGAACTCGGCCTGCATCGCCGCGAGGGTCGCACGATGCAGCGGCTGGTCGACGAGTTTCACCCCGAACGCCGTGCGTCGATGCGCGTAATCGACCGCCAACGCGATCGCGCGACGCATCGTCGCGAGCGCGCAAACCGCGTTCCAGACCCGAGTCACGTTGAGCATCGGCGCGATCGCACGCACGCCGTGGTCGAGTCCCGCGACGGGCTCGGCGAGCGCGGCATCGAGCCGGATCTCCGCAGTCGGCAACTCGCGCGTGCCGAGCTTGTCCTTGAGCCGCTCGATGCGCAGGCCATTCCAGCGGCCGCGTGCGTCGCGCGTTTCGACATGGAACAGCGCAAGTGCCGCGGAGCCGTCGCCCGCCCCCTCGGGCCGCGCGAGGGTCAGGGCCATGTCGGCATGGATCGCGGAGGTGAACCACTTGCGCCCGTACAGGCGCCAGCGCCCGGCTTCCTGCCGTGCGACCGTTTCCGTGCGGCTTACATCCGACCCGCCGCTCGTCTCGGTCATCCACTGTCCGGAGAGCCACAGCGTCGCCGGGTCGCGGCTCAGCAGGCGAGGCAGCACACGTTCCATGAGTGCGCGATTGCCGGATGCCTCGAGCGCGCTCGCGGCGCCATCGCTCATCGCAAGCGGGCAGGTAAAGAACTCGCTGGCGACATGCTGAAGGTAAACGCGTGCGAACTGGTCGCTGCGCGCGTGTGCGCCGTGGCGGGATTCGTGGCCCGCGGCGACCAGGCCGTAGCGTGCGGCCCGCGCGGGACCGTCGCGCCATGCGGGTGTCAGTTCGATGCGATCCACGCGTTCGCCCCACGCGTCGTGGCGGGTCAGGGTCGGCGTGGCCGGGGAACGCTCGCGCGCCTCGCGCCAGGCTTGCGCCGCGTGCGCGCCGAGTTCGTCGAGGTCCGGCTCGATCGCCGCGCGAATCGGCTGCGGCAGGTTGCGTTCGAGCCAGGAACGCAGCACACGGTCGTCGGTGTACTGGTTGGCGAGGACGGGTGCGTCCTGGACGAAGGACATGGCCGGATCGCTGCGGAAACCCCAATCGACGATACGCGCGCGTCACGGGGCCGGCAAGGCGGCGCCCAACCCGCGATCCGCGACCGTTCAGGTCGTGCGTGCGGCGCGGCGCGACTGCAACGTATGCCAGCCGATTGCGCCGATCACGACCACGCACAACGCGCATTCGAGCAGGGCGGGCATGCGCGCGCCGGGCGTGGTCCAGGCGGCGACCACGCCGTGGCTGAAGAATCCGAGCGCGAGGATGCCGACCCAGAGCAAGGCACGTTCGGCGCTGCGGCGCAACGCGAGCAACGGCAGCAGCAACGGCGGCACGGCCAGCATCAGCGCGATCCATCCATCGCCCTCGGCCGGCGGCGCCCAGGCGAGGTACCACGCGAACTGCAACGCGACGAGCGCGGCCCAGGCGCCGAGTCCGACCCGCAGCGCATTCACCGTTCGGTCCCGAGTCGCGCCGCGAACGTCGCCACGCGCCGGCCGAGCGCACGCGCAAGGTCGCGTTCCTCGTCGCTGAGCGGCCGGTCGTTCGCGGTCCCGGCCACGTGGCTCGCACCATACGGCGTGCCGCCGCTGGTGGTGCGGTTGATCGCGGCCTCGGTGAACGGCAGCCCGACGATCAGCATGCCGTGGTGCAGCAGCGGCAGCATCATCGACAGCAGGGTGCTTTCCTGGCCACCGTGCATCGTGCTGGTCGAGGTGAACACGCCGGCCGGCTTGCCGACCAGGGTGCCGGAAGCCCATTCGGCGCTGGTCGAGTCGAGGAAATGCTTGAGCGGCGCCGCCATGTTGCCGAACCGGGTCGGGCTGCCGAGCACGAGGCCCGCGCATTCGGCGAGGTCGGCGACCTCGACGTACGGAGCGCCCTCGTCCGGTATCGGCGGCTTGCTGGTGACGGTGATCGCCGCGACCGGCGGCACGCTGCGCAGGCGCGCGGACATGCCCGGCACCTCGCCGACCCCGCGTGCGACCAGCCGCGCGAGCTGGGCGACCTTGCCGTGGCGGCTGTAGTAGAGGACGAGGATTTCGGGCATGGGCGTCCCTGGACGAAGCGGAGTGGATCGTGGTGGCTGAACGTCGAGTCGGGTGGCGTTTGGTCCCGCGCCGATGCGTTACAGGGCTGTACCGCTCGCGAATCGATCACGTAAGTGATTGATTCGTCGGAGTCGAGTCCGGGCGTGTACCGGACTCGACGAGCTGAAAAAGTCCCACGACGGACTTTTTCAGCATCCTGTTAAGCTCACGCGATGTTCTCGCGCCTCGCGAAGTTTGCCAGAAGTCCGCGTTACGATCGCGACCGGCTGCGCGCGTTCCTCGATTTCACCTGGCAGCGCTTCCTCGAGGAACGCTGCCCGCAGGCGGCCGGCGCGCTGTCGTTCACGTCGGTGTTCGCGCTGGTGCCGTTGACCGCGGCGATCCTCGGCATCCTCGCCGCGTTCCCGGTGTTCGCGCCGTGGCGCGAGCAGCTCACGAATTTCGTGTTCCAGAACTTCGTGCCCGCGGCCGGCACCGCGGTGCAGGGTTACATCACCGAGTTCGCGGCGAACGCGAGCAAGGCGACCGTGGTTGGCGTGCTCGTCCTGCTGTTCAGTGCGGTCGCGCTGATGATGAGCATCGAGGATGCGTTCAACCGCATCTGGCGCGTGTCGACCCGGCGCACCGCCGCCGGTCGTTTCATCGTGTACTGGACCGCGCTGACCCTCGGCCCGCTGCTGCTGGTCGCGGCGCTCGCGATCAGCTCGTACGTGTTCGCGCTGCCGTTCATCGATGCGGCCGCGAGCCAGTTCTCGCTGAAGGCGCGGCTGCTGTCGATGGCGCCGTTCCTCATCATCTGGGCGGCGATGGTATCGAGCTACATGGTGATCCCGAACCGCAGCGTGCACCTGCGCCACGCGGTGCCGGGCGCGCTGCTCGCTGCGATCCTGTTCGAACTCGCCAAGCGCGCGTTCACGCTGTACGTGAGCCGCTACGCAAGCTACGAGCAGATCTACGGCGCGCTCGCGATGGTCCCGATCTTCATCATCTGGATCTACGTGTCATGGATCATCGTCCTGCTCGGTGCGTCGATCACCGCGTCGCTGAGCGCATTCGACTACCGGCCGAGCGGCCTGCGCATGCCCCAGGGCCAGGAGTTCGCCGGCCTGCTGCGCGTGCTCGGCCATTTCGTGACGGCGCACCGCGAGGGCCGCGGCCTGCACAGCAAGGAGCTGCTCGCCGCCGAACCGTACCTGACCGACGATCTCCTGCAACGCTACCTCGGCGACCTCAACCGCCTGCACATCGCGCAGCGCACCGAAGTCGGCGAATGGGTGCTGTCGCGCGACCCCGCAGCGACGCGCCTCGTCGAACTGTACGAGGAGGGCGGCTATCGATTGCCGCTCGCGCCGCAACCGCTGCCGGGCGCGGAGCGCACGTCCGACCTGCTCGTCCGCCTCGGCGAGGCGGTGCGCGACCGGCTCGACGTCACGCTGTCCGAGTATTTTCCCGCCATCGACAAACCGGGCCCGCGCTCCGCCGACACGGCTGCGCCGCCGACCCGACCACTTGGAGACCCGACATGATCGTTCGCGCGTTGTTCGGTTTTGCCCTGTCCTTCGTCGCGGCGGTCGCGATCGCCGCGGCGCCGACCACCCCGGAACGGCCCGGCTTGCAGGTGACGACCCTCGATGGCGAGGCGTTCGATCTCGCCGCGCAACGCGGCAACTGGGTCATCGTCAACTACTGGGCGACCTGGTGTGCGCCGTGCATCGCCGAAATGCCGGATATCTCGGCGTTCGTCGCGGGCCGCGAGGACGTGCGTGCGATCGGCCTTGCGTTCGAGGACACCGAACGCGCCGAGATCGAGGCATTCCTCGAAAAGCACCCGGTGGTCTACCCGATCGCACAGGTCGATCCGATCGACCCGCCCGGCGATTTCGCGCCGCCGCGCGGCTTGCCGACGACCTATCTCATCGCACCGGACGGCCGCGTCGCGAAGCGCTTCACCGGCCCGGTCGACTCGACCGACCTCGCCGCCGCGGTCACGGCGACGGACGAGCCCTGATCCGATGGAGGCGAGTGCGCGCTTTCTCGTCGTGGGTCGCGTGCAGGGCGTGTTCTTCCGCGCCTCGACCCGTGCCGAGGCGCTGCGCCTCGGCATTGGCGGCTATGCGAAGAACCTCGACGACGGTCGCGTCGAAGTCGTCGCGCAAGGCGATCCGGACGCCATCGAGCAGTTCGCGCGCTGGCTGCGGCATGGCCCGCCGCAGGCGCGCGTCGATGCGCTGGAGCGCGACGAGATCGACGCCGCGTCGATGGACGGATTCCGCATCGCGTGATGCCCGTGAGCGCCGTAGGAGCCAGCTTCAGCTGCGATGCTCTTTGCCTCGATGTACCGCGCGCACCACGAAGTATCACGGCTGAAGCCGGTTCCTACACCAGACTTCTCGCGCATTGTAGGAGCCAGCTTCAGCTGCGATGCTTTTCGCCTCGGTGTGCCGCGCGCACCACGAAGCATCACGGCGGAAGCCGGTTCCTACACGAGACTTCCCGCACGCCGAAGAAGTCTTCCCGCGCATCGTAGGAGCCAGCTTCAGCTGCGATGCTTTTCGCCTCGGTGTGCCGCGCGCACCACGGAGCATCACGGCTGAAGCCGGTTCCTGCACGAGACTTCCCGCACGCCGAAGAAGCCTTCCCGCGCATCGTAGGAGCCAGCTTCAGCTGCGATGCTTTTCGCCTCCGTGTGCCGCGCACCCCACGAAGCATCACGGCTGAAGCCGGTTCCCTGCGGGCGGATGGCTGCTCAGCGTTCGCCGAGCCGCGGCAGCAGGCCGGCGAGGTTGCACGGTCGCGTGCGCGCGTCGAGTTGCGCGTGGATGAGCTTCTCCCACGCGAGGCGGCAGGCCGAGGTCGAACCCGGCAGGCAAAACACGAACGTGCCGTTCGCGAGGCCCGCGAACGCACGCGATTGCATCGTCGCGGTGCCGACCTCGCCGAAGCTCAGGTTGCGGAACATCTCGCCGAAACCCGGCATCTCCTTGTCGAGCAGCGGCGTGATCGCCTCCGGCGTCGAATCGCGACCGGTGAACCCGGTGCCGCCGGTCACCAGCACGCCGTGCACGGCGGGTTCGGCGATCCATGTTGCGACGATCGCGCGGACCCGGTAGCGGTCGTCGGGCACGATGCGGCGTTCGTGCAGGCGATGTCCGGCCTGGCCGAGGCTCAGGGCGAGGTAATCGCCGGAGCTGTCATCGGAGGCGCTGCGCGTGTCCGAAACGGTCAGCACGCAAAGGTCCAGCGGCACGAATTCGGTCTGCGCAGTCATGTCGCGAGCGTAGCGCGTCGCC
>CAYWZC010000002.1:50945-63150 GCA_964462745.1 uncultured Rhodanobacteraceae bacterium
CAAGCCCCGTGCGCTGGCGTTCGACGAGGCGCCGCAACAGCGTCGCGAAGTCGCGCGCGAACGCGTTCATGTCGAAGAGGCCGCTGTCGCGTCGGCGCTCCGCGAGTTCGGCGCGCAATTCCGCGCGCAAGGCCGCGTCGCGACCGATGCGGATCGCGAAATCGATGAAGTCCGCGTCGTCGCCGCGGTTCATCCGCTGCATGCCGAGATGATGGTTGAGGCTGCCCGCGACGCGCGCCGCGAAGGTTCCACCCGGCGTGGTCAGCACGGGGCAGCCGGCCCACAGCGCATCCGACGCGGTGGTGTGCGCGTTGTACGGATCGGTGTCGAGGAACACGTGCGCATGGCGGAATCGAGCGAGGTATTCGTCATGCGGCAGGCGCGGCATGAACACGAGGCGTGTCGGATCGACGCCGTCGCCTTGCGCCGCGGCGCGCAGGCGATCGTCGCTGTCGGCGGGTCCGGACAACAGCCACAGCACCGCGTCGGGAACGCCGCGCAGCACCGCGGCGAGGCGCGCGAACATCGCACGATTGAGCTTGTAGCTGTTGTTGAAACACACGAAGACGGGCGCTGCTTCCGGCAGCCCGCAGGCTGCGCGCGGCGGCGGTTCGGCGACGACGCGGGTCGGATCGGAAGGCTGGAAGCAACGCGGCAACCACGCGACCGCTTCGGAGAACTGCGCGCGCAGCGCGGCCGGCAGCACGAAGCGATCGGCGATCACGTAGTCGATCCACGGTGCACCCGAGGTGCCCGGATACGCGAGCCAGTTGACCTGCAATGGCGCGGGCCGCAGCGCGAGCGCCTCGGCGATGCCGCCATCGCCCCAGCCGCGCAGGTCGACGAGCGCGTCGAGATCGGCCGCATGCAGGCGGCGCGCGATCGCCTCCGGTGCGAGCCCGGCGACGACGTGCCAGTCTTGCGTCGCCGCGCGCAGGCGATCGCCGATCGGACCTTCGCCGTTGCCGCCGGTCGCGAACAATTCGACCTGCACGTCCTCGCCGCGCAGCGCCTCGAACAGCGCAACCGTCAGCAGGCCGGTCGGATGATTGCCGAATCCGTTCGACGCGAAGCCGATGCGCAACCGCGCGTCCGCGCCGCGTGATGCGTGCGTGAACCCGAGTCGCGCGCGCAGCGGCGCGGCGGCGCGCTCGATGGCCGTCGCGCAGGTCGTCGCGCATTGCCGTTGCGTGGCCGCGTCAAAGGGCTCGGCGAGCACCGCGAACGGGGAAATGCCCGGCGCGCCGTCCGTGATGCGGGCGCGCAGTCGCGCCGACAGCGCGTCGAGGCCGGCCCAGTCGCAGATCTGGCGCTTCACGAACACGAGCTGGCCCAGTGCCGCATCCATTGTCGGGTCGAGCGCCAACGCGCGTGCATGCGCCGCCGCCGCCGCGGGCAGGTCGCGCAGTTCCTGGGCCATGAGGCCCATCTGGTATGCGAACCGCGCGTCTTGCGGTGCCGCTCGGTCGCCACTCGCGTACGCGTCCAACGCGTCCGTGGGACGCGCCTGTGCGGCGAGCGCGTGGCCTAGCAGCAGCCACGCCTCGGGATGGCCGCCGGCGCAGTCCAGCACCTCGCGCGCGCGACGTTGCGCATCTTCCGCCGCGCCGAGCGCGAGGTCCGCGGCGGCGAGATTGAGCGCCGCGCCGACATGGCCGGGTGCGTGGCGTACGGCCTCGGCATACGCCTCGCGTGCACCGGCGACGTCGCCTGCCGCGCGGCGCGCATTGCCGAGTCCGTTCCACACCGCCGGATGTGCGGGCGCGAGATTGCGCGCAGCTTCGAATACCGTGAGTGCGGCGTCCGCGTCTTCGCAGGCCAGCAACGCGCTGCCGAGATTGCAGGCCACGTCGATCGATTCGGGTGCGAGTCGCCGTGCGTGTTCGAGCAGGTCGCGCGCCTCGTGCGCACGATCCATGCGCAGCAGCGCGATCGCATGCAGGCGCAGCGGTTCGATCGCATCCGGCCACTCGCGTCGCAGCCCTTCGGCCTCGCGCGCGGCGAGATCGGGACGATCCGCGTCGATGAAGTTCGCGATGCGCTCGATCGATGCGCGCGGCGGGGTCAGGCGGTTCATGCGCTCGGTCGGAGGTCGGGAAGGTACGGGGCGGCAAGTCATTGTAGGGCAGGGTGCGAAGTCCGCCCTTGCACCCGCCCCATCCTCGTCACTCCGGCGAAAGCCGGAATCCAGCCGTTTCGAGACGCGTGCGCTATATCGGAATTCGGGTCGGGGTGGATGGCGGGTTGACCCAACCTGTCCTGATTGCCGCTCAGCCCGCATCCGATCGCAGCGGTTTTTCCGCGCCCTGTCCCGCCTTCTTGTGCGCTCCGCCCATTGGCGGCAAAGTGTTGCGTCACCCAAACCGGGAACCGCCATGCGCCTGCCAGCCTTTCTCGCCGCAATCCTCTTCGCCGCATTCGCCGGATCGGCGGGTGCAACCACGATGCTCGTCGACGCACACATCCACACGATGGACGCGGCGCAGCCGGAGGCGACCGCGCTGGCATGGGACAAGGACGGCAAGCTCGTCGCGGTCGGTGATCGCGAGACGCTGGAGGCGAAGTATCCGGACGCGGAACGCATCGATGCCGACGGCGCGACCGTGATCCCCGGCCTCATCGACGCGCACGGCCACGTGCTCGGCCTCGGCATGGCCCTGATCCAGGCCGACCTCGTCGGCAGCACCTCGAAGGACGATGTCGTCGCGCGCCTGAAAACGTGGACGAAGAGCGCGCCCGCCGACGCGTGGATCGTCGGTCGCGGCTGGGACCAGAACGACTGGCCCGAGCAGGCGTTTCCGTCCGCCGCCGACCTCGACGCCGCGTTCCCCGATCGCCCGGTGTACCTCGAACGCATCGACGGCCACGCCGCGTGGGTCAATTCGGCCGCGATGGCGAAGGCGAAAAAGTCGCTCGATGGCGACTGGCAACCCGAAGGCGGGCGTATCGAACGCAAGGACGGCAAGGCGACCGGCATCCTCGTCGACGGCGCCGCCGCGCTCGTCGCGCAGGCGATCCCGCCGCTCGACGAGGCGCAGACGCGCGCCGCGTACCAGGCCGCGTTCGCGAAGGCGGTCGCGGCCGGCCTGACCGGCGTGCACGACGCGGGCACCCGCCTCGCCGATTTCCGCGTGCTGCAGAAGCTCGCGAAGGACGGCGAACTGCCGTTGCGCCTCTACGAAATGGCCGACGGCAACCACGAGGCGCTCGCGTGGTTGTGCGAGCAGGGCGGCCGCTGGGTCGATCCGGGCGGTCGCCTGCGCATGCAGGCGGTGAAGCTCTACATGGATGGCGCGCTCGGCAGCCGCGGCGCGGCCCTGCTCGCCGACTACAGCGACGACCACGGCAACCGCGGCATCTTCGTGACCTCGCCCGCCGACTTCCGCGCCGCGGTCGAGAAGGCGCACGACTGCAAGGTCCAGGTCGCGACCCACGCGATCGGCGACCGCGCGAACCGCCATGTCCTCGACACCTACGCGGCCGTGCTCGGCGACGAGGCCGCGCGCACCGACCATCGCTGGCGCATCGAACACGCGCAGATCGTCGTGCCATCGGACATCCCGCGCTTCGCCGAACTCGACCTCATTGCATCGATGCAGCCGACCCACGCGACCTCGGACATGCCGTGGGCCGAACAGCGCCTCGGCGCCGAACGCCTCGCCGGCGCGTATGCGTGGCAGCGCTTCCTGCACGCGCACGTGCCGCTCGCATTCGGCTCGGACTTCCCGGTCGAGGACGTCAACCCGATGCTCGGCATCTACGCCGCCGTGACCCGCCAGGACCGCGACGGCCACCCGCCCGGCGGCTGGCTGCCCGACCAGCGCGTCAGCCGCGTGCAAGCCCTCGCCGGCTTCACCCGCGGCGCCGCGTATGCGGCGTTCATGGAAGACGAAGTCGGTATGCTGAAGGCCGGTTTGCGCGCGGATTTCGTGATCCTGGATGCCGATCCGCTCCGCGTACCGGAGCGCGCCATTGTCGACATCGAGCCGCGCAGTACGTGGGTGGATGGGGAGCGCGTGTACGCCGCGGATCGCAAGGTTGCCGCGAAGGCAACGCGCCCGTCACGCTGAATATGGCACCACGCCGCCCGCGCCTCCGACTCTGACGTCATTCCCGCGAAAGCGGACTGCGAAGGCATGGATGCCGAAGCGAACGCCAAGGTCGGCCCGAAGGGCGGCTGCAGGAGCAGGTGCATTGGATGGACTCAGCCCCAACCTTCCGTTCGCCCTGAGCATAGGCCCGCACGGCCGAAGTCGAAGGGTCCCGGCGACGGTAAACCCCAGTGCCACCCGATTCCGAACGCCCCAAGTTGCGACGCGAGTACGATGGTGCAACGATGCTTGCAACAGGACTCGAGGGCGTCGATGAATACGACTGCGGATCGCAGCGCGATGATCCCTTGACCGACGATGGAAGACCTGAAAACTCATGTCGCCACGCGCAGGCGGCGGCGACATGAGTTTTCAGGTCTTTCATCGTAGCATCAGGTGGCGTGGAGTCGCTGGATGGCACGACCGATCCGGATCGAGTTTGGTGGGGCGCTGTATCACGTTACGGCGCGTGGGTGTCCGAAATTGAACCAAGCTGCCTTGAACGGCATGTCGGTTTCGATGCCGCCGACCAAGGTTCGGGAAGAGATTGTTCTGAAAGCTCAGCAAATTGCAGTGGACGCTGAACGGGCTGCTGAGCCCTATCGCGTCCAGCCGCCTGCATCGTCGTCCTCCGCAAATCCCTCGTCCAAACCGCCTTCTCCGGCCAACTGACCTGAGCGCCCGCAGCTCCGGCAACCTGTATCACATCTGTGCTACATTGCCTCGACCCCACCGCCGGGAGCCCAGCATGAGCACCACCACCATCCGCCTGCCGGACGCGCTCAAGGCCCGTATCGCCAAGGCCGCGGAAGCAGCCGGCACCACCTCGCACAGCTTCATCCTGGAGGCCATCGCCGAGAAGGCCGAGCAGGCCGAACGCCGCGCCGAGTTCCATGCGCTGGCCGACCAGCGCTACGCGCAGTTCCTGGACAGCGGCGAGAGCATTCCGTGGGAGGACGCGCGCGCCTGGTTGAAGCAACGCATCGCCGGCAAGCGGGTGAAGCGGCCGGCGGCCAGGAAGCAGGCCTGCTGAGATGGCGCGGGTCCGGCTGGTGCCTGAGGTACTGGACGACCTGGACCGGATCGTCGAGCATCTTCACCAGCACGAGGTCGAGGACGCCGCGACGCGCGTGGAGCAGATCGTCAGCGCCCTCGACGTGCTGGCGGACAATCCGTTGATCGGTCGCCCGGCCGGCGATGACCGCCGCGAACTGCTGATCGGTCGCGATACGCGGGGCTACGTGGCGCTGTATCGTTACCTGCCGGTGATCGACACTGCGCTTGTCCTGGCGATCCGCGCGCAACGCGAGGGGGGCTATGCAAGCGACGCATGAAACCGAAGCCGACGCCCGCGCCAACCGCATCGACCCGGTGCTGCGCGATGCCGGCTGGGGCGTGGTCGAAGGTGCGCACATCCATCGTGAACTGATCTGCCCCGGCCGCATCCTCGCCGGCCGCCAGCGCGGCACCGCGCTGGCGGCGGACTACGTACTCAGCTATCCGCGAACTGGCGCCGGGCAAGGTGGCAGACTTCCTGCGCATCCGCTACGGCGGCATCAACGATGCCAAGCGTGCATTGGGCAGCGTCGATGAAATCCGCCGGGCATTCATCGACATCCAGGGTCATTTGTTTCGGTAATGACCTCTGAGTGATGGTGGCAGGTTTGCTGCAATCGACTCTGGTGGCAAGTCCGGCAATGTTGCGTTGTACAGCCACGAGCTGGAGCAAGACGCGGTGCTGGTGCTTTCCGTGCGGCATCCGCGCGAAGCGGAGTATGTGCAGGAGTAGGTGTGGCTCGTGGGGTTCGCGTCTCTTCCTGATTTGCGACAAATCCCAGCCGGCATTCCGGCGTTCTCCGGGATCTTTGGGAACCAGGGGGCTCGTAGAGCGCAAGCTTGCTGCGCTCGGATGCGCCGCAGCGTACGGCAGCGCAGCAAGCTGCGCTGCGGCGGGGCAGGGTCAAACTACATCGCGTCCACTGCGGTACCGCTCCGCTACACTCCCGGCATGCCGCTCGACGATATCCCGCTGTTTCCGCTGTCGACGGTCCTGTTTCCGGGCGCGTTGCTGCCGCTGCGCATCTTCGAGCCGCGCTATCTCGATCTGGTTCGCGACTGTGCGCGGTCGGGTAGCGGGTTTGGGGTGTGCCTTATGCTGGAACGTGGCGAGGACGCGGCGAGTGGCTCGACGCCCGCGGCGGTCGGTACGTTCGCGCGCATCCAGGATTTCGGTTCGCTGCCGGATGGGTTGCTGTGCATCACGGTGCTCGGCGGCGAGCGTTTCCGGGTGAACTCGGTGCGCGTGCGCGACAACGGCCTGATCCATGGCGCGGTGCGTTTCTGGCCCGATGAAGGCAGCGTCTCGCTGCCGCCCGAATATGGCCTGCTCGCGGACATCCTCGAGCGTCTGCTGGATCGGGTCGGCTCCGCATGGGCCGACGCGCCGCGTGCGTGCTACGACGATGCGGCATGGGTCGGGTTCCGGCTCGCCCAGCTGTTACCGCTCGCGATGCACGAACGCCAGCAACTGCTCGAGATGACCGACCCGCTCGCGCGCCTGCAGCAATTGCTGCACTATCTGCCGCGGTTCCAGCATTGATTGGCGCGGCGCGCGGCGTCGCGTGAATCCCGCCATTCGAGGAGATCCGATGACCGACCTGCACGGCAAGACCCTGTTCATCACCGGCGCCTCGCGCGGCATCGGGCTGGCGATCGGATTGCGCGCGGCGCGCGACGGCGCGAACGTCGCGATCGCCGCCAAGAGCGACGTGCCGAACCCGAAGCTGCCGGGCACGATCCACAGCGCCGCGGCCGAGATCGAGGCGGCCGGCGGCAACGCGTTGCCGCTCAAGGTCGATATCCGCAACGAGGACGAGGTGGTCGCCGCGGCCGCGGCGACCGCAGAACGCTTCGGCGGAATCGACATCGTGGTCAACAATGCGAGCGCGATCTGGCTCGCGGGTATCGCGGACACGCCGATGAAACGCTTCGACCTCATGCACGAGGTCAACACGCGCGGCACGTTCGTGACCACGAAGTCGTGCCTGCCGTACCTGCGCAAGGCATCCAATCCGCACGTGCTGATGTTGTCGCCGCCGCCGAACCTCGATCCGAAATGGTTCGCGCGACACACCGCGTACACGATCGCGAAATACGGCATGAGCCTGTGCGTGCTCGGCCTGAGTGCGGAATTCACCGAAACCGGCATCGCGGTCAACGCGTTGTGGCCACGCACGGTGATCGCGACCGCCGCGATCGCGATGCTCGGCGGCGCGGTCAAGCCGGAGAACTGCCGCAAGCCGGAGATCGTCGCCGACGCCGCGCACGCGATCCTGTGCCAGCCGGCGCGCGAGTTCAGCGGCCGCTTCTGCATCGACGAGGACGTGCTGCGCGAGGCCGGCATCACCGATTTCGAACGGTATGCGGTGCAACCCGGCGCACCGCTGATCCCGGACCTGTTCCTCTGAGGTCAGTCGCCCAACGCCTGCTCGAGATCCGCGACGAGGTCGTCGGCGTGTTCGAGGCCGACCGACAGGCGCAGCAGATTGTGCGGCGCGTTCGACCCCGGGCCCTCGATCGAGGCGCGATGTTCGACGAGGGATTCGCAGCCGCCGAGCGAGGTTGCGTTGACGAACAGGCGCAGGCGGCCGGCGGTGCGCAGCGCGGCGTCGCGACCGCCCCTGAGTTCGATGCTCAGCATCGCGCTGAAGTCGCGCATCTGCGCGGCGGCGACCGCGTGGCCCGGATGGCTTTCGAGGCCGGGCCAGTTGACCCGTTCGACGAGCGGATGCGAGGCGAGGAATGCCGCGACCCGGCGTGCGTTCGCGCAGTGCATCGCCATGCGTGCGGCGAGCGAGCGGCAGCCGCGCAGGATCAGCCATGCGTTGAACGGCGCGAGCGTCGCGCCGGTGACGTGCAGGCGGCGCGCGACGCGATCGTGCAATGCATCGCGACGCGCGAACACCAGCGCGCCGCCGAGCACGTCGCTGTGGCCGCCGAAGTACTTGGTCGTCGAATGCATGACGAGGTCGGCGCCGAGCGCGAGCGGCCGTTGCAGGATCGGCGTAGCGAACGTGTTGTCGCAAGCGAGCAGCGCGCCGTGCGCGCGCGCTATGTCGGCGAGCGCCGCGATGTCGCTGATGCGCAATCGCGGGTTGGACGG
The DNA here is from genome assembly GCA_964462745.1 of uncultured Rhodanobacteraceae bacterium. GTDB lineage: Bacteria > Pseudomonadota > Gammaproteobacteria > Xanthomonadales > Rhodanobacteraceae > Dokdonella_A. Next base: position 59,199 of record CAYWZC010000002.1, read on the forward strand.
CGTTTCCGCCCAGATCAGCGCAACCGGTTCCGCGCAGGCCGCGCGCACCGCGTCGAGGTCGGCCATGTCGAGTTCCGCGACCGTGATGCCGCGTTGCGGCAGGAATTCGCGCGCGAGCATGCGCAGGCCGGTGTAGCAATCCTCGGGAACCAGGATGCGTGCGCCGGCGGGCAGGGTTTCGAGCAGGCCCGCGATCGCGGCCATGCCGGACGCGAACGTGAGCGCGGCTTCACCGCCTTCGAGGGCGGCGAGCACTTCGCGCAGGCGGTCGTCGGTGGGGTTGCCTTCGCGCTGGTACCCGTAGCCGGCGACGCGCGTGCCGTCGGCGGCGTGGCGGAAGGTCGTGGACAGGTGGATCGGCGGCGCGACCGCGCCGGTTTCGGGATCGGTTTCGGCGCCAACGTGCACCGTCAGGGTTTCAGGTCGCATCGCATTCCTCCTCGGCAAGGCCCCGTTCGCGCAGTTCCGTGCGCAGCGTGGGCAGGTCCCGGTAATGATGGGCATGCAAACCGGTCGCGCGCGCGCCCGCGGCGTTCTCCGCCTTGTCGTCGATGAACAGCACGTCGTCCGGCGCGGCGCGAAGTTCGGCGAGACACGCCTCGAAGATCGCGGGGTCCGGCTTGGCAACGCGGAATTGGGCGGAGCAGAACACGCGGCCCTCGAACAGCGGAAACAACGGCGGGCAGATGCGCGGCAGGTGATCGCGCAGCAGCAGGTTGTTGTTGGTCAGGATCGCGATTCGCGCGCGTCGCCCGAGTTCGTGGGCGAGGGCCAGCATGTCGGGATCGACGCGCATCGCGGCACGACGCGCGTCGATGCAGTCCTCCAGCGACACCGGCCGGCCGAGCCGCCGGGCGAGTGCGTCGACCTGGCCGGCCGCATCGTACACACCGAGATCCGCGTCGTGTTCGAGGCCGGATTCGAACAGGGCTGCCGCGACCTCCTCCACGCGCGCGCCGCAACGCCGTGCGAGCCGCTCCAGCCGCGGCGCGTGTGCGTAGTGCGCCAGCACGCCGTCCAGGTCGAACAGGACGACGGATGGCGCGGTGCTCATGCGCGCATGGATCCGAACGCGCCGCGCGCCGCCTCGAGCGTGGCCGCGATGACATCCTCGCCGTGCGCCGAGGACACGAAACCCGCCTCGAATGCGGAGGGTGCAAGGAACACGCCGCGTTCGAGCATGGCGTGGAAGAAGCGGTTGAACGCGGCCGTGTCGCAGGCGCAGGCCTGGGCGAAGGTTTCGACCTGTTCGGCGCTGAAGAACAGGCCGAACATCGCGCCGACCCGATTCACGCTGAACGGCACGCCGGCCTCGATCGCGCAGGCGAGCAGGCCGTCGGTCAGCAAGCGCGTGCGGCGTGCGAGTTCGTCGTGGAAACCGGGTTCGCGGATCAGCTCCAGCATTGCGAGTCCGGCCGCCATCGCAACCGGGTTGCCGGACAGCGTGCCGGCCTGGTAGATCGGTCCGTCCGGTGCGATTTGCCGCATGAGGTCGCGGCGCCCGCCATACGCGCCGACCGGCATGCCGCCGCCGATGACCTTGCCGAACGTCGTGAGGTCCGGAGTCACGCCGTAATGCGCCTGCGCACCACCGAGTGCGACGCGGAAGCCGGTCATGACTTCGTCGAAGATCAGCAGCGCGCCGTGTTCGGTGCACAGCGCGCGCAGGCCCGCGAGGTAGCCTTCGCGCGGCGGGATGCAGTTCATGTTGCCGGCGACGGGTTCGATGATCACGCAGGCGATGTCCGCGCCGCGCTCGGCGAACAGCGCGCGTGCGGCATCGAGGTCGTTGTAGGGCAGGGTCAGGGTCAGGTCGGCGAGCGAACCGGGCACGCCCGGCGAGGTCGGTACGCCGAAGGTCAGCGCACCGGAGCCCGCCTTGACCAGGAAGCTGTCGCCGTGGCCGTGGTAGCAGCCTTCGAACTTCACGATCGTCGTGCGGCCGGTCGCGCCGCGTGCGAGCCGCACCGCGGACAACGTGGCTTCGGTGCCCGAGTTGACCATGCGCAGCATTTCCATCGACGGCACCAGCGCGCGGATGGTTTCGGCCATCGTGACCTCGGCCGGACACGGCGTGCCGAACGAGAGCCCGTCGCGCACCGCGCGCTCGACCGCTTCGCGCACGGCCGGGTGGTTGTGGCCGACGATCATCGGACCCCACGAGCCGACGTAGTCGATGTAGCGCCGGCCCTCGACATCCCACAGATAGGGGCCGTCCGCGCGCGCCGTGAAGAACGGCTCGCCGCCGACGGACCGGAAGGCGCGCACCGGCGAGTTGACGCCACCGGGCAGCAGTTGGCGGGCGCGTTCGAAGAGTTCGTGGTTGCGGGACATCGGATCTCCGGATCAGGAATCGAAAAGGTGCGCGAAGCGGCGTGCGGCGGCTTCGATGTCCGGCGCGCCGAACACGGCGGAAATCACCGCGAGGCAGTCGGCGCCCGCGGCGACGAGCGCGGCGCCATTGTCCGGCGTGATGCCGCCGATCGCCACCAGCGGCAGGCCGAGGCGGCGTGCGTCGCGCAGGATGTCCGGTGTCGCGCGCACCGCATCGGGCTTGCTCGGCGAGGGATGGAATGCGCCGAACGCGAGGTAGTCGGCGCCGGCCGTGGCCGCTTCGCGCGCGAGGTCGAGCGAGGCGTGGCAGGTCGCGCCGATGATCGCGTGGTCGCCGAGGCGTGCGCGAGCGGTCGCGATGTCCGTGTCACCGCGACCGAGGTGCACGCCGGCGGCACCGCTGGCGCGTGCGAGGTCGACATCGTCGTTGACGAGGAAGACCGCGCCGTGCCTCGCGCAGAGTTCGGCAAGTTCGCGCGCCTCGTCGAGGCGCCGCGCCGCATCATGCGTCTTGTCGCGGTATTGCAGGATGCGTGCGCCGCCGCGCAGTGCGGCCGCGCACGCATCGACGAGATCGGCCCGTGGCCCGTCGGTTACGACGTAAAGGCCCGAAGGGATTCGCGATGTCATCGGGGCCTGCGCTTTCGCATCGCGGGGCAAGCTGCGAGAATGCCGCATTCCCGCCGTTGATTTCCGCATTCCCGAACCATGTCCGAAGTACCCGCGTCCGCCACCGAACCCCCGCTGCGCACGTTCATGTGCGTCGTGTGCGGCTTCATCTACAACGAAGCCGAGGGCTGGCCGGATGACGGCATCGAGCCGGGCACGCGCTGGGAGGATGTGCCGGAAACCTGGACCTGCCCGGATTGCGGCGTGACCAAGTCCGACTTCGAGATGGTCGAACTGTAAGCACGGCGCGACACGTTCACGGCAGGATGCGCAGTTCGTCGCCGGGTTCGAGTTCGAGCGAGTCGCTCGTGCCGCCATTGAGCTCCAGCACGAAGCGGGCCGGACCGTCGCTTGGATAGGTCGGACACGGATCGGCCTCGCACGGCGGCACCTCGCGCTGCACGCTGACTAGCTTGCGCTCGGCGTCGAAGAACAGCATGTCGAGCGAAATCTTCGTGTTCTTCATCCAGAATGCGCGCGGCTCGCTGTCCGGGAACACGAACAACATGCCGTGGCCGGGCATGAGGTGCTCGCGGTACATGAGCCCGCGTGCGCGGGCGGCTGGATCGGCGGCGATCTCCACGTCGAAGCGGTGGCCATTGATCTCGACCTGCGGGTTGGCTGCGCCTTGCGCGCATGCCCAGGGCGGCAGGAGCGCGCAGAACAGCGCGGCGCAGGCGATCAACGCGGATTTGGGCATCGTTGCGGACTCTCGCGGGAAAGCGGGAATGCATCGTAGCAGCGGCCGGAGAGTCGCGGGAACGGCAACGACGGTCCGGCTGCGCCGGACGGCGGAAGCGGGCGACGGATCCGTCCGGATGCGATGTTGACCTTCACGGGTTTCGGTGTATACTACGCGGCTCGCTGGAGCGAAATGCCCCAGACGCGGTGCGGTGCAAACCGTGCCATCCCGGAGGATCGGGGAAGATCTTTGACAGTGTGCGCAGGT
>CAYWZC010000003.1:0-58217 GCA_964462745.1 uncultured Rhodanobacteraceae bacterium
CGATGCCCTGGCGGCGCAGGCGCAGGATGTGCTGGCGCGCATCCGTGGCCGGCACGATGCCGTTCCAGTCGCCGTTTCGCCGCGCCTTCTGCCGCTCGTTTTCGTAGCGGCTGTTGGCCTTGCGGCAATCGGTGCAGCGGCAGCCAGCCACGTAGCGCAAGCGCACGCCGTGCGGATGCTTGCGCGCGAGCTCGGCAGCGGAAGGCAGGCCGCGCGACGCAAGGCCGGATGCCATCACGCCACTCCCGGATACGTGAACTCGGCTGACCCCTCCTCGAGGATGCGCACGGCCATCGCGGCGACCTGGATCGCCTCGGTTTCCACATCGTCGCGCGTGGCCTTGCCGCGATCGTGGTCGATCAGCGCCTGCGCCAGCTCGCCGACCTCCTCCATGAGCGCCGCGGTCATCTGGCGATTGCCGGGGAACAACACGCGAGTCCGCGCGACCTCCGCGCGCACGGCTTGCATCGTGAGGTCGTTGGGGAACGTTGCGGGCTTGGGCGCCATCACTCTTCCTCCTCCTCGCCCGGCACACGCGTCGAGGCCGACCGTTTCTTCTTCAGCGCGTTGAGGACATCGAGAGCAACGCCCAAAGCTGGCGTGCCCGGCGTGTCCTTACGCAGCGGTGGATCGAAATCGAAGTTGGTGTGAACCTTGTCCACGCCACGGTCCTCGATCGTGATCGTTACCTTGGCCATCAGGTCATCTCCTCCAGTTCCTGGTCGTTGATCAGCGCGTCGATGAGTTTGTCGAGGTCGCCGCTGGCGGCCTTGATCACGACGGCGTCGACGTCGTCGGCGACGGCGATGCCGCAGCGCTGGAGATCCTTCGCGGGCAGGTTGGCGAGTGCGCTGCGCACCGGCGATTCGGTGACCTTGATGTACGCGTCGGCCTCGTCGCCGAGCAGCTTGCGCAGGGCCTTCACGGTGGCCGCGGTATCGGCGATTTCCAGCTTGCCGCGCTGTTTGATCCAGCCGACGCGGATGCCGTGCAGCACGCGGGTCTTGGGCTTGTCGAACAGTTGCGGGCTCGCCTCGACCGCCGCGTGCAGCTCGTCGTAGCTGGCCTGCACGCGCTGCAGCGCGTTCTTGATGCCCTGCAGGCGGCGACGCTTGGCGGCGGCCTGTTCCTCGCGCAGGGCGTCGAGGCGGCTCGCGAGTTCATCTCGCGCGCCCGCGAAGGTCTTGGTGAGGTTCTCGATGTCGGTCATTGAGCGGTCCATGAAAGGGTTCCTTGCGTGACGGGATGGCCTGCGGGGGCGGCGGGCATCACGTCGGCAGGTGCAACTGGCCGCGCAGGTCCGGTACGGACACGCGCTTCATCGCGGCCACCTGCACCAGCGAGCACATCGCGCGGTCGTGCAGGAAGGCGCAGGTCTGGTCGAGCTCGTCGATCGTCGCGGCGAGGTAGTAGCCGTGGCCGGGGTGCGCGCACACGTGGTGCCCCGCGGTGCGCAACTCGACGACCAGGTCGCGCAGGTGGCGCTCGTCGCCCGCGGTCGGCTCGCGATGCAGGATCTCGCGGCACAGCGCGGTTGCGGTGATGCCGTTGCGCTGGCCGATGTGGTTGCGCAGCGCGGCGAGCAGGTTGTCGCGGTCGATGACGATCTCGGTGGTCATTGATCGAGTACCTTCGGGTCGATGTTGGCCGCGGCGAGCAGCTCGGCCGCGGCGTCGGGCGTCAGCAGGCCGAGTTCCACGTCGCCGCGTACGCGCGAGACCAGCGCGAGCCGCTCGTGCCGATCCGTGACTTGCGCGCGCGATGCGCCGCTACGGCGCGCGGCTTCGCGCTCGCGCTCGGCCTTCGCGCCGGCCGCTTCGGCCAGGCCGAACGCGATCTCCAGCAGGTAGCCGTGCGACTTCAGCGGCAGGTTGAGCTTGCCGGCGTCGCGGTGCTCGACCATTCGATCGAGCGCGGCCTGCCACAGCCCGAGCGGGCACGCGCGCGAAAGACCGTTGCGCGTGACGGTTTCCGCGGCCAGCATCGGCTGCAGCTCGCCGAGCAGGCGCTCGACGCGGTCGAACGAGAGATCCCGCCCGGCCGCGCAGAACAGGCCGAGGTATTGCGCCAACCCGCGCGCGATCGGCGCCGGCATGTCCAGCGCGGCGCGGATCGCGCGGCGCCCGGCATCGACGCCGAGCGCCACGTCCAGCGTGTAGCGCGCGTTGCAGCTGGGGCACTTCAGCAGCATCAGTGCACGCGATCCTTCGGCACCATCTTCATGCCGCTCGCGTCAACGATCGAATGGATCAGCGACCAGTCGACCAGCAACTGCGTCGGCGCCGCGCGCCCGCTGCCGGTCGCCTGCTCGATCGTCGTCAGCACGGGCGGCTGCTTCGTGCCGTAGATCAGCCGGTACGCCCACGGCCAGATCTCGTGCAAGCCGTAGCTGCCGACGAAGTAGCCGAGCATCGCCATGCAGCCACAGCCGAACACGAAGGCGATGAGGATCAAGCCGCCGACCAGCGTCATGACGGCATCCTCGCGACAGGCTTGGTGCGCGCGCGCCAGCGCTTGTAGAACTTGTTGCGCAGGCGCCGCATGCCGTGGTGCATCGGGTCGATCAGGCGATCGCCGTGCACCACCGCATCCGGCGGGCACGTGGTGCGGCGCTGCGCGGCTGCGAGCAGTTCCATGCGCGCGATGTGGCGCTCGCGCCGCACCGGCGCCATCGCCATGAAGCGGCGGAACGACATCACGTCCGCGAGGCCGGCCGCGACGAAGCGGTCGCCCCAGTGGTCCAGGTGTTCGTCGGTGTGCAGTGGCCTAGTCATCCTCCACCTCCTTTTGCAGCGCGCCGATCAGGTTGCTGGCCTGGATGCGCGTGAGGCCGCACAACACGGCGTCCACGTCGCTGCCCTGCTCCGGGACCGCGATCTTCGCGGCGTCGAAGTAGCGCTCGTGCATCGCCGTGATGCGGCCGGTGTCGAGATCCAGGCTGTTCATCAGCACGCGCGCGTACAGGCGCTGGTGCGGCGTGCTCGGGGTGCGTGGGGTCACGTCCTGGTACATGGTCAGATCCTCATGATCTGTTCCGCGCTGACGCGCGGCAGGCCGTTCTCGGTCGCCTCGTTCATTGCGCGGATGCAGACGTTGTGGACGACGAGCGGGTACAAGTGCGACTCGACCTCGTTCGTGCCCTGCCGGCGCCGTGTCAGGCGCGCGCGGATCGCGTCGAACGCGTCCGGCTCGAAGATGTCGTCGAGCGACAACCCGACGCGCTTGAACTTCAGCGCGAGGTACTCCTCGAGGTTGCCGTTCAGGCTCTTGAGCTTGGCGACCTCGCAGCGGCGGATCACTTCGCGCGCGTCATAGTTGCGGCGCTCGTCCAGACGCTCGCCGAGTTCCGGCTGGCCAACCAGGATGATGCCGAGCAGCTTCTTGAAGCCGTCCTCCATCTCCCAGAAGCGCTTGAGGTATTTCAGCGTCGAGACGTTGAGGTCGTGGGCCTCCTCGATGACCAGCGCGTGCGCGTTGCCGCCTCGAGCGCTCGCGGCGAGGATGCGCTGGATCTGGCGCGCCTTCGCTTCGAGCGAGAGCTTGGGCGCCTCGGTCGACAGGTCCGCGATGATCGCGTCGCAGATGTGCGCGGCGGTCAGTGCGCCCTTGTCGATCGTCTGCGGCTGGATCACGACGATCGATTCGTTGTCGCGGCGAATGCGGTCCAGCAGGTCGCGGCGCAGCGTGGATTTTCCGCTGCCGCTCTCGCCGACCACGGCGAGGAAGCCGCTATGCTTGGCGGCGTAATACATGCTCTCGCGGATGTAGCGCTGGTCGCGCGAGAGGTAGACATCCTGCGGGCCTTGCACGTCGTCCTGGAACGGATGGCGTGCAAGGTGGAAGTGTTCGCGGGCGGCAGCTGATAGCATCTCGGTCTCCGGTATGTCGAAAGGGGCTTCGGCGGGGCTTGCATTGGCGTGCTCCCCGTCGTTGCCGGATGTGCTGGAATCGGCCTGGGCGTCGAAATCGACCTCGATGTCCCAGGCCGTTTTCGCTTCCTCGTCGGGCACGCCGTGCTCGGCGAGCAGCTGGGCCACGGCCTGCTCGATGTCCGCGCGCGGGATCGTGACCGGCCAGGCGCGGCGGGTCAGCAGCGTGGAAAGCGTGGTCGCCGCCATCGGCCGGCCGCGGCGCACGCCCTGGTTGAAGCGCAGGCGCTCGCAGAGCGCCGACTGGCGGATGCCGTGCCGGTACAGGATGTCGCGCAGTCGGTACGGCCGCTGGCTGTCTGCGCTGGTGAGTGGGCGGCCCATGTCAGTGGCCCAGGAACAGCATGGCGCGGAAATCGACGCGCTCGACACGCGCGGTGCGGGGCAGCGGCACCAGCTCGCCGGGCTTGATCGTGTCGTGGCCACGCACGCACACGCTCCAGATCCGCGAGTTGTCCGCGACGATCACGCCGTGGCGCGTCAACGGCGCGAGCAGCATCTCCGGGGGCGCATCGATTCCATCCAGACCGTCGAGGCCATCGAGCACGCGGCAGACATCACCGGCGCGCAGCTGGAACGCCTGCAGCGTTGCGGGCAACAGGGTGGTGCGGGTGGGCAACACGTTGGGGGCAACGGTGTTCATTGCGATCTCCTTTCGGGGCGGGGTGAATCAGAGGCGGGAGCACGTGGTGTCGTGCGCGTGCGCGACGCGCCTGGTGTTCCACTCGATGTCCTTGAGAATCCGCTGCGCGTTTTCACTGGCGCGCTCGACCAGCGCGCCGGCCTTCTTGATCAGCTCGTCGAACTCCTTATCGATGGTCTGGTCTTGATCGACCGCCGCGGCCCTTTCCTCGCGCGCCTCGCGGGCGAGCACTTCATCCAGCGCGGCGGCTTCCGCGGGGTCGGTGCCGAACGTCGCCTCGGCGTGATCGTGTCCCTGTTCCCCGGAGTGCTCGTATCTCTGCTCGCCGGCGCGATACACCACGCGACCGGTGGGAACCTTGCCCAGCTCCAGCGCATCCAGCTTCACGTCGATCGAATCGCGCGGAACGCGCTCGCGGAACGCGAACGGCTCGACCTGCTCCAGGAGCGTGATCGGCGTGTCGGGGTGCAGGTCCCGAAACAGGGCACCAGGCGGAAAGTAGCCCTCGCTGCCCTCGGATACACGGCAACCGATGACGATCGTCTGCAACTCGACCTCGTTCGTGCCATAGGTGCGAATGCAGGCGCACTCCGCGAGTCCAATTGTGTGGACCAGGAACATGTCGCCTGGCTTCGCTTCGCGCAGGATGTTCGGTTCGCGGGCGATGATGGTGCATTTCATGGGGCTACCTCACGGCATAGAGCCGCGGCGCGTCGACCGCGGCGGGGGCTTCGGGGAGTGGCGGCAACTCGCCGCGCACCAGTTGCTCGACCAACGCCGGGAACGCGTCGGCCGGAATCGATTCGGGGTGCAGCGCGAGCACGCGCTCGCGCTCGGCCGGCGAGAGACCGGCACCGCGCCGCGCGCGCAGCTCGTAGGCGAGATCGAGGAGCGTCAGCGGACGCTCGTCCACATGCATGGGATTGGGCAGGTGGATCTCGGTGCCGCGGCGTTGCATGAACGCGGGCGTTGCCTCGGCCGCGGCGGCAACGTCCGCGAAGGGATCGATGCGACCGCCGAACGCGACGGCACCCTTGGCCTTCGCGGCGTTGGCGTCGAGCGTCTCTCGCTCGCCGTAGGCGAGTTCGTTCGCCGCCTTGCGGGCCTGGTCGACATCGGTATCGCGGGGCGCCGCGTAGCGCTCGCCGTAGACCGGCGCCTCGACGAAGAATCCGCCATCGTCGAGAGCGATCGGCTCGCATTCGTGGTAGCGGACGCTGCCGTCCTCGGCTTTGCCGAGGACAAACACCGCGGGCGCGCGATAGGGATTGACCACGACGCTGACCTTTTCGCCCGCGCGCACGTCCGGCACGTCGGCCACGGAATAGGTGGCGCTCTCGTAGCCACGCGGCGTGAAGCTGATCGTGAGATTGCCGGCGACCACGCGCGGCTGGGGCTTGGAGTGCATCAGCACCGCGCAGTCCTCGGCCGGTGGGCAAAGGCGCAACTGGTCCGGCCGGATCGTTTGCCACACCGCGTCGCGCGTATGCTTGTGGCGGCGATGGATCGCGCGGCCGTTGAAGGCGAGCAGCCACTGGTCGAGGTGGGCGTTGAGCTGCTCGATGCTATCGATGCGCGTGAAGCACAAGCGACCCTCGAACTTGCGCTCGATGATGTTGTGCATGCCCTCGACCTGACCCTTCGCTCGCGGGTTGCCCGGCACGTGGACCCAGTGCCGCACGCCGAGCGCGGTCAACAGGTTCTGGATGCCGTGGCTCATGTTCGCGGAGCCCGCGTCCCATACGAGCATCCAGGGCACGCCGTGCATGACGCGCCCGGGTTGGGGACGCATCGCCCACATCAGGAAGTCGAACAGCGATTCCTGGTCCTCGCCGGCCGCGTGGTAATAGCGGGCGATGACGTCGCCGCTGAAGTGATCGGTGAGCGCGTACCGGAGCACACGCTTGTTGACGATACGGGCGAGGTCGCGCGGCTTGCGCGCGTTGAACAACCGCTCGTCCATGACGGCGGCCTTGCCGTTCTTCAGGTAGTACAGCACGCAGATCGAGGCATCGAGCTGCCACACGTGATTCGGGTGCAGGCTGCGCATCGAGCTGTGCGGCGTCGCGCGTGCGAGCTGCGCCGGGTGGCAGCCTTCGCGGCGCATGATGCGCAGCATTGTGTCCGGGCTGACCCGCGTCTTGAGCTCGCCGTTGGCCAGCGCGATTTCGATCGCATCCGACAGCGGGAGGCGTTGCTTGCCGGTGGTACTCTGGCTGGAACGCATCAACGCCGCGACCGCCTCGACCTCGGCGCGCGACACGCGCGAATCGCCGCGGTCGGCGCGCAGCTTGCGACCGCTGGACCAGCCGACCTTGCGCAGGCGCTGGTACAAGGTGCTGCGCGTGACGCCGAGCATCCGCATGCCACGCTGGACGATGGGTTCGCACGTGCCGTGCGCCGCGCCGCGCAGCTCGTCAGCGAGGCCCTGCAATAGCTCCATCTCGGCGAGCTCCCCCTGGTGCACGCGTCATTCCCCGACGACGGCCAGGAGATCGTTCAGCGCGGTGGTCGCGAACTCGATCTGCCTCTCGATGACCTGCTGGATGCCCTCCTCGATCTGCTCACCGGCCTCGTCGTGGACGTGCTCGATTTCCCCGGCGATGTCCACCATCGCGCGCGCGGCGCGTTCGACCTCGATCGCGGCTGCGCAGAGCTGCTGGACCAGATCCTCGGCCTTCACCTGGGCGGAACCCTTGGCCAGCCGGTTGCGCTCGCGCTCCAGCTTCCTGATTCGATCATCCCTTTTCGCGACGAGCTCGTCGGTCCCGGCCTTTTCTTCGATGGCGTCGGCGCGGGCCTTGCGCAAACGCTCTTTCAGCTCGCGCACGGACATCCGGTCGATGTCATCCAGCGTCAGGCCGGCGATGGTTTCGCCGGATTCGAGGCCGGCGAGCGTGTCGTCGTCCTCGGTGACCAGCTCCAGCATCTTGGTCACGCCGAGGTCCGCGATGCGCGGCCGGTCGCGCATCTTGATCGCGGCCTGCATCGCACGTTGCGCGAAGCGCGGCACGATGCCGATGCGCTCCAGCGCGTGCAGGAAATCCGCGTGCGGCTCACGCTCGCGGAGTTGCAGCAGGATCAGGCCGAGCTCGACCATGCGGGCGCCGGTCTCGATGACGAGGTCGCGGGCACGCGCGATATAGCGCTCCTGGTCGTAGGGCATGCCGGCGTCGTACTCCTCGACGACGAGCGCGACGCGCTGGGCATGCAGCGTCATCGCGTGGCCGGCCTCGTCCAGCGCTGCGGCGTCGGCATGGTCGATGAGGTTGGTATCGGCGTGGATCTGCTTGCGTGGACGTGCCATAGCTGTGGGTTCCTTGGTGGGTTAACGGTCGCGGCTGTAGCGGTTACGGATCTCGTCGAGTCGATCCTGCGAGCGCGCGAACGCGGTGGCGGCGGCGAGCGACACCTGCACCACGCGCGGCGTCAGCCGCCATCGGTTATCCCCGAGCGGCTCGGCCATGCCCGCTTCCTTCAGGTTTGCGAGGTCGCGGGTCACGTTCGACGCGCTGGTGCGCAGCGCGGCGGACAGCTCGGACGGTGAGATACCTTCCACTTCGTGGCCGGCGAGGCGCATCAGCATCTGCAGGATTCGCTGCTGGGCCGCGTTGATGTACGTCCGCTCTTTCTCTTCCTTCTCTCTCATGCGAGGTCGAGCTCCGGTTGCGCGTGCCGCTCGACCTGCGCGCGCTCGTGCGCGAGCCGGGTCAGTGCGGCGGTAAGGTGATCGATGGTGTCGGCGGCGTCGGCCTTGCCCTCGGCGTACGCGAGCAGCGCGCCGATCGCGTCCGTGCAGGACTGCTGCAGGGCATGCACGTCGCTGCCTTCCGGAAGCCGGCCGGTGGGTATGTCCACGACGAGCTTGCGCGCGCTGCTCGCGAGGTACTCGGTGATGTAGCAGCGCCCGCAGGCGTGTTCGAAGCCCGCGATCTTGCGCGCGGGGATGCCCCCGGTCTGGATCCACTTGTAGATGGTCCACCGGCTCTCGCCGACCAGGTCGGCGATGCGTTCGACCGAAAGGCGCTTGGTCTGCGCGTATTGCACGCAGCCCTCGACCGCCTCCTGCAGGCTGCCGGGACGCCACACCTTCCAGTTCCGGCGGTTCATTGGAAGCCCTGCACGGCGGCTGGCGCAGCCATATTCCAAACACCGCCGCGGTTTGCCCTTGCGCAAACGTGTTGCGCGTGGCGAAATGGACGGCGATCGAAACTGAAGGGATGCGCCCCGATGGCGACACGAACCGAAATGGACAGATGGCTCGGTATCTCCAGCGCGTTGTTGGGCGACCTGATGCCCGCCGGCACGGGACCCGAAATCTTCGGGAACGACCTCCCGCCCGCCGAGTTCCGCAGGCTCGTGGATGAGGAAAGTGCGGCGGTCGACGAGGCCCTCGTTGCGATGGCAACGGCTGCCGACGAGCACGCCGTGCGGGCCATCGCTCGGTCGCTGGATCGACGCACCGTCATTGCGTGGTTTTCCCGTTGGGCGCACTACCACGATCGATGGGAGAGCCTCCTGCAGAACCCGCAGGCGATGGAGATGCACTGGATTCCACCGCGGGATACCTGGCGCGCGGTTCTGCTGGCGATGACCCAGGAAAACGACCGCTCAACAGCCGCCTGCACAGCGCTATGGGGGGATGCGTTCGGAGAACCGTCGGGGACACTGGGATGAAACAGGATGCGGGCATGCGACGAATTCCCCTGTCAGATCGTTGCGAGTCAGGCGACGCGGCGGGCCGGGTCGGCGGTGAATGCGGCGAGGCGGCGCGCGATCTCGGCGCCGGAGACGGGCTTGCGTCGGCGCACGGCGTTGGGGCCGTACCACTGCGGCCACAGCTGCTCGCGCGACACGCCGGTGGCGGTCGTGATGCGGTTCTCGACCTTGCGGCTGCGGCTGCGCCCGTGGACGACGGCGTTCACTGTGTTTGGCGCGACGCCGCACTGGTCGGCGATCTCGGCCTGCGTGATGCCCGCAAGCATCAGCGCGATCTTCACGGTGGCGGCGGAATTGGTCATTGCGGTCCTGATTGCGCGATCGATCGCGCCAGTAAACTGCGCGGATTAAATGCAGTGCAGTTACCTTACTCGTTCGCCCGCGCGGATGTCAAGCGGCTGGCGGGGTGCGCCTGATGCACCCGGCCCAGATCAAGGCGGCGCTGGCAGTCGCGGGATTCAAACAAGTCGATCTGGCCCGCGACCTCGGGCTGGCTGGCAACACGATCAATGCCGTCATCAACGGCCGCAGCCGCAGCAAGCAGGTCGAGGAGCGCATCGCCGAAATCACCCGCCTGCCGCTCGCCGAGCTCTGGCCGCAGTGGTACGGCGAGGGGCCGCTGACGCTGATCAGCATCGAGCGCGAGCTGGTGCTCTTGTTCCGCGCCGCGACACCGGAGCGCCGCGCGCGGGCGCTGAAGCTGCTGGCCGATGGAACCGACCCGGGCGGCGGACACCAGGTGCACGCCGACCGGGGCAGCATCGCCTCGATGGGCAACGTCGAGATCGGCGTGCCACGCAAGAAGAAGTAGGAGATTTCGCACAAGCCCGCGCGGCGTTGTCCTACAGAAAACCGGCAACGACGCTGGCAGGCTGAAGGCTTCCGCGCCTTGGGGCGCATGCAACAGGGGAATCGATATGTACGAGGACTATCCCGGTTCGGTCTGTGCGGATCGCGGCGGCATCGCGGCCGGCCGCGACGTGCGCTACTACGAGGTGCGCGAGGTGTACGTGACGCCCGCCACCTGTCCGGTGTGTGAGCTGCGCTTGCTACGAAGGGGCATGGACGTGTGCGCGCATTGCGCGGAGCGCGAGGCGGAGCAACAGCGCGCGCAGTCCGTGGTGCGGTTCGTAGGCTTGGTGTTCGCGTGCGCGATCCTGCTGCTGCCGCTCGTGGCGTTCGATGCGCCGGTCTGGACCTGGAGCCTCGTTGTTTCTACCGGGATGATGATCGCCTGGTATCAGTGGGGCATGCCGCTCCTCGCCCGCCTGCGCGCGATTTCACCCTGGCCTACCCCCTGAGGCCGGGGCGCGTCGCCGTACGTCGGGAGACGCGCGGCGGCGCACCTTATTGTGGGTTGCGCTGCGCGGCGGCCGACGCCAAATTTGCACGGGCCGCCCGTCGGCGGTACGGTGCCACGAAAGGAGGGATATCATGAATCGGATTGCTGTTCTGCTGACTGCGGCGCTGTCGATCGCTGGCGCAGCGCGCGCCCAATTGCCCGCATACCACGAGCTCTACGTCTTCACGCAATCGATGATGTATTACGTCGGCCATTGTCAGGCGATCGACAACGGCCCGTACCAGTGGACCGGGGCTCAAGGGCAAATCCGGCTGAACTGTCCGTATCTCCCGGCAGGTACACCTGTTGCGCCAACTGCCCGCACGCCACCGCTGGGGATGGGGGAATGGGATTTTGTCGTCACGGTTGGCGACGCGACATGGATGGGTGAGCACTGCACCTCGGACTACCACGTCCCGAACACCATCGGGGGCTACGACACGGTCTTGCACTGCCCCGCAGCGCCTCCACCGGACCGGACAGGTCGACACGACTGAACCGCCCGGCACGAACCCCGGCATCTACGTCGACGACCAGATCCTGGTAAGCGGGTTCGATTCCGGTTGACGCGGGGGAGCGTCGCAGGCCGCGAGACGCGGGCTTCGGAAACTACAGGGGAGAAATGCGATGAGGGTAAGCTATTTCGGGTACTCCGTGCGACACATCGGCACGGGGGAGTACTGGCTCGTCGATCTTAGAGACTTCGTTTCCGGATTCGTTGCAGCCGACGA
Source organism: uncultured Rhodanobacteraceae bacterium (assembly GCA_964462745.1). Lineage (GTDB taxonomy): Bacteria > Pseudomonadota > Gammaproteobacteria > Xanthomonadales > Rhodanobacteraceae > Dokdonella_A. Next base: position 11,365 of record CAYWZC010000003.1, read on the forward strand.
ATCCGAAATCAAAAATGGGCTGACGTACAACGGTGAGCAGATCTTTCTTTTGCCGCACAAGCCGCCTGTCTACCTGTTTGTTCAAGCACGAGACCACGAGATCATCAAGGCCATCCGGAAGCGGGAGATGTCCGTTGAGGACATCCATGCAGCGCTCAATGGTGCGTCCGTTGGCTTCGCGTCTTACGTGCTGATGGGAGAGCATTGGTTCGGTATCGGGTGTCGGGTGCTGTCGCCGCGCGTGAATGCCTTCGCGGCGTTTGTTCAGGACGTGTTTCAGGCGTTGCGCGTTCCCTATCAGTTCTCAGTTCAAGCGCTCACCGAGCAGATTCCGAAATCGCACGTTCAGAAGCTGTACCAGGTCAACTCAGTGTCGATCGGAATGGAGATCGAGAATGGTTTGGCTCGGCACATCTACAACCTGTTGACCGGGGGATCCGACGCAGGGTTGGCCGACGTGGCGAACATGGAGGTGACAATACGCCGTCGGCGAAAGGGAAACCACAGCATCAAGGACTCAGCTCAGGCGATTGTGAACTCCGTGCCTGATGAAGGACTCGAATCGTTGGAGGCGAAGGCCAAGAAGGAGTTGAGTGAGGGCGTGACAGACGTTTACATCGTCGGGCAGGGTGGCCTCCGTGACTTCGTGCCGGGAGATTCGGAGGCCCACATCGCCGAGCAGATGCAAGAACGAGCGGCTGGCAACTCGGTACTGCGGGACAAGCTGGGGGAGATCAGGGGTGATGAAAACTTCAACACAGCGGTGGCTCCTCGTGAGCTTGGTCTCGATTGGGAATCTGCCATCGCTCGTTACGTACGCCCTGCTGCTGCGAGGAGAAGGTAGCGTTCTCTTGGGGACGCTCGGTGATCAGGTGGAGGCCTTTGCCACGACCGCAGCGAGCTTCTCCTTCTCGATGCTCGGCTTTCTCGTGGCTGCGATGGCGCTGATCAGCGTACTCTCTCAGACACGGGCATTTCGGACGTATCGGCAGCGCGGCTACCTGACTGTCTTCCTGTGGGGCTCCGCGATAGCCATGTTGGAGCTGACGCTGGCGTTTCTTGCATCCCTGCGGTTGTTTTTCGCGCCCGTGACGGAATCGAAGCTTGCGTGCGCGGTTGTCGCCCTTGCAGCGGCCATTGGGATGGTCGTCATGGTATTGATGCCGGTCATCGGCATGCAGGTCCGTGCGGCGAAAGAGGGCCGCGCCATCAGTAGCACCCGCTAAAAGACCTGCGCCCCGTCCATGCCGCAGCCTCGCGGCATGGACATTCGATCGCTGCTCCGTTCCTTCCGCGTACGCGCCGGGCTCTGGCTGAGCGGCGCGCTCCTGCTGCTCTCGCACCTGCGCGATCTCGGTCGCGTCGGCGCGCTGCTCGTCGTCGGCCTGGTCACGCTCTGGCTGATCGCGGTGCCGAACCCGCTGGTCGAGGCGACCAACCCGGTCAAGGTCGGGCTGCTCGCGTGGCTGGTGTGCAAGGAGTCGGTGCTCGCGTACCTCGGGTACTGGATCGACCGGTTGCTGCATCCGCGATCGCGGCCCGGCAACTTGCGCGACATCGAGCGCATGGCGGCGGAGAAGCGGCGCGCGTTCATCGTGTGTGCGGCCATGATCGCGGGCGGGCTGTTCCAATGAGGATGCGGCCTGCCGCCATCTTGCTGGGGCTGCTCGGGCTGTTCGCCGCCGCCGCGGCGATCAATGCCCTGGTCGGGCTGGCTCGCTCCGCGCATGCGGCGACGACGCTGCCCGAGGTCGCCGTGGTCGAGCACATCGCCATTCCTTCGGCGTCGTACCTGTATCGCCTGAAATTGGTGCGCGAGGTGGTGCATCGCTTCGCCGACGATCGGCCGGTCGCGCGCATCGCCGCGCAGATGCACCAGGAGAGCCTCTGGCGCGCGGATGCGCGCAGTCGCTACGCCAACGGCTTGGCGCAGTTCACCCCAGCCACGGCCGAATGGCTGCCGACGATCTGCCCCGAGATCGGCGCGCCGGATCCGTGGAGCCCGACATGGAGCGTACGCGCGGCGGTGTGCTACGACGCGTGGCTGCATGCGCGGGTGAACGACGCCGCGACCGATTGCGACCGCTGGGCGATGACGCTGGCCGGCTACAACGGCGGCGAGCGCTGGCGCCAGCGCGACCAGGGCCTCGCGCGCGCGGCCGGCGCCGATCCGGCGGTGTGGTTCGGCAGCGTGGAGAACTACTCCGCACGCGCGGCGTGGGCGATCCGCGAAAACCGCGCGTACGTGCGCCGCATCCTGCGCACGCTCGAACCCGTGTACATCGCGGCCGGCTGGCCGGGACAGGCGGTGTGCGCATGATGACGCGGCGCGAAATCGCCTGGACGCTCGCCGGCATCGTGCTGTACCTCGCCGCGCTGTTCGGCACGCAGTACCTGCGCGATGCCCACGCGCAACCGGCACCGGCGCGCATCGGCGAGATGGACGTGCTGGTGCTGCGCCACACGTACGACGGCCCGGTCGAGTTCACCGGCTACCTGCTCGACTTCCGCTACGGGCCGGATGCGGTGTACGTCGAGATCCTCGACGACGGCGACGGCATCTTCCGCGCGGACTTCGACGGAGGCGCGCCATGACGCACGCGGCGAAGCGCCAGGCGGTGGACGTGATGCGCGAGCTGCTCGCGCGTTCTTTTGTTGGCGATACCGGTACGCCCACCGAGGATCTCGCGCGCGCGATCTTCGCGCGGGCGCGATCGGCCGAAGGCTGCAAGGCGGTCACCGTCCTGGTCGACGACGATACCGGTGCGGTGTATGCACCGAAGGCCACCGCGCAGGGCGCGATCCTCGCCGCGCACGTGTGCCCCGGCTGGCTGGTCGGCACGTACAGCGTGGCGTCCTCGGCCGTGCGAATCGCGAAAGACCTGCGCCGCGCGATCGACGGCACGCTGCCGCGCGATGCCGCGCCACCCGCACCGCGCGCGTCGCAACGGGTCGTGGCCGGTTGGGGGTATGCGGCATGAGCCAGGTCTACCTGATCGCCGCACTCGCACTCGCGCTGATCGTGTCGGTCGCGGCCAACGTGCACCAGCTGCGAGCGTCGGCCGCGGCGGAAGCGACCGCGAGCGGCACCGTCGATCGCGTGATAGACATCAACGCCGGCTGCGCCGCGGTGACCGCGCGGCTGAAGCTGGACCGCACCGCGTGCGAGACGCAACTGTCGCTCGACCGCGCGCAGCGTGCGGCCGCGTTCGCGGCGCGCACCGCCGAAGCGGCCGACATCGCTGCGTGGCGCGAAGAGCGCCGCGCCCGCGCCGCCGCATCGCAGGCCGGCCAATGCGCCGAGTGGGCCGCGCAGCCGGCGTGCGGGGTGACGCCGTGATCCGCGCGCTGGTCGCCTGCACACTCGTGCTCGCGCTCGGCGCGTGCGACTTGCAGCGCCGCGTCGTGGTCAAGCCGGTGCCGGTGGAAGTGGTGCGCTACGTGCAGGCATCGATCGATCCCGCGCTGACCGCGCCGATCGTGGTGCGCGAGCCGGACGCGCTGTGCTGGCTCGACGTGCGCGTGTTCTGCAACGGGCAGTTGCAGACGATGCTGGACGACTATCGCGCGGCGGTGCGGCAATGCAACGCCGACCGCTCCGCGCTGCGGGAGCCAGCCGATGGCGAGTGACCGCAGGTGGGCGCTCGATCTTGCCGACGCGTGGGACCGCGAGGCGGTCTCGCTGGCGCGGCAGGCCGACGCGCGCGACATGACCGACATCGAGCGGCGCCTGCTGCGCATGCATGCGCGCGTGCGCACCGGATGCGCCACGGAATTGCGCGCCGCCGCGCAGAAGATGGCAGCGAGGTGAACGTGGACGAGATCGACCGCGCGCAGGAACGCGAGCAGCAGGATCGCGATGCCGCGCTCGCCGCGGCGCAGGCGCGCATCGCGGCGTCGTTCGAGCCGCGCGACCCGCGCATCGATGCGCTGTGCATCGATTGCGACGAACCCATCGATCCCGCACGGCTGGCTGCCGTGCGTGCAACCAGCCGCTGCACGCCGTGCGCGGCCGCGTGGGAAGCGCGCCTTCGACAGCAATGGGGGAATGCCTGATGCACGAACTGGACTGGGGCGCATGGTTGACGCTGGCCGCCGTCGTATCCGCCGCGTGCGCGATCGTGGCCGCGGCCGTGAGCGTCGGCATCTGGCGCCGCGGCGCCGACGATCGCGCGCAGGTTGCCGCGCTCGCGCGCGTGGTCGCGCGCATCGAGATGCACCAGGAGAGCGAGGACAAGCACGTGCTGCGCCCGCGCGATCTCGGTGCGATCCACGAGCGCATCAACCGTGTCGCCGAGGAACTCGCCGCGACGCGCGCGCAGGCGAGCACCGAGACCCGGATGCTCAGCGAGCAACTCTCCATCGTGCAGCGATTGCTGGAGACCCACCGATGAACCTGACCGAAGCCACCATGCCGTATCGCCGCGGCCGCATCCTCGCGCTGCTCAACGAAAGCAACGACCAGGGCGTGTCCGCTCCGCTGCTGCGCACGCTGTTGCGCAGCTTCGGGTACAAGGCCGACGAGGATACGGTCGAGATCGACCTGGCCTGGCTGTCGCGCCACGGCCTGATCTCGCGCCGCACCGTTGCCGATGTCGAGATGATCCGCATCACGCCGCGCGGCCGCGACGTGCTGCTCGGGGATCTCGATTTCCCCGGCGTGCAGCTGATCGAGGATTGAGCCGATGGCCGCGCGCTCGAGCATCGCCCGACTGCCGAAGGATCTGGCGGACCTGTGCCATCGCCTGATCCGCGAGGGGCGCACCATCCACGAGATCACGGACAAGCTCAATGAGCTCGATGCGGATGTGTCGAAGTCCGCGGTCGGCCGCTACGTGAAGAGCGCGCGCGAACAGATGGAGCGCTACCGCGAGGCGCAGGTGGTCGCCGGGCAATGGGTCGCGCAGCTCGGCGAGAACCCGAGTGGTGATGTCGGCGCGTTGCTCGCCGAGATGCTGAAGACCGTCGCGTTCCAGTCGCTCGCCAGCATGGGTGATGCGCAGGGTGAGGACGCCGCCGGTGCCAAGCCGCCGAAGCCGATGGACATCATGCTGCTGGCCAAGGCGATCCGTGATCTCGAAGCGACCAGCAAGGCGAACATCGAGCGGCGCGAGAAGATCGAGCGCGCCGCCATCGAGCGCGCGGCGAAGAAGGCGGGCGAAGTCGGCGAGCGCGTCGGCCTGTCGCAGGCGACGATCGACGAAATCCAGAAGGAGCTGCGGCTGTTGTGAACGAGCCGGCCGACACCGACCGCAGCAAGTTCGCGCTTGCGCTGCTCGCGCTCGGCGCGGCGACCGCGTTGCTGGTGCTGGGCCGAATCAGCGGCGACGCCTGGGTCACGGCGATGACCTGGATCGTCTCGGTGTACATGCTCGGCCAGCCGGCTGGCGTGCTCGCGAAGGGCTATGCCGCGCAGCTCGCGCGTGGACCCGGAGACGGCAAGTGAGCGCGCTCTCCACCTACTTCCTGCCGTACCAGATCGCGTGGCTGAAGGATCGGTCTCGCCTCAAGATCGTCGAGAAAAGCCGCCGCGTCGGCTTTACCTACGTGCAGAGCTACGAGGACATGCTCGATGCTGCGCGTGCGGAGGGCGCGGTGGACGTGTGGTTTTCCTCGGCCGACGAGAGCGCCGCGAAGGAATACATCCGCTACGTCGCGCAGTGGGCGCGGATCTTCAACGTGGCCGCGCGCGATCTCGGCGAGATCGTGGTCGATCGCAAGGACGACATCAAGGCGCTGACCGTCGAGTTCGCGAACGGCCGGCGCATCAACGCGCTGTCGAGCAACCCGAAGGCATTCCGCTCCAAGGGCGGCAAGCTGGTGCTCGACGAGTTCGCGTTCCACGCCGACCAGGAAGCGATGTGGAAGGCCGCGCGGCCGATCATCACCTGGGGATTCCCCGCGCGCATCCTGTCCACGTACAACGGCAAGGGCAACCGCTACTACCGGATGGTCAGCGAGGCGAAGAAGGCCCTCGCCGAAGGCCGCGAGCCGCAGTGGAGCTTGCACACCGTCACGCTCGTCGATGCGGTGAACGATGGCCTCGCCGACCGCATCCTCGGCCGCACGCTGACCAAGGCCGAACGCCAGGCATGGATCGACGCCGAGCACGAGAGCGTCGGCGACGAGGACACCTGGCAGCAGGAGTACATGTGCAACCCTGTCGACGAGGCGTCGGCGTGGTTGTCGTGGGAAGTGATCGTCGCGTGCGAGTCGGTCGACGCCGGCCGGATCGAGCACATCGAGAAGGTCGGCGACTGCTACATCGGCTGGGACGTGGCACGCACCCAGGACAAGTCGGTCATCTGGACCGTGCAGCGCGTGGGCGACGTGTTCTGGACACGCAACGTGCACGTGATGCGCCGCGCCTCCTTCGCCGAGCAGCTCGACGCGTTCGACACGCGCATGCGCCTGTACGGCGCGCGCCGCGCGTGCATCGACAAGACCGGCCTCGGCATGCCCATCGTCGAGGAGGCGCAGGCGCGCTGGGGCGAGTACCGCGTCGAGGGCGTGACCTTCACCGGCGAGGTGAAGCAGCACATGGCCACGCACGGCAAGCAACTGTTCGAGGACAAGCGCGTGCGCATCCCGGTGTCGCGCGAGATCCGCGACAGCCACCACTCGGTGCGCAAGACCACCACCGTCGCCGGCAATCCGCGCTTCGACGCGGACCGGAACGAGGCCGGCCACGCGGATGAGTTCTGGGCGCACATGCTCGCCCTGCACGCGGGCGAGGCGTCGCTGCAACCCGCGGCCGGCGAGACCGTCGAGGCCGATCCGGCCGACCAGCTGCCCGAAGCCATGCGCGGGCGCCGTCGCGCCCGGATGTTCGGCCTGCGCCACGACGCCGCAGGACGCGTTCTGACGGCCACGGAGGCGTGATGGCCGCTACGACCCCAAAACCGGCCGGACCCATTTTCGCGAAAACGTACAGCGCGTTCTGGCGCGGGTTCCGCGCCGCATCCCGGAGGCAAACCCCGTGAACTGGCTCGATCGCATCCAATCCGCGCTTTTTGGCCCGCCTGCCGCGCCGCCGGCAACGGAGCAACGCCTGGTCGAGGCGACCGGCGCGACGGTCGATGCGGACGATGACGAGTGGCGCCGCCTGACCGGCGACGGCCAGCGCGATCTCGCGCCGATGACGCACGATCGCATGCAGCGGCTCGCGCATTTCTTGTGGGAATCGAACCTGCTCGCGAACCGGCTGATCGAGCTGCCGGTCGCCTACCTGCTCGCGCGCGGCTGCGCGTGGCAGATCGACGACGAGGACGCGCAGCGCGCGCTCGACCGGCACTGGAAAGATGGCCTGAACGCCTGGGCGCAGAAATTGCCCAAGCGCGTGCGCGAGCTCGGCCTGTTCGGCGAGGCGTGCTACCCGGTGTTTCGCGACGAGCAAACGGGTTTCGTCAGGATCGGCTACCTCGATCCGGCGCTGATCGAAACCGTCGTCACGGACCCGGAGAACCGCGAGCAGCCGATCGGCATCGTGACCCGGCGCGACAAGCACGGCGTGGTGCGTCGCTACCGCGTGATCGTCAACGTGCCGGAGACCGCGTTTGCCGAAAAAACGCGCGCGATCCGCGAGACGTTCGACACCGGCGACTGCTTCTTCTTTCGCGTGAATGACCTCTGCAGCGCGACGCGCGGCCGCAGCGACCTGCTCGCCCAGATCGATTGGCTCGACGGCTACGACCAGTTCCTGTTCGGCGAGCTCGAACGCGCGGGCTCGATGCGCTCCTTCATCTGGGACGTGACGTTGACCGGCGCGACGCCGGAAGAGGTCGCGGCTCGCGCGAAGAAGATCAGCGTGCCGAAGTCGGGCAGCGTGCGCGTGCACAACGAAGCGGAGACGTGGAAGGCCGACGCGCCGTCGCTCAACGCCTACGATGCCGCGGTGGGCGCGCGGTTGTTCCGCAACCACGTGCTCGGTGGCGCGACGGTGCCCGAGCACTGGTACGGCGGCGCCGAGGACGTGAACCGCTCCACCGGCGAATCGATGTCCGAGCCGACCGAGAAGATGCTCGACATGCGCCAGCAGGTCGTCGGCTACCTGCTGACCTCGATCGGCGAGTACGTGGTGCGCAGCCACTGGCATGCGCTCGACGCGGAGCTGACCACGGAACAGGCGGAGATCCTCGGCAGCCTGCAGGTCGAGTTCCCCGAGATGACGACGAAGGACACGACGCGGTACGCGGCCGCGCTCGCGCAGATCGTTGCGAGCTGCGAGCGTGCGATCGCCGAGGGCTTGTTGACGCGCATCACGGCGGTACGCCTGATCGCCTCGTGCGCCGCACGGCTCGGCGTCGACATCGATGCGGAGACGGAGCTTGCGGATGCGGAAGCGGAAGTGGCCGAGCGCGGCGGCAAGGATCTGTTCGGCGAGGATCTCGTGGACGAGCCGCCGCCGGCGCCGCCCGTCGACGACGCCGACGCGGAGTAGCCCGTGGCGGGCCTCTCGCGCCTCCAGCGCGACACGATCCGGGAGATCCTGCGCCAGTTGCGCGCGGCGCGATCGCGCATCCTGGCCGCGATCGTCGATGCGCCGAACGATGCGGCGTGGGGACGCCTCGCTTGGCAGCGCGCCGAGATCACGCGCGCGATCCGCGCATTCCAGCAAGTCGCGACCGCGACGACAGTCGAGGCCGCGCGCAAGGCGTTCGAGGAGGGTATCGCCAGCATCGAGCGGCCGTTCGCGAACGCCGGCGTCGCGCTGCCGCCGCTTGCGCCGCGCATCGACCATCGCGTGCTGCTCGCGATGGAGGATTTCCTGACGGATCGGATCTCCGACATCAGCACCGCCGCGGTCAACAAGATCAACACCGCGCTGGCCCAGCACATCCTCGGCGTCGATTCGATGGCCGACACGATCACGAACATCCAGCGCATCCTGGGCGGCGAGACGCGCCGGCGTGCGATGACGATCGCCTACACCGAGGTCGGCCGCGCGATGGCCAGCGCGCAATACCAAGCGATGCTCGCGCAGGCGCGCTACGTGCCCGGCCTCAAGAAGCGGTGGCGCCACAGCGCCAAGCTGCACCCGCGGCCGAGCCACGTCGCCGCCGCGCACGACGAGCCTATCCCGGTGGCCGAGCCTTTCCGCATCGTCAGCGACAAGACCGGCGAGGTCGAGCTGCTGCGTTTCCCTCGTGACCCGCTGGCCTCGATCGGCAACACGATCAACTGCGGCTGCTCGATGATCCCGGTGCTGCCGTCGGTCGACGAGTTGTTCGACGGCCCGATCGGGCCGATCGTCCCGGCCGGTACCGTGGTGCGCGATGGCGTGCCGGTTGCGGCGGACGGCGGTGCGCCTCCGGCCGTGCCGCCGCCTGCGCCGCCTGCGCCGCCAGGCGGCGGCGGGGATGAGCCGATCACGCCATCGAGCATCATCGAGAAACTGGCCGGCCTGGTCGCCGCCGCTGGCGATGCGCAGGGCCGTTGGCTTTTGCGCAGCCTGTGGACGAATCTCGACAGCTACGGGCAGCACGTAAATCGTCGCATATTGCGCGGCGACGTGGCCGATGCCGCCGAGTTGGCGCGCCGCACGTTCGAGGCGCTGGCTGCCGCTCGATTCGCGGAAATAGCCCTCCCGACCGCCACGCGCTACGCCGTGTCCGAGTTCCGGGTAACGCCGGACGGGTGGCTAGTGCTGTTGAATTCCGATGGGCGTATCATCACATCGTACCCGTACGAGCCGGGGCATCGTTCGTTCGCCGACTTCAATCAAGGCTATGGACATCGTATCCAACTCCACGAACTCACCGCTGCGGATCGCGAACGCCTTGCGCGGCTATTCGCTGGACGCTGAGTGCTGGTCGCCGGAGTACGGCGAGACCTCGCGCATGTTGGACGATCGGCGGGCCCTGCATGCCGCGCGCGGCGTGTTGACCGATGGGCAACGCGCCGAGTTGGCGCGTGCCGACGAGCGCGCCGCGGCACTATATGCCGCGCATCGCAATGCGCCTGATCCGTACCTGGACGTGCGCGCACTGGCCGATGTCGTCGCGATCATCGAATCCGAGCGCGACGCGGCCGCTGCGTAACGGCCCCGTGTGCGAAATCTCGCACACGCACTCGCGGCAATCCCCCATCGTGCAGCGGCCGCGCCGTTGCGATACTGTTTGCGTCGCCCCGCAGCCATCCGCGCCCGACACCGGCCTGAATGTGTCCCAAGCTGCGCGGGGCGACGCTACCAGCTATCCTCCGTTCACCCCCACGGAAGCAAGATCATGCCGAAGCCACCGGGCCGCGACAGCGACGGCCACAAGGAGCTGCACGAAAGGCCGTTACGCGAGAGCACAAGAACACCCTGCACGTCGCGCGACGACGTGCCCCCGGCGACGCGGGTGCAGCGCGTGGATCCACCGCCGCGCGCGCCGCCCGATCGAGGAGGTTCCGATGACCGAAACAACTCTTGAGCGCGACTGGCGCGAGCTGGGATTCGATCTGCGGTTGTGCAGCCACTACCACTTGGAGCGAAAGCGCTTCTTCGACTGGTGGAACCACGTTTCCGCATTCCTCGCTGTCCTGCTGGGCTCGGCGACGGCGGTCGCACTGCTTGCGACCAACCCGAAGGTCGCAATGGTGGTCGCCATCGCGGTGACGGTGATCCAGGGATTCAACCTGGTCATCGGATTTTCGCGGCAGGCGTGGACGCACGGGGACCTCTACCGCCAGTTCATCGATCTGGAAATCGACTGGATGAAGGCCGAGCCATCGGTCAAGGCGCTGAGCGATCTCGGTGCCGCGCGTCGCGCGCTGGAAAAGACCGAGCCGACACCGATGCCGTATCTCATTCGGCGCTGCCACATCGACATCATGCGCCGCGACGGCAATCCCAAGTCAGAGTGGCCAAGGCTCGGCTTCTGGCAACGAGCATTCGCAAACTACTTGTCCGGTTGAACCCGACCCCGCCGCCCGGCGGGGTTTTCAGTAGCACGCGCTAAAAGACTCCGCGCCCTGGCATTCGTACCTTCGGCTCCGATCGCACTTTCCCGCGACGGAGACCGCAAGTGTCCTCACAGAAGAATGCCGCAAGCAAGTCGGCCGAGCCGCCGGCCAATCCGCCCGCCAATCCGCCCGCGCCGCCGCCGGCCGATGACGAGTCGACGCCCGCCAAGCGCGGGCCGTCCAAGGCCGAGCAGCTCGGCCTCTCCCCGCTGAAGCCCGACGGCTACAAGCCGGTCGGCAAGGTGCGCGTGCTCGCCGAGGCCAAGCGCGACGGCGTGACCGTGCGCGTCGTGTCCGACGACCGCCGCGTGTGGAAGGAAGTCGCGTGAAGCTGCGCGCGATTGCCGCCGCGATCGCGGCCACCGGCATCGTCGGCGAGGCTGCGTTGCGCGAGGCCGCGGCGACCGAGTTCAAGGATGTCGTCAGTATCGTCTCGGATGCGGTCGCCCAGGTGCGAGGGGTGCAGCGCTACGACGTCGATGTCCATGCCGTATTCCCGGATCGCGTCGTCGTGCGTGACGGTGGCCGCTACTTCGCCCATCCCTACACGATCAACGACGACAACCAGGTAACGGTTGGTTCGCCCGTGGAGGTGACGGTCGATTTCGAACCTGTGGGGGCACGGGTGGCAGAGGCCGCAGGCAACGTCTTCCTGGAAGCGCTGCCTGCGGCCAATGCTTCCGATGCGCCGCGCTACCTCGTGCGCGTGATCCGGTCGGGCACATCCCTCAACGGGGTGGATTACCCGCGTGCGGTGCTGCGCGAGGCGGTGCCGTTGTTCGACGGCGTGCGTGTGTTCGTCAAGAGCGACGCCGAGCACATCGCTGGCGCCGGGAAGGACGTGCGCCAGCTCGTCGGCCGGCTCTCCGAGGCGCGCTTCGTCGAGGCCGATGGCGGCGAAATCCATGCTGTGCTCGACGTCCTGGAATCGTCCGACATCGCGCCGAAGCTGCGCGAGGCCGTGCAACGCGGCATGACCGACCTGTTCGGCTTGTCGATCGACGCGCAGGGCGCCGCGAAAAAGAAAGGCAAGTTCCGCGAGGCGACGAAGTTGACCAAGGTCAACAGCGTCGACCTGATCATCGAGCCCGGCGCGGGCGGGCAAGTCATCCAGTTCGTTGAAGCAGTCCACCAGGAGTCCGACACCATGCTGCGCCAGCAGATGCTCAAGTTCATCGAGGCGCGCGACGCGAAGCGCGCGCAGGCCCTCGCCGATGCGTCGGACGAGGACATCATGACCGCCTACCGCGAGGCCGTTGCGGCCGCCGCGGCATCGAACAACCCAGCGCGAGAGAGTGGCGAAGGCACCGTGGCGGGAGCGCCCGCCACGGTGACCGCCGCCGACGTCGATGCGCGGATCCGCATGGTCGAGGCACGCGCCGAGGCACGCGTCGCGATCGCCGCGAGCAAGCTCCCGGCGCCGACGCAGGACCGCCTGCTGCAGCGCTTCGCCGAGGCCGCGACGTTCACGGCCGAGGACGTGACCGCCGCGATCACCGCGGAGCGCGAATACATCGGCCGCATCGCCGAGGGGGCGCAGGTCACCGGGCTCGGCCACTTCGTCGAGGCCGGCCAGGACCAGTCCGAGAAGGTGCGCGAGCGGCTCGACGATTTCTTCGATCCGTCAAAGCCGGTCCGCAGCTTCCGCGAGGCGTACATCGACATCACGGGCGACCGCCACGTGACCGGCCGCTTCGCCGATTGCAACATCGCGCGCCTGCGCGAGGCCGCGGGCGCGGACTTCCGCGAGGCGGTCAGCGCCGCGACGTTCGGCGACATCCTCGGTGACTCGATCACCCGCGCGATGATCCGCGACTACGGCGCGCTCGAAGCCTACGGCGACTGGCGCTTCCTGTGCGACGTGGTGCCGGTGTCGGACTTCCGCAAGCAGGAGCGTACGCGCATGGGCGGCTACGGCAACCTGCCGGACGTTGCCGAGAACGGCGCCTACACCGCGCTCAGCACGCCGACCGACGAGGCCGCGAGCTATTCGGTGAGCAAGCGCGGCGGCACGGAGACGGTCTCGCTGGAGGCGATCGCGAACGACGATGTCGGCCTGTTGCGTCGCATCCCGATGTCGCTGGCCGTCGCGGCCGGGCGCACGTTGTACGAGTTCGTGTTCGATTTCCTCGCCGACAACTCGGCGATCTACGACACGAAGGCGCTGTGCCATGCGGACCACAGCAACCTCGGTTCCGCGGCGCTCGCCGATACCTCGTTCGCCGCGGCACGGCTCGCGATGAAGAAGCAGACGGAACTGTCGAGCGCGAAGCGCCTCGGCATCACGCTGCGGCACCTGATCATCCCGTCGGATCTGGAGGAGACCGCGTTCGACCTGTTCGTGCGCGACACCAACAACGACGAGACGTTCGTGCAGAGCCGCAAGCCGACGGTTCACGTGGTCGATTACTGGACCGATGCGAACAACTGGTTTGCGTCCGCGGACAAGGCGCAGGTGCCGCTGATCGAAGTCGGCTTCTACGGTGGGCGCGAGGAGCCGGAGTTGTTCGTGCAGGATTCGCCGACGCAGGGATCGTTGTTCAGCAACGACCAGATCAAGTACAAGATCCGGCACATCTACAACGGCGCGGTGCGCGACTACCGCGGCTTCTACGGTGCGATCGTCACCTGATGAGCCTCGCCGATCTCCAGGCGTTGGTCGATGACCTGGTCCGCGACAAGGACCAGGTCATCACGACCGAGCAGCGAGACACCGCGATCGATGGCGCGGTGTCTCGCTATTCGGCGGATGCGCCGCGCGTGCTCGTCGAGGATGTGACGAGCGCAGGCGGCCAGCGCCTGGACCTGCCCGCGGGGTGGGATGCAAACGCATCCGAGATCCGCAGCATCGAGTATCCGGTCGGCCACATCCCGAGCATCGAACTCGACCCCGAGGCGTGGCGCGTGTACACGGGCCCGGACGGCGCGGAGATCGTGCTGCTGCTGACCCTGCTCGCCGGCGAGGACGTGCGCATCGCCTACACCGCGCCGCACGCGCTCGATGCAGGCACCGACACCATCCCCGCGCGGCATCGCCGGCCGGTCGCGTGCCTCGCCGCCGCGGACCTGTGCGGACAGCTCGCGAGCTACTACGCCACCGAGGGCGAGCCGACGATCGCGGCCGACGCGGTCAACCACGACAGCAAGTCCCAGCGCTGGAGTCGCCGCGCGCGGGATCTCGCGGCCGAGTACCAGAAGACCGTCGGCACGGTCGGCGATCGCGCCAAGGGAGCGAGCGCCACGGTCGAGCTGCCGCGCCGCGATTCGCTCGGCGGGCGGCGCATCTTCCACCCGCCCGGGAGCTGGCCGCGATGACGCCGGTCGGCCACATCGAGATCGACGCGCACGAGTTCGCCGAGCTCGCCGACTACTGGCGCCGCTCGCCGGACATCACGCGCACGGTCCTGATGCGCGCGATGACCGCGGCGGACCTGTCGCTGCAGGCGAAGCTGATGACCGACCTGCCGCAGGGCGCGGCCGGCTCCGGTGGCGGCGCGGGCCTCGCGGCCAGCATCAAGACCGAGGAGCGCGCGCTCGCCGACAACGTGCTCGGGTTGGTCTACACCGACAAGCCGTACGCCGTGTATGTCGAGCTCGGCACCAAGCCGCACTACCCGCCGATCCAGCCACTGATCGACTGGGTCGAGCAGAAGCTCGGCCTGCACGAGGAGGACGGCGGTCGCGGCGTCGCCTACGCGATCCAGCACACGATCGGCAAGCGCGGCACCAAGCCGCAGCCGGTATGGAGCGCGACGTGGCAGGCACAGCGGCCGAAGATCGAGGATCTGTTCCGCGCCGCGATCCGTCGAATCGGAACCGAACTCGCGAGGCTCGGCAAGTGAGCGTCGCCACTGTCCGCAGCGCGATCGTCGCGCGCCTGGAGTCCGTCGCCGACATCGGCGTGGTGCACGCGTACGAGCGCTACGCGCACGATCTTTCGGCGCTGAAGGCGCTGTACTACAGCGCGCCGCACGCGCAGATCCGCGGCTGGCACGTGCGCCGGCCGGCGACGAGCGAGCGCGGCAACATCCTCGGCCGCACCGTCGAGTCGATCCGCTGGCGGATCCTCGGCGTGATGTCGCTCGACGACGCGGCGCAGAGCGAGCTCGCGTTCGACGCGCTGATCGAGGCCGTGCGCAACGCGTTTGCGCAGGACGAAACCCTGGGCGGAACCGTGGACCAGTGCACCTCGCCGGACGACAACGGCGAGTCGTGCATCCAGCTCGACGACTCCGGCCCCGCGATGTTCGGCGGCGTGCTGTGTCACGTGGCGCGCCTTGGACTTCTCACCATCCGCTACCTGGACCGCTCATGAAATCCGACAAGCAACCCGACACCCAGGCGCCGGCGAAGCCGGAGCCGAACCGCTCGAACGGCGGCACGTTCCTGCGCGACGCGAACGGCGTGCTGATCGAGCACATCCCCTGTACCCGCCCGGCCGGCAGCACGCGCGACAAGGCGCATGCGGCCCGGCTCAACCGGCACCGTGACCGCGAGGAGAGCGCACGATGAAAATGAAACTGGTCACCCTGTTCGCGGCGATCGAGGCGGTGTACGGCACCGCGGAGACGCTCGTCGCGGGCGACGCGATCCGCACGCACGAGTGCAAGCTGACGCCGTTCAACGCGGCGACCGTCGATCGCAATCTCGACAGCGCATCGTTCGGCAACGATGGCGTGATCCACACCGGCGAGCACGTGATGATCGAGTTCGACGTGGAGATGTCGGCGAGCGGCACGGCCGGCACCGCGCCGGCCTACGGCCACCTGTTCAAGGCGTGCCAGATGTCGGAGACGGTCTCGGCCGGCGCCAGCGTCACGTACGCGCCGGCGTCGAACGGCACCGACAGCCTGACGATGTACTACCAGCTCGACGGCCAGCGCCATGCGTGCAAGGGCGCACGCGGCACCTGGTCGATCAAGTTCGACAGCCAGGGCATCCCGTACATCCATTTCGTGTTCACCGGCCAGTACATCGACCCGACGACCGAGACGGATATCGTGCCGGACTTCACCGGCTTCACGACGCCCAAGCCGGTCGCGTTCGCGTCCACGCCGAAGGTGTCGCTGCATGGCGTGCAGAGCGTGTTCCGCAGCTTCAGCTACGACCACGCGAACGACGTGCAGTACTTCAACAACCCCGGCGAGCAGTTCGTCGACATCATGGGTCGCAAGCCGGCTGGATCGATCAGCTTGCTCGCGCCGACGTTGACGACCAAGAACTACTTCACCGCGGTGAAGGCCGACACGCAGGCCGCGCTGGTGCTGGTCCACGGCATGACCGCGGGCAACATCATCACGCTCAACGGGCCGCAGACGCAGATCCTCGAACCGAAGTACGAGGACGACCGCGGCCGCGCGATGCTGAGTTGCAATCTCGCGATCTGCAAGAGCCCGACCGCCAACGACGCGGACATGAGCCTGGTCTTCACCTGATCCACTGATCCACCGGCAGTCCCGCGCCCCCGCAGGGAGAGGTTCCACCCACGCTCCCATGAGGACTGCACACCATGTTCAAGCTGGACCAAAGCGAGACCTACTGGTACCCGGTCACCGTCGAGATGACGAGCGACGACGGCCGGCGCCGCAAGTTCGACTTCGAGGCGGAGTTCGAGCGCATCCCGCAATCGGAAATCAAGGAGATGTTCCGGCCGCGCGACGAGGACGAGCCGAAGCTCCAGGATGACGAGGTCGTCGAGCGCGTGTTCCGGGGCTGGCGAAAGATCGTCGGACCGGACGACCAGCCGCTCGAGGTCAATCACGAAAACCGCCGCAAGCTGCTCGATACCTACCCGGTGACGAGCTCCATCGTGAAGGCGTTCTTGAAGTCCATCGGCATCGAGGGCCGCGCAAAAAACTAGAGCGGGCGGCCGTGTGGTGGGCGCAGGGCTGCCCCGGATCGGACATCGCGGAGATCGCCGAGCACCTGCGCGAGCAGGGCTGGGGCGAGACGGAGATCGCGCTGGAGGTCGCCGAGGCCGAGCGGCTCGCCGAGCCGGGGCGAGTGTGGTGCGACAACTGGTGGACAGCGCAGGTGTTCCTGCGCTGCCAGTGGACGCTGATCGCGACGGGACTCTCGCGGCCCGAGCACCAGGGCATCGCCTCGGCGGAGATCCACGCGAACTGCGCGCTGCTGCGCATCCCACCCGCCGAGTGGCCGCACATCGCGAGCGGCGTGCGCCTGATGGCCAGCGCCGCTCGCGACGTGCTGAACGAGCGTAAGGACTGACGACGTGGCGGACATGCAACTCTCCCTCCAGCTTACCGCCGATGGCTCCGGCCTCGTCGGTACGCTGCGCACGTCGAGCGGGGAGCTCAAGAAGTTCAGCACCGCGGCCGCGCAGGTCGAGCAACAGGCGACGGGCAGCTTCGCGCGGTCGGCCGTCTCGCTCGGTGCTTTCGCGTCGATCGGCGCCGAGGTCGTCGGCGTGCTCGGCGAGATCGCCCGCGCGTTCCCCGAACTCATCGCACGGCAGATCGAGTACATGGCCGAGATCGGCGACGTGTCCGATCGCCTGGACGTGTCCGCCGAGTCGCTGTCCGCGCTCGCGAGCCGCGCGCGCATCGCGGGCGTGGACTTTGGCGGCCTGACCGGCGCGCTCGATACGTTCGCCGGGCACGCGCAGAAGGCCGCGGGCGGCAGTCGCGAAAATGCGGCCGCGTTCGATGCGATGAAGATCTCCGTACGCGACACGGCCGGACACCTCAAATCCACCGACACCCTGCTCGCCGAGGCCGCGACCAAGCTCTCCGGCTACCGCGACGGCGCGGCCAAGAGCGCCATCGCGACGCAACTGTTCGGCTCCCATGCCGGTGAGCTGCTGCCGGTGCTTAACGAACTCGGCACGATCGGGATCCAGGGCGTGATCGACAAGGCGCGCGAGATGGGCGTCGTCGTCGATACCGAGGCCGTCGTGGCCGCGCAACAGCTGCAAACGCAGATGCGCGTACTGCGCGAGCGCGTGCAGGGTCTGGTGACCGATGTGGCGACCGACCTGCTGCCGGTACTCAACTCGCTTGCCGAGTTGATGGACAGCGGCGCGGACGATGCGTCCGACCTCGACGACCAATCCGGCAAGCTCGCCGCGACGCTGAAGATCCTCGCCGGCGCCGGCGTCATCATCAAGAACGTGGTCGACGGGCTGGGGTTGAGCCTTGTCGCGGTCGCCAAGGTCTCGATGGGCGTCGAGTCTGCCCTGGTCAGCGTGTTCACCGCACCGTATCGCGCCGCCGCCGCCCTCGCGACGGGCGGCGTCGATGCAGCCAAGGCCGAGATCGCCGAGACCGCCGCGACGTTCGGCGAGCTGCGCACCACGCTCGGCGACGCAAAGGCGGTGTTGACCCAGGGCTGGGGCGACGCGTGGAACGACATCACGCAGGGCCTGGACAAGATCAACAATGCCGGCAACGGCGCCGCGGCGGGCGTCGGTGCGCTCGGCGATGCGGCCGAGGACGCGGGCGGCAAGCCGGATGCGCCCGTGCCGCAGCTTGCGGGCGCGATCGATCGCGTAGGCAAATCGGCGCGCGGCCTCGACCCCGCACTCGCCGACGCCGCGCGCCGCGCGCGGGAAGCGGCGAGTGCGCTCGACCAGCTGCGCGGAATCGGCGAGGCGGTCGAGGAATCGAACGAGGATTTGATCGCGCGCATTGCAGGCGCGGACGACGCGCAGATTCGATACAACCGCACGCTGCGCGATGCGGAAAAGGCGTTCCAACGGGCGACCGCCAACGGCGGCAATTACCTGTCCGCGCTTGCACAGCTCGCACGAGCGACGCAGGAAGCTGCGCGTGAATTGGCCCTGACGCGGGCGTTCGATGCACTCCAAGAGTTCACGCCTGAGAAGGGCCCGATCTTCCACATCGTGGACCAGATCGACACCCTGAAAGCGACGCTCGCCGACCTGCCGGAACTGATGGGCGATGCGTTCGATCCGGAGGTCGCGAAGAAGTTTCAGCAGGCGATCGATGCGGCGAATACGGCGCTCGCCATCGAGATGATCGGCTCCTACAAGTCCCTGCTCGGCGCGGCCCAGACCTTTACGCGCGAAGGCAGCGACGGCTTCCGCGCGATGCAGGCTGGCATGGCCGCGCTATCCATCGTGCAAGACGCGCTCGCGCTGAAGGCCGCGGTGACGGCCGTGTTGACGCAGGGGCAAGGCGATCCGTACAGCGCCTGGGCGCGCATGGCCGCGATGGCCGCCGCGGTCGCGCCGTACCTTGCGAGCATCGGCCAGACGCTTTCCAGCTTCGGCGGCGGTGGTGGGTTCGGCGATGTCGCCGCCGATCGCCAGGCCGCGCAGGGCACGGGCACGGTCCTCGGCGACGCGGCCGCGAAATCCGAGAGCATTGCCAACGCGGTCGAAATTACCGCCGACGCGTCGCAGCAACTCGTCGGCATCAACCGCGGCATGCTCGATGCGCTGCGTGCGATCCAGACCGGCATCGGCGCGGCATCCGGCCAGCTCGCGCGCGATGCGGGGTCTGCCGACTTCAGCGGCAGCAATCCGCTGGTGCTCGACAGTACAAACGGCGCCGCGATCGGCGCTGCCCTCGGCACCGCGATCCTGCCGGGCATCGGCACGCTCGTCGGCGCGGTACTCGGCTACGTGGTCGGCGGATTGCTCGGTGGCAGCTCCGAGATCACCGACCAGGGCCTGGCGATCAGCGGCGGGCCAGTCAACGACCTCGATGTCCAGGCGTACCAGGAGACGAGCTATCGCACCTGGCGCTTCGGCTCGACGCACACCGACACCGCGATGGCGGACGTGAGCGAGGAGTTCCAGCGCCAGTTCGATCTCGTGATCGCGTCGATCGTGGACACCGTGCGCGAAGGCGCGCTCGCGCTCGGGTTGCTGCCGGACGAGGTCGAGGCCGCGATCGCCGCATATCGCGTCGCCGAGATCCAGATCAGCCTCAAGGATCTCACGGCCGAGGAACAGCAGGCCGAGCTCGAGGCGGTGTTCTCGCAGATCTTCGACGGCCTGGCCGGTGCCGTCGTGCCGTGGATCGATCAGTTCCAAATGGTGGGCGAAGGGCTCGGCGAAACCTTGGTGCGCGTGGCCACCGAGGTGATGGTCGCGCAGGAAGCGTTCTCGCAGCTCGGCCTCTCCGTCGACGAATCCGACCCCGAGCGCTTCGCGCAGATCGCCGATTCGCTGGTGCAGGCCGCGGGTGGGCTTGACGCCTTCATCGAGGGCATGCAGAACTTCGTCAGCGAGTTCGCGGGCGAGGGTCACCAGCTGGAGGTTGCGGGCCGCGCGCTCACTTCCGCGTTCGACCAGGCCGGGCTCGTGCTGCCGCGCACGCGCGAGGGCATGTGGGCGCTGATGCAGACGCTCGATGCGACCACCGAGGAGGGCCGCGCGCAGATCGCCACGCTGCTGCGCCTCGCCGATGCATCCGCCGCCTACTACGACATGCTCGACGAGCAGGTGCAGAAGATGGCGGACTACACGCGCCTCGTCGTCGATCTCGCGGCCGAGGCCGGTGGCGTCGGCAGCATCACGGCGTTCCAGGCGGCCCGCTTCGAGATCGCCGCGTGGGAACGCCAGACGATCGCGCAGGCGAACGAGCTCGCGCGCGCGGCCGGCCTGCAGGGCGCAAGCGAACAGGATCTCGCGCTGATCCACACGATCGCGGCACGGCGCGTCGCGCAGGCGATCGAGATCCTGCGCGAAGAAACCCAATCGCTGATCTCGCAGCTCTACGGCGGCGGGGCGGCGAACGATGCCGCCTACGATCTCGGCGACACGATGGTCGATCAGTTCGCGCGCATCGGCGCCGCGGCCGACGATCTCTACCAGCGCCAGCTCGCCGGCATCCAGTCGATCAACGATTACCTGGTCAGCATGCAGTTCGGCGACCTGTCCGGCCTGTCGCCCGAGGAACAACTCGCGGCCGCGCGCGAGCAGCTGCTGGCGACGCAAGCCGCGGCGCTCGGCGGCGACGCCGATGCGATGCAGGCGCTGCCGCAGATGGCGCAGACGTTCCTGCAACTCCTGCGCGAGCAGCAGGCCAGCGGCGGCGATTACAACGCGGGCTACGACTGGGTCCGTGACCTGCTCCAGGCCGTCGTCACGCAAGGCCCGACCGCGCGGCCGGGCGCGAGCGGCGCGGGCGGCACGCCGATCACGCAGGAATATCTGGATGGGCGCGATGCGCGCATCGTCGCCCAGGACGAGGTGCAGCGCGCGATCCTCGCGCAGCAGCTGACGCAGCACCTGGGCGATCTCGCGGAGGCGCTCAACACGCCGGTGCTCGAACTTGCTGCATCGATGGGCGTGCCGCTCGCGCAGCTCGCGACCGATCTCGGCATCAACCTGCAGGAAATCACCAGCGCGAGCGTGACCGCGCTCGCGAACATGGCGACGCAGCTCGGCATCCCGCTCGGCGAACTCGTCGCCGGGCTGGACCTGCAACTGCCGGACCTCGCCGACGGCATCCGCGAGATGACCGACAGCCTCGGCATCGATCTCACGGCGCTCACCAGCGAGACCGCCGCGCAGTTGGCAAGCCTCGGTGCGGACCTCGGCGTCAACCTGCGCGACTTGAGCGAGTCGCTCGGCATCGATCTCGGCAAGCTCACGGACGTCAACTCGCCCATCTTCCAGGCGCTCTCCGACACCGTCGGCGAGATCGGCGGCGACACGAGCACGGAGTTGCAGCCATACCTCGACGCGATCGCCAGCGCGGCCGGCGACGAGGAGGCGAACGCCGCCGTGAAGGCCCTGCGCGACCACGTCGACGCGCTCGCGCCCGACATCCGCGACGCGCTCGCGCCGTACTTCGACGACATCATCCCGACCGGTCCCAGCGACCAGCTCGAGTATCTCCAGACGATGGCCGGCGACACGACATCGATGGCCGCCACGCTCGAGGATGCACGCGACTACCTCAGCGCGATCAGCCAGGCGCTGCGCGATGCCAACGGCGCGAACGACGTGCCGGGCTACGCGGTCGGCACCGGCTACGTGCCGGCGACGGGCTTGGCCATGATCCACGAGGGCGAGGCGATCATCCCCGCGCCGTTCGCCGCGTGGCTGCGCACCAACGGGCTGCCGGTGGCCGGCAACGGCGGCGCGGCGAACGACGGCGCGACCGCGGCCGAGGTGCGCGCGCTGCGCAGCGAGGTGGTCGAGCTGCGCCGCGTGCTCGCCGATCGGATCGATCACAACACGAACGCCGCGCGTGACGAACACGCCAAGGATCGCATCCAGCAGGAGGACATCGCGCGCCGCGCGCCGCAATCACTCGACCGGAGGTTCGGATGACGGACGCACTGTCTGCACCAACCGGCCGTGCGCCGCGCGTGATGTCTGCCGCCGAGCGCGAGCGGATGCGCACTGCGTTCCGACACTTGGCCGAAGACGAGGCGGCGCTGCGCGCAGGCCGTCGCCCCGGCGAACACCGTGAAGAGGTCATCGTGCATGACCAACCAGGTGGGAGGTTTGGCTGATGGCGCTTGTGCAGATCGACGTGAGCTGCGAGGACGATGCGGCCATTCGCGTCAGCGACAACATGGAGACCTGCACGCTGGTCATCAAGTCGCCGCGTTTCGCCATCGAGGTCGAGGTAAGCCGCGACCAGCTGGAGGCGATCGCGGCGGAGATTCAGCCGTACCTGACACCAATCGTGGAGGGCATGTAGTGACCGACGCGAAGCGCCGCATCCTGCTCGCCGAGTTCGCGCCGCTGAAGCCGAGCTTGCCTACGTTCTGCACGTGGAACCCGGCGGACAAGCACGCGGATGTCGCTTTGTCCAACAGCAACCTGACCGCGACCAAGAGCACGGTGCATGCGACCAACTGGGCCTGCGTGCGCGGCACGATCCCGATGCGCGTGGGGCAGTGGTATTGGGAGACGACGTACAACTACACGGGCACGGCCGATCTGGTCGCTGGGATTGCGACGCCAGCCCACCAGTTGAGTTGGCAGCCGGGAAATGTGCAGCCATCCGCGATCACGTCGATCGGAGGGCCGCTGAAGAATGGCGACTGCCTCATGGACAAGAGCTTGCTCGTGAACGTCGGCGCTGTACCATCGGGCGGTGTTGTGCGGCACTGGCTGGATATGGATGCGGCGATCTACCGCGTCGCCAACGGCGCGGGTCCGTGGACTGTCGTTCACGCCGACGATGCGATCAACACCATCCGACGATTCGACGACTGGTATCCGATTGCTGGGTTCGTGCGTCCTCTGGGAGAGACGGTCAGCATGACCGCAAACTTCGGCGCGTCTCCCTTCGCCTACGACCCGCCCGCCAGCGCATCGCACGGCCTCTACACGCTGCCCGACCCGACGACGCAAGCGATCTACCTCGGCAGCGAGGGCTTCAACACCGAAGCCACCGATACGCCGGCGTCGACGCACTACATGGGCCGAATCGCCGGCGACCAGGACGTCGAGATCACGCGCGAGGGATCGTGCTTCGTGTGGGGCAACCAGGTTTCGGCGCGCGGCGGGCAGGTGTCCGTGGTCAATATCGACGGCGCGCTCGACGAGTGGCTGCAATGGGAGTGGCGCGACACGCCTTACACGCTGCTCTCGGGTTACGAAGGCGATGCGCGCGATGACTTCACCACGTGGTCGAAGGGTGTCGTCGACCGCATCGTTGCCACACCGCAGCGGCGCCTGCAAATCCTGCTCGCGGATCCGCTCGTGCTGCTCGATCGGCCGGTTCAGACCGCGGTGTATCCCGACGACCAGGCGAACGCGCAGGCGCGCGGACAGCCGAAGCCGATCACACTCGGGCGGCCGCTCTACTGCGAGGGCGTGCTGCTCGATACCAACCCGGCCGCGCGGGACTATGACCTCCACGACGGCTGGCTCGATGCGATCGGCGCGGTCGGCCAGTACCTGACCGAAATCACGACAATCTACGATCGCGGCGATGCGTTCAGCGGGCCGGATGATGCCTACACCGCGTCGAGTCCGATCACGGGCGCGAACGGCGGTGATTTCTCGTCGTGGGCAGGCACGCCAAATGTGCCTGCAGGATGGACTGCGCTCACAGAATTCGGGGCCAGCAACGATCGGTTCGTGAATGTCCTGAACGCCGCTCGGTGTCAGTCGGGCGGCGCGATGCAATGCGCCATGCGGCACTCGCAGACGGTCGCGGTCGGTCGCTACGAGATCACGTTCACGGTTATCAACGCGGCCGGTCCCGGCACGATTTACTTCTCGGTCGGCAATGCGATCGTCGGCGTGGATGTGGTCGGAACTGGTGCGCAGAGCGTATTCCTCGACGTGTACCAGACCGGCCACGCGACGACGATGGCGATCGGTCCGCGGCTCGGGCAGCCCGGTTCGACGCTCGATATCCGCATCGACACGCTCCGCATGGACAGCGTGCACGTCGTCGATTGGACGTACGAGACCGACAGCAAGCATGCGGTGGGCTTCCACCTCGCGAACACGCCGGCCGGCCGCATCGTCGCGAACCCGGTGGGGCCGGAGATCACGGTCGGCGCCGATACGTCGGTCGCCGAGTATCCGCGGCAACTGGTGTCGTGGCTCGCCCAACGCTGGTGGAACCTGCGGGGTGGCAGCGGCGGCGTCGATTTCGACGTGACGACCTTGGGCGCGATCGACGCGGCCGCGCACTACCGGATGGCGACGTATCTGCGCACGCCGACGACGATGCTGCAACTGTTGCGGCAGATCATGGACAGCCTGTGCGGGTGGGCAAGCCCCGGCCTCGACGGTCTCGTTCGCTTCGGCCTGGTCGGTGAGCCGGATCCCGCATTGAGCGAACTCACGCTGGACGAGAGCAACATCGTCGGCGACATCGTGCTGTCGATCGACGCCGCGAAGGGACTCACGCAGCGGATCAGCGGGCGGCGCAACCATTCCGTGCATAGCGACGGCGACCTGGTCGCTGGCATCGATCCCGACCTGAAAGCCGAGCTGACCACCGAGTGGCTCACGACCGCGAGCGGCGCGCAGGCAGTCGAGGATTCCGGCCTGCCAGTCAGCGCGATCTATGCCGCTGCCGCGAACGCGGAGGCGCAGCCGACGCTGCTGCAAGACCCGGCCGACATCCAGGCGCTGGCGAATCGCGTATGCACCATCTGGCGCCAGCAGCGCATGTTCTATGACCTCACTGCGCTCTGCTACCGCGACGCGGCAGACGAACTGGAGCCGGGCGACGTGGTGTTCCTCAAATGGCCGCGGATCGAGGGGC
Organism: uncultured Rhodanobacteraceae bacterium; assembly: GCA_964462745.1. Classification (GTDB taxonomy): domain Bacteria; phylum Pseudomonadota; class Gammaproteobacteria; order Xanthomonadales; family Rhodanobacteraceae; genus Dokdonella_A. Next base: position 36,492 of record CAYWZC010000003.1, read on the forward strand.
TGGAGGACGGCATCTACCTGCGCGTGGTGAGCGTGCGATCGCGCTTCTTCAGCCGGCGCGTCGACCTGCGCTTGTGGGGCCGCGCACCCGGGAGCATCCAATGAGCGCACTCATCGCATACCGCAACCTCGCCGACGCCGCCACGTTCACCGCCGGCGCGGCGCTGTCAGGTTATCCGTTGGCGAACATGCAGACGCGTCAACTCGCGCAGGTCGCGCGGCTCAACAGTGGATTCGGCGGCGGTACGTTCGCGCTTGATCTCGGATCGCTCCAGACGGTGCGTCTCGTCGCGCTGCTCGGCATCAATCCGACCGGCATTCCACCTGCCCCGCCGACCTACTGGATGGACGTGCTGGTCGAGTATTCCGCGAACGGCACGGACTTCTCGACCGCATGGTCGCAGGCACCACTCGACACCGGCGCACCGGACCTGCCGTACAACATCATCGTGCCGGTCGGCGAGAGTTCGACGCAGCGCAGCTTTCAAGCGCGCTACTTGCGCATCTCTCCGGGATGGAACACGCCTGCCGGCGTGACGTACTTCGAAATCGGCCGGTTATGGATTGGCGACACGATCGAAATCCCGAACGGATGCGATGGCGGCTGGAGCCTCGCCGGTCGCGACCCGGGCGGCCTCGACGAGAGTGCCGGCCTGCAAATCTACGCCGACCGGCGCGCGCGAGGTCGCGTGCTCTCGATGCCGGTGTCCGGCGTGTCCACGGATATCGCGTTCGGGTTCGACGACGAGGATTCGAGCGCGACGTACCAGCCGAGCCTCGACGACCTCGTCAACTATGCCGGTGCCACCGGCGAGGTGATCGCGATACCGCGCGCGAACTCGCCGATCTGGACCCGCCGCACCGGCATCTACGGTCACCTCACGCCCGACAGCCTGCGCATTCGGCACATGTCGGGCCCGAAGTACGCGATGGACCTGACTGTGATCGAGGAACGCTGATGCACGGCGCAGAGGATTTGTACTGGGTGGTGGCCGCGGCCTATTGGCTGCCGCGCGTCCTGGTCGGCCTGGTGATTGCCGGCGTGGCCTGTCTCGCCTGGAGGTGGTGCACGCGGAAATAAGGGGAGCGGCCGGCCGGCGCTGGAACGTCGGCCGACCCTCCGAGACACGGGAACGGAGCCCGTGAGCCCAGAGCAAGGCTCCCCGCCGCGACGTCGCAGCCGGGTCAGCCTACAACGAAAGGAGGCATGATGGCTCGCCCGATCATCCCGTGGCCCGGCGGAAAGCGCCGGCTGCTGAAGCACCTGCTCTCTGACATCCCGGAACACCGAACCTACTGCGAAGTGTTCGCAGGCGGCGCGGCACTGCTATTGGCCAAGGATCCCAGCGGGGCCGAGGTGCTCAATGATCTCGATGGAGAGCTGGTTCGGCTGTATCGCTGCGTGCAGCACCACCTCGATGAACTCGTGCGGCAATTCCGCTGGGCGCTCACCAGCCGCGAGATGTTCGAGTGGGCCAAGCTGCAGGAGCCGGAGACGCTCACCGACATCCAGCGCGCGGCGCGCTACTACTACCTCCAGAAGCTCTGCTTCGGTGCCAAGGTCACCAGCCGCACGTTCGGCACCAGCCCAACCGGGCCGGCCAGGCTGAACCTCCTGCGCATGGAAGAGGACCTCAGTCAGGCGCACCTTCGGCTGGCACGTGTCACGATCGAGTGCCTGCCCTGGCAGACATGCATCGAGCGCTACGACCGGGGCGGGACGTTGTTCTTCCTGGACCCGCCGTACTGGGCGACGGCCGGCTATGGTCGGCCGTTCGGCATGGACCAGTACGAGGCGCTCGCAGCCTCGATGCGCGCGATGAAGGGCAAGGCGGTCCTGACGATCAACGACCACCCGGCGATGCGCGAGGCGTTCGCGGGGTTTCGGATGGAGCGGGTCGGGATCAGCTACACGGTCGGCGGCAGCCACCGGCCGAAGGAGTCGGCCGAGCTGATCTACCGGACGTGGTGAGAGAGTGGCTTCGACGTGGTAACTTTCGCTACGCGGCATTTTGTTTCGCGTGGCGAAAACTTCGCGCGTAGCAATTATCTCGCTCTTTCGCCCTCAATTATCGCGCGCCGCATCAACGGGAGACGGGAGACGGGAGACGGGAGACGGGAGACGGGAGACGGAAAAGCATAACGGGTTCCGGGGTGCTCTTCCCGCTTCCCGACGCCCCCCAACCAAGGTCACTGTGCGCGCAGGCGCGGGCACTGCACAATGATCGCTTGCCGTTGACTGGAGTGAAGCCGATGCGTACCTGCCTGCTGTGCTGCGCCCTGCTCGTTTGCGGAACCGCGTTCGCGCGCGAGACGCCGGTCGCCGATACCGCGTTGTTCGAGCCGATGGACGTGTTCCAGTTGCAGTGGGCGGATGATCCGGAGATATCCCCGGATGGCGAGCACGTCGTGTACCAGCGCTACTGGTTCGACGTGATGAAGGACCGCAAGCGCAGCAACCTGTGGATCGTCGACACCGACGGCAACGGGCACCGGCCACTGACCGGCGGTTCGGCCAACGACGGTGGTGCGACCTGGTCGCCCGACGGCAAGCGCCTCGCTTGGGTCGCGAGCGAGGACGGCAAGGCGCAGATCTTCGTGCGCTGGATGGCGTCGGGCGAATCCGCCGCAATCACCCATCTGACCGAGGCGCCGCGTAGCCTTGCATGGTCACCGGACGGCCAATGGATCGCGTTCACGATGCGCGTGCCGGCCGATCCCGCCTCGCTCGCGCAGATGCCGAAGGCACCGAAGGGTGCCGAATGGGCGCCGCCGGCGAAACTCATCGACCGGGTCATCTACCGCATCGATGGCGGCGGCTACGTCGATCCCGGCTACACCCACGTATTCGTGGTCGCGGCCGACGGCGGCGCGCCGCGCCAGATCACCCGCGGCAAGCACAATTACATGGGCACTCCGGCGTGGACCCGCGACAGCCGTGCGCTGATCGTCGCGACCAACCTCGACGAAAATTGGGAGTACGAAGCGCTGGAGAGCGACCTGTATCGCGTCGATGTCGCATCCGGCGCGGCAACCCGGCTGACCGAACGCAAGGGACCGGACCAGGATCCGCAGGTCTCGCCGGATGGCAAGCGTCTCGCCTGGCTCGGCTTCGACGACAGCGGCAAGCCGTACCAGGCTTCGCACCTGTACGTGCTCGACCTCGCGAGCGGCGAGCCGCGCAACCTGACCGGCGATTTCGACTTCGACATCGAGCAACCCGGCTGGGACGGCAATCGCGGCCTGTATTTCCATTACGACGACGCCGGCACGACGCGGATCGGCTGGATTTCCGCGGATGGCGGTGAAGTCCGGCAGGTGGCCGACGATTTCGGTGGCACCGCGATGGGGCGGCCCTACGGTGGCGGATCGATGTCGGTTGCAGCGGGACGCGTCGCCTATACGCGCGGCACCGCCTTGCGCCCGGCCGATGTCGCCGTCGTCGCGCGCGGCAGCGACGCGCGGGTACTGACCGACCTCAACGCGAACCTGCTCGGCCATACCCGACTCGGCGAGGTGACGCCGATCCACGTGAAATCGAGCGCCGACAGCCGCATGATCGATGCGTGGATCGTGACCCCACCCGGCTTCGACCCGCAACGCAAGTACCCGCTGATGCTCGAGATCCACGGCGGGCCGTTCGCGAACTACGGTCCGCGCTTCGCGCCGGAAACCCAACTGTATGCGGCACACGGCTACGTCGTGGTCTATGCGAACCCGCGCGGCAGCACCAGCTACGGCAGCGAATTCGCGAACCTCATCGACGATGCGTATCCGAGCCAGGACTACGACGACCTGATGAGCGTCGTCGACGCGGTGATCGCGCGCGGCTCGATCGACACCCGCAACCTGTTCGTGACCGGCGGCAGCGGTGGCGGCGTGCTGACCGCGTGGATCGTCGGCCATACCGACCGGTTCCGCGCTGCCGTGGTCGCCAAGCCGGTCATCAACTGGACCAGTTTCGTGCTGACTTCGGACTTCTACACCGTGTTCTCGCGCTACTGGTTCCCCGGCCTGCCGTGGGAAGGCGACAACCGCAGGAACTACATCGAGCGTTCGCCGATCACCTATGTCGGCAACGTCAAGACGCCGACCATGATGATCACCGGCGAGGACGACCACCGTACCCCGAGTTCGGAAGCCGAGCAGTTCTACCAGGCGCTCAAGCTGCGCAAGGTCGACACCGCGCTGCTGCGCATTCCGGGCGCTTCGCACGACATCAATGCGCGGCCGAGCAACATGCTGAGCCAGGTGCTCAACACGATCGGATGGTTCGAGCGCTACCGGGTGACGGCTGCGGAGCCGCAGTAACCGCCGGACAGGGTGCGAGCGGCGCGCCCGCTCAGCGCCGCTTGCGGGTGGTCCGCGCCGGGTTCGGGCGCACCGCGCGGATGGCCTGCGTGCGGCTGTGCGAATACACGTAAACCGTCGCGGGCGGCACATTCGCCCATGCGACGCCTGCGCGCCGCACGCTCAGGCCCAGTTCGCCGAGCAAGTCGCGCGACACCGGGCTGGCGGGGCCATAGGTGAACTGGATGAAGCGACCCTGTGGGCCGAGTACCGCGAACACGGCCTCGAGGATGCGGCGTTGCGTGTCACGCGACATCGACAGCAGGCCGAGCCCGCTGACCACCGCATCGACCGGCGCGGATTCGGTGAAACCGTGGTCGCGGACGAGGTCGCCGAGTTCCCGCGCATCACCACGCACGACCTGGACTTCGGGGAAGCGCCGCTCCAGCAGGCGGTGCAATTCCTCGTTGAGTTCGACCACCATGAGGTCCCAGGGCGCGATGCCGTGGCCCAGCAAGGCGCGGGTGAACACGCCGGTGCCGCCGCCCAGCTCAATGACGCGCCGGCTGCCTTCGGGAAGCTGGCCGATCATGAGCTCGCCGAGCTGGCGGCTGGACGGCGACAGCGCCGCGATACCGAACGGATTCTTCAGCCACTGGCGGAAGAATGTCCAGCCCATCGACGCCTCACCGGCATCGACGGGGACTACGGTCTCGGAATGGATCGTCATGCGCGGCATCCGGACAAAAACGTGCCGCGCATCATAGCGCGACGAATGTTAAAGCCGCGATGATCCTGGATGACAGCTGGGAGCGCGAAATGCCGCCAACCCCAGCCGACGCCCCACGCGGGAGGCGTCGGCACGCGATGCGAGCGGGGATCCGTCAGCGATCGCGATCGTAGTACGACGCACGATGCCCGTAGTCGTAATCACGCCCGCGATAGCGATCGTGGCCGCGATCACGGTAACCGTGGTGGCGATAGCCGTCGTCGTCACGGTAGTAGTCGTGCGAACTGCGGTACGTCGTCCGGTAGACGTGGCGGACCGGTGCGTTGTAATAGACCACGCGGCTCGCAGGGTAGTAGCTGCGATACACCGGATACGCCGGCGCGTAGTACCCGCCGTATCCGCCATAGCCATAGCCACCATAGCCGTAACCATAGCCGCCGTATCCGTAACCGATGCGGGTGTAGCCGGACCAGTAGCCGCCACCGCAATGGTGGCAATCGGAGTAGCCGATGCCGATCCCGGGCAGGCTGATGCCGATGCTGACATGCCCGCGGGCCATCGCCATCGGCGCGAGTGCCATCGCGGCCAGTGCGACCAGGGCAATCGCGGCCACCCGGATGCGCGTGCGTGCTCGATTCATGTTTCGGTTCTCCTGCGCGAAGCGCTCGTGTACCTGCAACATGCTGATGGCTCGCGTCTGAATCAAGACTGATCGAGTTACCTCATGGTCTGCACAAGTCCTTCCCGGACTTGTTCAGACTCGCCTCGTCCGGCACATGTCCGGGCGAGACTCCGCGGAAACCCTGCCTCCGCGGGCGCGCCATCCCTGGCGCGCAGTACATCCGGTCGTGGTTCGGGGCGCTGTTCAGCTTCGCCGCCGGATCTCGAAAAGGCGATGGATGCGCGGGTTGCGCGCGAAGTCGAACGGAATGCCCGCCGCACCGATCTCGTGCACGTCGAAGCGCCCGCGCAGTTCCGCGTCCAGCACGAAGCGGCGGAAGTTGTTGGAGAACAGGATCGCGCCGTCGCGGGCCAGGCGCGCCGCGCACAAGCCGAGCAGGCGCGCGTGATCGCGCTGCACGTCGAAATCCGCGGCGCGCGCGGAATTGGAGAACGTCGGCGGATCGACGAAAATCAGATCGTACTCGCCACGATCGTGTTGCAGCCAGGCCAGCGAATCGGCCTGCACGAGTTCGTGTGCGCGGTTCGCGCCGAATCCGTTCAGGGCGAGATTGCGCGTCGCCCAGTCGAGGTAGGTCGCCGACAGGTCGACGCTGGTCGTGCGCCGCGCGCCGCCGGCGGCGGCGTGCACGCTGGCCGCGCCGGTATAGCAGAACAGGTTGAGGAAGCGCCGCCCGCGTGCGCGCTGCGCGATCATCGCGCGTACCGGCCGGTGGTCGAGGAACAGGCCGGTGTCGAGGTAATCGAACAGGTTGACGAGGAAACGCAGCCCGCCTTCCTCGACGACCAGGAACTCACCGCGTTCGTCCATGCGGCCGTACTTCGCTCCACCCTTGCCGCGTTGGCGGGTCTTGACCGCGATGCGCTCGCGCGGCACGTCCAGCGCATGGCCCGCGGCGCGCACCAGGTCAGTGAGCCGCGTGCGCGCGACGGGCTCGGGAATGTCGGCAGGCGGCGCATATTCCTGGATGTGCAACCAGACCTGCAGCCAATCCGCCGTGGACGCGGTTTCCGATTCACGCCCGACCGCGGTGTACACGTCGATCGCCGCCGCATACTCGGGCAGGTCCGCGTCGTAGGCGCGCCAGCAACCGATGCCTTCGCGCGCGAGGCGCTTGCGCAGGTGCTTCGCATTCTTCGCAATGCGGTTCGCGACCGCCTCGGCGCCGGCGGACAGGGGTCTTGCCGGAACATCCGCTCGCGCTTTCGGCGCACTCAGGTCGAACAGCAACAGGCGACATTCGAGTGCGCCGTTGTAAAGCACGTAGGACTTGCGGGCTCGCAGCCCCAGCGCGCGGCCCAGATCCGCGTGCGCAACGATCACCGACGCATGCCAGTCGGGGAACTCGGCCTGCAGGCGCTTGCCGAATGCGCGATACAGCGGCGCGAGCGCGTCGCGCTCGCCGAGTCGTTCCCCGTAGGGCGGGTTGGCGATGACGAGTCCGGTATCGGCCCCCGCGGGCCGAACCAGTTCGCGTGCATCGCCGCTGCGAAACTCGACCAATCCTGCCACACCGGCCGCCTCGGCGTTGGCGCGCGCCAGTTCGACCATGCGCGGATCACCGTCCTGGCCGAGGATCGGCGAACGCAGCGCGGCGACGCCGCGTTCGGCGCGCGCGCGAGCCTCCTCGACCAGCGCGCGCCACAGGTTCGCATCGAACTGCCGCCAGCCGGTCAGTCCGAAGTATTCGCGACGCAGGCCGGGCGCGATGTCCGCGGCCATCAGCGCCGCCTCGATCGGCAACGTGCCCGAACCGCACATCGGATCGACCAGCGCGCCACCTTCCGCGGCGATAGCGGGCCAGCCCGCACGAACCAGCATCGCGCAGGCGAGATTCTCCTTGAGCGGCGCATCGCCCTGCCCGCGCCGCCAGCCGCGCCGGTGCAACGGCGTGCCGGCCAGGTCGAGCGACACGATCGCGCGATCACGGCGCAACGACAGGTTGACGCGGAGCGACGGCTGCGAAGTGTCGACACCGGGTCGCCGGCCGGTCGCAATGCGGAAGTGATCGACGATCGCATCCTTGACCCGTTGGGCGAGGAACCGGGTATGGGTCAGCGCACTCGCATGGCTGTTCGCATCGACCGCCAGCGTGTCGTCCGCACCGAGATGCTGCGACCAGTCGATCGTGGCGACGCCGCGATACAGGGCCTCGTCGTCGGGTGCATCGAACTCGGCGAGCGGCAACAGGATGCGGCTCGCGAGGCGCGACCACAGGCATGCGCGATACGCGACGCCGGCATCGCCGCCGAAGTGCACGCCCGCCAGCGCCTCGCGCACGTCGCCGGCGCCGAGTGCGGCGAGTTCATCGCGCAGCAGGTATTCCATGCCCTTCGGGCAGGTCGCGAACCAGCGTTGCATGCGTTCGATCCGCCCGGTCAATCGAGCGCGCGCAGGAAATGCCGGAACCGGTCCGCGCAGAAGCCGACGTGGTCCGCGAGCCGGTGGCTGTCGCGCACGAGATGCAGGGTATCGCCGCGCGCGCGCGCGAACCCGATGACCGCATCGACCGGGCACACCTCGTCCTCCCAGCCGTGCACGAGTGCGGTCGGTACCACCGCGGCGTCGAACCTGCGCGGGTAACCCTCGATCAGGCACGGCAGCGCGAGCAGGAACAGGCCGGCCGCCGCCCGATCGAGCGATGCGAACCCCGACACGAACGCGCCCATGCTGGAACCGGCGAACACGACGCGGCCGTCCGCGGGCGCGTGTTCGAGGGTCCGCGCGATGCGCGCGTCGATCGCGGCCACATCGCGGCTCGCGTCGAGGTCGCGGTAGTCCGGGCGTACGCTGGTCCAGCCGATCTCACCCGCAACCGCCGCCAGCGCACTGACCTTGGTCGCGTGCGGACCGCTCTCCAACCCGTGCGACAGGATGACCGTACCGCGCATGAGACCCACCCCCGTCGGATGTCCCTCGCGCATCGCGCGGGACCGCAGCGGGCCAAGGTAGCCGCGCATCCGCCGACAGGCAAGCCAACCGATGGCACCACCGGTTCATTGCGGTTCCGGTCATGCTGCACCGCGTTACGAAGTCGCGCCCGGCATCGGTTACCTTTTGCGCCGCTCGCGATCGTTCCGGACCGGCCACGATCCGCAGGGGATGCCGACCACGCGCAACGACGGCATGCGACCACGACCACCACGACGAGACCACCAATGACCACCCAGACCCGACCGGCAAGCCAGACCAAGTCGTTCACGACCGTCTTCCTCATCGAGATGTGGGAGCGCTTCGGCTATTACGGCATGCAGGCGCTCATCGTGTACTACATGGTGCAGCGTCTCGGCTTCAGCGACGAGCGCGCGACCCTCGTGTGGGGCGCCGCAGCCGCCCTGATCTACGTGGCGCCAGCGATCGGCGGCTGGATCGGCGACAAGATCCTCGGCACGCGACGCACGATGCTGCTCGGCGCGGCGATCCTCGCGCTCGGCTACACGTTGATGGTCGTGCCCGGCCAGAGCGTGTGGTTCCTGTTCTGCGCGCTCGGCGTGATCGTGGTCGGCAACGGCCTGTTCAAGGCCAATGCCGGCAACCTGGTGCGCAAGATCTACGAGGGCAACGATTCCAAGATCGACAGCGCGTTCACGATCTACTACATGGCGGTCAACCTCGGCGCGATGATCTCGCAATTGCTGACGCCGTGGCTCAAGGACTACTTCAACGCGGCCTACGACAACGGCATGGGCTGGCACATCGCGTTCGGCGTGTGCGCGGTCGGTCTCGTGCTCGGCCTGATCAACTATGCGGTGATGCGCCAGACGATGGCGCACGTCGGTTCCGAGCCCGACGAACGACCGCTCGACTGGGGCAAGCTCGGCATGGTGCTCGGCGCGGGCGTGGTCGCGGTGTTCGTGTCCGCCTACATCCTGCAACACGAGACGGTCGCGCGCGTGTTCGTGTACGTCGCGGCGGTGGCGGTGCTCGCGATCTTCGCGTACCTCATCTTGAGCGGCGGCCGTGGCGAACGCGCCGGTCTCATCGCGGCCCTCGTACTGACCGTGCAAACGGTGTTCTATTTCATCTTCTACCAGCAGATGTCGACTTCGTTGAACCTGTTCGCGCTGCGCAACGTCGATCCCGCGTTCAACGTGTTCGGCGCGCACCTCTGGGATTGGTCGCCGGCCCAGTTCCAGGCGTTCAATCCGATCTGGATCTTCATCCTCTCGCCGATCCTCGCCTGGGTCTATACCGCGGCCGGAAAGCGCAACAAGGATCTTTCGATCGCGGCCAAGTTCGCACTCGGTTTCGCGATCGTCGCGCTCGGCTTCTTCATCTACGGCGCGGCCGGTCACTTCGCAGGCGACGACGGGCGCGTGTCCTCGTGGCTCATGGTGTGGGGTTACGGCGCGATCTCGCTCGGCGAGCTGCTGGTCAGCGGCCTCGGCCTCGCGATGGTCGCGCGCTACGTACCGGCGCGCATGGGCGGATTCATGATGGGCGCGTACTTCGTCGCGTCCGGTGTCTCGCAATACCTCGGCGGCGTGGTCGCCTCGTACGCGAGCATTTCCGGCGAAATCACCAGCGATCCGGTCGCAAGCCTGCCGATCTACACGAGCCTGTTCAACAAGCTCGGCATCGCGGCCCTCGCCTGCACGATCATCGCGATCGCGGTGCTGCCCCTGATGCGGCGCCTGTCCGAAACGCATCACGCGCAAGGCAGCGCGGGCGGCGGACCGTTGCCGACGATCGGTTCGGAGGAGTAATCGTTCGCCCGCGCCGCGACGCTTCGCGGCGCTGCTTCGCGGTCGCCCCGCCGCATGGCGGGGCGCAGCACGGGCGCGGGAATGGCAGAATCGGCCCATGACCGAACTCGCCTTGCCCGCCACACGCACCGCCGGAGCGACGCGCCGCCACGGCGCGCACGTCCTCGCGCGAATCCTCGCGTGGTTGCGCCTGTGCGCGATCGCGGGCCAGACGCTGGCCGTCGCGGTCGCGGTGTTCTGGATCCGCATACCGGTCCCGGTCGTGCCGCTGATCGCCGGCATCGCCGTGCTCGGCGGATTCGCGGCCTGGGTCTTCTGGCGTCTCGCGCAACCCGATCCGATCACGCGTCGCGGCGTGGTCGCGCACATTACCGTCGATACCGCGGTGCTGTGCTACCTGCTGTACCTCACCGGCGGCGCAACCAATCCGTTCGTGAGCCTGCTGGTCATGCCGATCACGCTCGCGGCCGCGGCATTGCCCCTTCGCTACGTGGGCCTGCTCGCGGGTCTCGCCGCGGCCGGTTACCTGTTCCTGATGCGCTTCCATGTGCCGCTCGCCGAAATGCACCTGCATGGCGGCGAGAGCGCGTTCGACCTGCATGTCGCAGGCATGGCGATCAACTTCGTGATCACCGCGGCGATGCTCGGCTACTTCATCGCGAGGCTCGCGCAGCGTCTGCGCGAACGCGAGGCTGAGGTCCAGATCGAGCGCGAACGCGCACTGCGCGACGAAGGCATTCTCGCGATCGCGATCCAGGCCGCAGGTGCGGCCCACAGCCTCAACACGCCCTTGTCGACGATGCGCATCCTGCTCGGCGAACTGCGCGGCGCCCACCAGCGCGACGCCGAGCTGGGCCGCGACCTCGACATCCTGTCCGAACAGGCCGCGCGCTGCCACACGATCCTCCGCGAACTGGTCGCGGCCGGCCGCGAGCAACTCGCGGCTCCCGGCGAGCGCGTCCCGGTCGCGGGTTTCGTTTCCGACTGCGTGGAGCAATTCGCGCTGCTGCGTCCGGAGATCGAATTGACCGTGGATCTCGCCGACCCCGCTGGCGAGCGCCGGATCGAGGCGGAACCGGCGCTGCGTCACGCGCTCATCAGCCTGCTGAACAACGCGGCGGACGCATCACGGGCTGCCGGTTCCGATCACATCGAACTCGACATCGAGGATGCCGGGGCATTCCTCGAGTTCCGGGTCCGTGACCACGGCACGGGCGACCTTTCCGCGCTCGGTGCGCACGGGCCGTACCCGTTCCGCTCCGGCAAGCGCGACGGACTCGGCCTCGGCCTCGCGCTCGCGAATGCGACCGCCGAACGCCTCGGCGGCGAACTCGTCGCCGAACTCGCGCCCGGCGGCGGACTCCGCCAGCGCCTGCGCATCCGCATCGACGCAAGCGGTGACGCATGAGCACGCCCGGCACACGCCAATCCGTCCTGCTCGTCGACGACGACGTGACCTTCGCGAGCGTGCTCGCGCGTGCCCTGGTCGCGCGCGGATTCGAGGTGGCCACGGCGCACGACGGCGCGAATGCGCTGGCCACGTTGCGGCGTGATGCAGCGGATCATGTCGTGCTCGACCTGCGACTCGGCAGCGAAAACGGTCTCGCCCTGATCCCGCAACTGCTCGCAATCCGTCCCGGACTGCGCATCTTGTTGCTGACCGGCTACGCCTCGATCGCGACCGCGGTCGAGGCGATCAAGCGCGGCGCCCACGACTATCTCGCCAAGCCAGTCGATGCCGACCAGGTCGTGCAGGCCCTGCTCGGCGGCGGAACCCGCGAACCCGCCGTACCCGAACCGTCCGCGCCGCCTCCACTGCGGCGTCTGGAATGGGAGCACATCCAGCGCGTGCTGGCCGAATGCGACGGCAATATCTCGCACGCCGCGCAACGCCTCGGCCTGCATCGGCGCACCCTGCAGCGCAAACTTGCCAAGCGGCCGGTGCGCGAGGCGGGAAAGCACCGCGACTGACCCGGCACGACACAATGCGCCGCACCTGGACCGCCGCATCGAGCCGTTTGCAGACCGAAGCGGACGCGGGGCACCAAGATCAATGCTGTGGTAATCAAGGAATTTCTGCGCGGCGATCTGCGATCATGCGCGGCAATGCCAACCCGCCCTTCCCGCCGAGGAATCCCGATGACGGCCACGACCCCGACCACCGCGTCCGCCATCGTCGCCGCGGGCGACCAGCGCCGGCGCATCTTCGCGATCGTCGCGGCCTCGTCCGGCAATCTCGTCGAATGGTTCGACTTCTACGTCTATGCATTCATGGCGGTGTACTTCGCGCCGGCCTTCTTTCCCGGCGCCGACCCGACCGTGCAGTTGCTCGACGCGGCGGGCATCTTCGCGGCCGGATTCCTCGTGCGCCCGATCGGCGGCTGGCTGTTCGGCCGCATCGCCGACCGCCACGGCCGCCGCCTCGCGCTGGTGGCTTCGGTGCTGCTCATGGGCGGCGGTTCGCTGGTGATCGCGTTGCTGCCCACCTATGCGAGCATCGGCGTGCTCGCGCCCGCGCTGCTGCTCGTCGCGCGCCTGCTGCAGGGCCTGTCGGTCGGCGGCGAATACGGCACCACCGCCACCTACATGAGCGAGGTCGCGATCCGCGGCCGGCGTGGCCTGCTTGCCTCGTTCCAGTACACGACGCTGATCGGCGGGCAACTGCTGGCCGTGCTCGTCCTGGTCACCCTGCAACGCGTGTTCGACGATGCCGAACTGCGCGCCTGGGCCTGGCGCATCCCGTTCGGGATCGGCGCGATCACCGCGCTGCTCGCGCTGTGGCTGCGCAGCGGCTTGCACGAGACCGCGCCGCGCATCGACCGCGGCAATCGCGAGGCCGGCAGCCTCGGCGTGCTGTTGCGCGAGCACAAGGCCGCGTTCCTGACCGTGCTCGGCTACACCGCGGGCGGCTCGCTCGCGTTCTACACATTCACGACCTACATGCACAAATACCTGGTCAACACGGCGGGCATGCCGATCCGCACCGCGAGCAACGTGATGACCGCGTGCCTGTTCGTGTTCCTGTGCGTGCAGCCCGCGTTCGGTGCGCTGTCCGATCGCATCGGCCGGCGCCGCAACATGCTGCTGTTCGCCACGCTCGGCGCGCTCGCGACGGTACCGCTGCTGTCCGTGCTCGGCCGCGTCACCAGCCCGCTGGCCGCATTCGGCCTGATCTGCATCGCGCTCGGCATCATCAGTTTCTACACCTCGATCGCGGGCCTCGTGAAAGCGGAGATGTTCCCGGTCGAGGTGCGCGCACTCGGCGTCGGCTTCGCGTATGCCATCGCCAACGCGATCTTCGGCGGCTCGGCCGAGTACGTCGCACTCGGCCTGAAATCGACCGGCCACGAATCGGCGTTCCCGTGGTACGTGAGCGCGATGCTCGTCGTCGCGCTGTTCGCCAGCCTGCGCGTGCCGCGCGAACCGCGCTATCTCGGCGGCGACGCCTGATCCAATCGCCACCGTGCCGAATGTCACTGCCGTGACCTGCGGCCGCGACGCTAGGATGAGGCTAGCGCCCCGCCGCGCGAACCGACCATCGCTTCCGGAGATTTCCATGCCTCGTTGCACCGTGCTCGCCTTCCTGCTTTTCGCCGTGGCTTCGCTCGATGCCCAGGCCGGCCCCCTGCTGTTGCAGAGTCCGACCGTATCCGCGAACGAGATCGCATTCGCGTACGCGGGCGACATCTGGGTGGTGCCGCGCTCGGGCGGCACCGCGCGCAGCCTGTTGCGCGGCGACCAGGGCGCCGACCATCCGATGTTCTCGCCGGACGGCCGCCGGATCGCGTACAGCGCGGACATCGCCGGAAACGTGGATGTCTACGTGATCCCGACCGCGGGCGGCGACGCGAATCGCCTGACCTGGCATCCCGGCGCCGACGTGGTTGCCGGATGGACGCCGGACGGATCGCGCGTATTGTTCGCGTCGCACCGCGAAGCCGCGAACGATTCCGGCAAGCTCTACGTGACCGGCCTCGACGGCGGCCTGCCGGAGGCGCTGCCGCTCGCCCAGGCCGAAGGCGGCTCCTACGCACCCGACGGTGCACGCATCGCGTACGAACCGGATTTCCAGTGGCAGCCGGACTGGCGCAATTACCGCGGCGGCCAGACCACGCCGATCTGGATCGCCCAGCTGTCCGATTCCAGCGTGACGAAGATCCCGCGCGACAACTCCACCGATCGCAATCCGATGTGGGTCGGTGAAACCGTGTACTTCCTGTCCGACCGCGACGGCCCGTCGACGCTGTACGCCTACGACGTCCGCACCGCGAACGTCACCCGCGTGGTCGAGAACACGGGATTCCCGATCGATTCCGCCGCCGCCGGCGCGGGCGCGATCGTCTACTCGCAGATGGGCACGTTGCATCTCGTGGACCTCGCGAGCGGCGGCAACCGACGCGTCGACGTGCGCATCGCGGCCGATCTCGGCCAGGCGACGCCGCGTTTCGAGAAGGTCGCGAAGCAGATCGGCAACGCGGCGATTTCACCGACCGGCGTGCGCGCCGCATTCGAGGCGCATGGCGAGATCCTCACCGTGCCCGCCGAGAAAGGCGACATCCGCGATATCACGCGCACGCCCGGCGCCGCCGAGCGTGATCCCGCCTGGTCACCGGACGGCAAGTCGATCGCGTACTTCTCCGATGCGTCGGGCGAATACGCGCTCAACATCCGCGCTCAGGACGGCTTCGGCGAAGCGCGCGTCCTTCCGCTCGGCACGCCGCCATCGTACTACTACACGCCCGTGTGGTCGCCCGACAGCCTGCGCATCGCGTACAGCGACAAGCGCCTGAACCTGTGGATCGTCGACGCCGCGGGCGGCGCGCCGGTCAAGGTCGACACCGACCGCTTCGATACACCCTTGCACGAATTCGATCCGGCCTGGTCGCCGGACGGACGCTGGCTCGCGTACACCAAGCAGTTGCCGAACCACCTGCGCGCGGTGTTCGTGTACTCGCTCGACACGCGCCGCGTGCACCAGGTGACCGACGGCATGAGCGATGCGCTGTATCCGGTGTTCGACCGGAACGGCAAGTACCTCTATTTCACCGCGAGCACCGACGTGGGCCTCGCCGCGGGTTGGCTCGACATGACCAGCAACGCGCGGCCGGTCACGCGCAACGTGTACGTCGCGGTGCTCGGCCAGAACGAACCTTCGCCGCTCGCGCCGGAGAGCGACGAGGACCAGGGCGCCGAACCCGCGTCCGGGAACGGCGGCGGCGAAGACAAGGGCAAGGGCGAAGGCAAGAAGCCGGTCGTGGTCGCGATCGACTTCGACGGCATCGACCAGCGCACGCTGTCGCTGCCGATCGCGGCCGCGAATTATGTCGGCCTGTCTGCCGGCAAGAGCGGCGAACTGTTCCTGCTCGAGGCGCCGCAAGTCGTCGCGACCGGCGAGGAACCGAAGACGCTGCACAAGTTCAGCCTGGAAAAGCGCAAGCTGGACCAGCTCGTCGATGGCGTGGCCGCGTTCGAACTCTCGTTCGACGGCAGCAAGCTCCTGTATGCGCGCGGCGCAGACTGGTTCCTGATCGATTCCGGCTCCGCTCCGAAGAATCCCGGTGAAGGCAAGCTCGATCTTTCCGGCATGCAGGTTCGTGTCGTGCCCGCGCTCGAATGGCGGCAGATGTACGACGAGGTGTGGCGCATCGAGCGCGACTTCTTCTACGATCCGAACCATCACGGCCTGGACGTCGACGCGGCGCGCGAGCGCTTCCGGCCGTTCCTCGCCGGGATCGGCAATCGCGCGGATCTCAACTACCTGTTCCGCAAGATGCTCGCGTACCTCTCGGTCGGCCACACCTTCGTGCGCGGCGGCACCGAACCGGACACACCGAAGATCCAGGTCGGCCTGCTCGGCGCGGACTACGCGGTGGACAACGGCCGCTACCGGTTCGCGCGCATCTACAACGGCGAGAACTGGAATCCGCAACTGCATGCGCCGCTGACCCAGCCCGGCGTCGACGTCGAGGTCGGCGAGTACCTGCTCGCGGTCAACGGCGTCGAACTGGATGCCGATTCGAGCCCGTACGCGCCATTCGCCGAAACCGTCGGCAAGCAGACCGTGCTGCGCGTCGGGCCGAATGCGAACGGCAGCGGCGCGCGCGACGTGATCGTCGTTCCCGTCGAATCCGAGCACGGCCTGCGCCATCTCGACTGGATCGAATCGAACCGGCGCAAGGTCGCCGAACTCAGTGGCGGCAAACTCGCCTACGTGCACCTGCCCGATACCGCGGGCGGCGGCTTCACGAGTTTCAACCGCTATTTCTTCGCCCAGACCGACAAGCTCGGCGCGGTCATCGACGAACGCTACAACCACGGCGGCCAACTCGCCGACTACATCATCGATTACCTGAAGCGCCCGGCGATGACGCGCGTCATTACGCGCGAGGGCGAAACCTATTCCGAGCCGACCCAGGCGATCTTCGGGCCGAAGGCGATGCTCATCAACCAGTTCTCCGGCTCCGGCGGCGACGCGCTGCCGTGGTATTTCCGGCGTACCGGCATCGGTCCGCTGATCGGCACGCGCACCTGGGGCGGCCTGGTCGGCATCGGCAACTACCCGCCGCTCATCGACGGCGGCTCGGTGACCGCGCCGCGCTGGGCACTGGCCGGCATCGAAGGCCAATGGGAAGTCGAGAACGTCGGCATCGCGCCCGACATCGAGATCTGGCAGGACCCGAAACTCCTGCGCGAGGGTCGCGATCCGCAGCTCGAACGCGCGGTCGCCTACCTCATGCAGCAATTGCGCGAGCATCCGCCGCAACCGATTCCGTCGCCGCCGTATCCGGATTTCGAACCGGTGCTGCCGCCGCTGCCGGCGGGCCGCGAATGAGGCACGGATGAAAGCGACCGACCCAGCCATCGCCGATCCGCTCGCGAAGCTGCGCGCGGCCAATCCGCGCATCCGTACCGGTGTCGGCGGCTGGACGTTCGCGCCGTGGCGTGGCGCGTTCTATCCGGATCGCCTGCCGCAGAGGCGCGAGCTCGAATACGCGAGCCGCCACCTCGCTGCAATCGAGATCAACGGCACCTACTATCGTGCGCAGAAGCCGGCGGTCTATGCGAAATGGCGCGACGAGACACCGGATGGCTTCGTGTTCTCGCTGAAGGCGCCGCGCTACGTCGCCGAACATGCACGACTCGCGGATGCCGGCAACGCGGTCACGGGCTTCGTGTCCGGTGGACTCGCCGAGTTCGGCGATCGGCTCGGTCCGATCCTGTGGCAGTTCCCGCCATCACGGCGCTTCGAGCGCGACGATTTCGCCGCCTTCCTCGACCTGCTGCCGCCAACGCTCGAAGGAACGCCGCTGCGCCACGTGATCGAGGTCCGCAACGAGAGCTTCCTGTGCACCGGGTATCTCGATCTCGCCCGCGCGCATCGTGTCGCGAACGTGTTCACCGACTCGGCCGACCATCCGTCGTTCGCGGACGTGACCGGTGACTTCGTCTATGCGCGACTCATGCGCAGCGAGGCATCGATCGAAACCGGTTACACCGCGCAGGCACTCGACGCATGGGCCGCACGTGCGCGCCTGTGGGCCGACGGCGCGGAACCGGACGACCTGCCGCGCGTGCAAGCGCCGATCGCGCAAGAATCCAGCGCGCGGCCATCCCCTCGCGACGTTTTCCTGTACTTCATCAGCGCCGCCAAGCAGCGCAATCCCGCCGCGGCGATCGCGTTGCAGCGGCGCGTTGGGTGATCCGGACTTCAACAAGGCCATCGTAGAGCCGAGCTTGTCCGGCTTTCGCAAAGGCCAAAGCAGCGGAGCAAGCTCCGCTCCACGACGAGCGAATGGAGTGTCACGACGAGATGTCCCGATCTTCCCCGGTACATCACGCCAGGAGACGGGCGTTGCGTAGCTGAGCGTCGTCGCTGATCGGACCCAGAGATCGCGATCTCGTCTAGACTCCGTGCCGTCCGCTTCGGGGAATCCGTCCATGCATATCGTTCGACGCTTCGTCATCACTCTGCTCGCATTAACCCCGCTGACGGCGCTCGCCGCAGCGGAACCCATCGCGCAACCGAGCTTCGCGCAACCCGCGATCGCGCCGGACGGACGCAGCATCGCGTTCGTGTCGGGTGGTGCAATCTGGAACGTACCGGTCACGGGCGGCGTCGCGCATCTCGTGTTCGCGGGTGACGAGACGGCCGAGCGACCGCTGTATTCGCCCGATGGACGCAAACTTGCATTCGAGTCCGCGACGACCGGCAACGGCGATCTCTACGTGCTCGACCTCGCGAGCGGGGCGTTGCAGCGGATCACCCACGCCGACAGCGCGGAGCAGCTCGACGCGTGGTCGCACGACGGCGAATGGCTGTATTTCGATTCGACCCGCGACAACGTCGGCAACCTGCATGCGATCTACCGCGTGCGCGCCAGCGGCGGCACGCCGATGCCGGTATCGCTGGAAGCGTATCGCAACGCCGTGCATGCGGCGCCGTCACCGGATGGCCGGCGCGTCGCGCTGGTCGGCGGCGGACTCGGCGACTTCCAGTGGTGGCGCAACGGCCACAGTCATATCGACGAGGGCGCGCTGTGGCTGCTCGAGGACGACGGCTCGCACCAGTACACGCGCCTCACCCCGGACGACGCGCGCACGTTGTGGCCGATGTGGCCGGCCGGCGGAACCGGCATCTTCTACATGTCCGACCGTGGTGGCGCCGAGAACCTGTGGCGGGTCGATGCGGGCGGCGGCGATGCGTCGCGCATCACGCATTTCGACGACGGTCGCGTGCTGTGGCCGACGATCTCCGCGGACGGCCGCACGATCGCGTTCGAACGCGACTTCGGCATCTGGACGGCCGACACCGCGAGCGGCGAGACGCACGAGGTGAGGATTGCGCTGCAAGGCGGCACGCGCGGCGGCGGCATCGAACATGAAACGCTGAACGAGGATTTCCGCGAACTTGTGTTGTCGCCCGACGGCAGGAAGGTCGCGGTCATCGTGCACGGCGAGGTATTCGCGGTCGATGCCGAAAGCGGCGGCACGGCGCAGCGCGTCACCCGCACGCCCGGCGCCGAGTACGGTCTCGCGTGGGCACCGGACAGCCGGCGCCTGGTGTACGGCGCCGAGCGCGGCGCCGAATCCGGGCTCTACCTGCACGACTTCGCCGACGGTGAGGAAATCGCGCTGACCTCCGGCGACGGCGAGGACACCGCGCCCACGTTCGCGCCGGACGGCAAGTCGCTCGCGTTCGTGCGCAACGGCCGTGAACTGATGCTGCTCGACATGAAGACACGCCGCGCGCGCCGGCTCGCCGAGGGCGCGATCGACCTGCGCCGGCCACTCACCTCGCCGCATCCGCTCGCGTGGTCGCCGGATGGCCGCTGGATCGCGTGGCTTGCCTGGGACGCGCGCATGTTCCGCAACGCGCAGGCGCTGCGCATCGCAGACGGCCACCGCGAAACCCTGAGTGGACTCGCGAACACGTCGGCCGACGACATCGTCTGGGCCGCCGACCGACGCAGCGTGCTGTTCGCGACCGGCCAGCGTACCGAGCCCGGCCGCATCGCGCAGGTCGATCTCGTGCCGCGCACGCCGGTGTTTCGCGAAGACGCATTCCGTGACCTGTTCGACGAGTCGACGCCGCCCGGCACGCCCGCACGCGATGCGACGAACGACGGCAAAAAGGACGAAGGACCGACACCGGCCGCGAAGCCGGAGGACAAGCCGTCCGAGCCGACCCGCATCGATGCGCGCGGCATCCGCGAGCGCCTCGCCCTGCTCCCGGTCGGACTCGATGTTGGCGCGCTGCGCATCAGCGCCGACGGCAAGCAACTGCTGCTGACCGCCACGGTCGCCGACAAGAGCAATCTCTACACCTGGTCGCTCGATCCGCTCGCGAAGGAAGCGCCGGTCGCCAACCAGATCACCTCGACGCCGGGCGAGAAGCGCGCCGCGCAGTTCGCCGCCGACGGCAAGAGCGTGTGGTATCTCGACGACGGCCGCGTGTTCTCGGTCGCGCTGAAGGACGGCGCCAAGCCGAAACCACTCGGGATCGCGGCCGAAATGGACATCGATTTCGATGTCGAGAAGCAGGTCGCGTTCGAGCAGGCCTGGACCTGGCTGCGCAACAATTTCCACGATCCGGCGATGAACGGCGTCGACTGGAATGCGATCCACGCACGCTATGCACCACGCATCGCGGGCGCGCGCGTGCCGAACGAACTCAACCGCCTGCTGAACCTCATGGTCGGCGAACTGGATGCCTCGCATTCGGGCGTGCGCGCGAACACCAGGTCGCAAGTCGCGACCGGCCGCATCGGCCTGCGCTTCGACCGCCGCGAATACGAGGAACACGGGCGCTTCCGCATCTCCGCGATCGTGCCGCTGTCGCCCGCGGCGGTGTCGGGCGGCATCGCGGTCGGCGACTGGTTGCTAGCGGTCGACGGTACGTCACTCGGCGCGACGAGCGACCTCGACGCGCTGCTCGCGTGGCAGATCGGTCGCAAGACCGCGCTGCGCGTTGCTGCGTCGGCCGACGGTCGCGGCGCGCACGAAGTCGAGGTCAAGCCGATCGCGTCGGACGACGCATCGGCACTCGCGTACAAGGCGTGGGTCGCCGACAGCCGCGCGTATGTCGAACGCGTGAGCGACGGCCGTTTCGGCTACGTGCACCTGCGCGACATGTCGATGGACTCGCTGCAACGCCTGTACCGCGACCTCGACGCACAAAACGCGACGCGCGAAGGCGTGGTCATCGACGTGCGCAACAACTTCGGCGGCTTCGTCAACGCGTATGCGCTCGACGTGCTCGCACGCCGACCCTACCTCAACATGCGCTTTCGCGGCGTCGGCCAGGTCGCGCCTGCGCGCAGCATCCTCGGCCAGCGCTCGCTGGAACGTCCGACCGTACTGGTCACCAACCGCGTGACGCTCTCCGACGGCGAGGACTTCAGCGAAGGCTACCGGCGCCTCGGCCTCGGCCCGATCGTCGGCGAACCAACCGCCGGCTGGATCATCTACACCTCGAACGAGCAACTCATCGACGGCTCGACCCTGCGCCTGCCGTTCATCACGGTCACCGACAACGACGGGCGACCGCTGGAAATGCATCCGCGCCCGGTCGACGTCCCCGTCGCGCGACCGCTCGGCGAAGGCTACCGCGGTATCGACAGCGAGCTCGACGCCGCGGTGCATGCGCTCGAGGCGCGCATCGCCGAACCCGGCGCGCACTGACGGGACGCGCTTGCGGCAATCGACTGCGCGGGGCATTCTTCCCCGGTCAGGCTAGTTCCGCGCGCAGGAGTCAGGTCCTGGACAAGAAGATCACCCACTACGACAAGCCGGCCGGTGGCTGGGATGCGCTGAAGTCCA
>CAYWZC010000004.1:0-2761 GCA_964462745.1 uncultured Rhodanobacteraceae bacterium
ATCCCGAATCCCGAATCCCGAATCCCGAATCCCGAATCCCGAATCCCGAATCCCGCCCAAACCCATGCCCTCCTTCGACATCGTCTCGAAAATTGACCAGCACGAGTTGACGAACGCCGTCGACCAGGCCAACCGCGAGCTGGGCCAGCGCTTCGACTTCAAGGGTGTCGATGCCGGATTCGAGCTCGAGGGCAGCGTCGTCACGATGCGCGCGCCGGCCGAATTCCAGCTCAAGCAGATGCTCGATATCCTGAAGCAGCGCGTGGCCGGGCGCGGCATCGACATCGGTTGCATGGATGTCGCGGACGCGGAAACCAATCTTGCCGCCGCGCGCCAGAAGGTCACCCTGAAGCAGGGTATCGACCAGCCGCTGGCCAAGGATCTGGTGCGCCGGATCAAGGACGCGAAGCTCAAGGTGCAGGCGCAGATCCAGGGCGACCAGTTGCGCGTCACCGGCAAGAAGCGCGACGACCTGCAGCAGGCGATCGCGCTGTTGCGCGGCGCGGATATCGCGATACCGTTGCAGTTCGAGAACTTCCGCGACTGAAGGCGCGGCAGCCGCGAACGCGGCGGGCCTGACCCATGCTCGAAATCGGCGCCTCGATCCGTTTGCCAGAATCCGAACTCGAGGAGCGCTTCGTGCGCGCGTCGGGACCCGGTGGGCAGAACGTCAACAAGGTCGCGACCGCGGTCGAGCTGCGCTTCGATGTCCTGAACTCGGCGGCCTTGCCGGAAATCGTGCGCGCGCGCCTGCTCGCACGCCGCGACCGGCGCCTGACCGCCGAGGGCGTGCTCGTGATCCAGGCGAACCGCTTTCGCGACCAGGCGCGCAATCGCGAGGATGCGCGCGCGCGGCTGGTCGCGCTCATCGAGGCGGCGACGCGGGCGCCGAAGAAGCGCGTCGCGACGCGACCGACGCTCGCATCGAAGCAGCGCCGCCTCGATGCGAAGAAGACCCGCGCGACGATCAAGCGCAATCGCGGCGCGAAGGACTGGAGCCGCGAATGAGCCTGCCGCGGCTGCCGCCCGGGGTACCGCGCTTCCCGCAGTCGATCGCGCGGCAACTTTGTGCGCGCTGGTTCGAATCGAGTGGCTGGCGGACCGCGGGCGTGTTGCCCGATTGCCCGAAGCTGGTCGTGATCGCCGCGCCGCATTCCTCGTGGTGGGACGGCTTCTGGGGCCTACTGCTCAAGTATGCGCTCGGCATCGACGTGTCGTTCATGGCCAAGCGCCAGTTGTTCCGCGGCCCGCTCGGCGCGCTGCTGCACGGACTCGGCGGCATTCCGATCGAACGCGACGCCGCGCACGGCGTCGTCGAGCAGATGATCGGTCGTTTCGCGGATCGCGAAAGCCTGTGGCTCGCGATCGCACCGGAGGGCACGCGCAAGCCGGTGCGCAAGTGGAAGATGGGCTTCTGGCACATCGCCCGTGGCGCGCACGTGCCGATCCTGCCCGTGTACTTCGATTACCCGTCGAAGACGATCGGCTTCGGTCCGTTGCTGATTCCCGGCACCGACCCGATCGCCGATTTTGCGCGCCTGCGTGCGTTCTACGCGCCATGGCGCGGCAAGCATCGCGGGATCGGCTGACGCGACGACGATGGATGCGCCACTCATCCGCCGATTGTCCTGCCTGTGCGCGTTGCTGGCGGGCGGATTCGCGGGTTCCGCGGCAACCGGTGAGGTTCCAGAGCGTGACGTGCCGGCAGCGGGCACCGGACGCGACGAGTTGCCGGCCGTCGTCGTCACCGCGACGCGCGATGCGCGACCCGCGTTCGAGCTGCCCGCGTCGATCGACGCCGTCGATCTCGACGATCGTTTCGATGGACTCGGCGTGGCCCTGTCCGAATCGCTCGATGCGGCACCCGGCGTGCTGGTGCGCAACCGGCAGAACTTCGCCCAGGACGAACAGATCTCGATCCGCGGTTTCGGCGCACGCGCGAGTTTCGGCGTGCGCGGCGTGCGCCTGTTGAGCGACGGCATCCCCGCGACGATGCCGGACGGACAGGGCCAGGTTTCGCATTTCAACCTGGACTCCGCCGCGCGCATCGAGGTGCTGCGCGGGCCGTTCTCCGCGCTGTACGGCAACTCGGCGGGCGGCGTGATCCAGGTCTTCACCGCCGACGGCCGCGACGCGCCGGGCGTACGCGCCTCGTTCGTGGCCGGCGGTAGCGATGCACGGCGCACGAGCGTGAATGCGCGTGGCGCAAGCGACACGATCGACTACCACCTCGACGTGTCCCATTTCGAGACCGACGGCTGGCGCGAGCACAGCCGCGCGCGACGCGATTCGCTGAATGCCAAGGTCAACGTCGAACTCGGCGCGCGCGGCCACCTGACCCTGGTCGCGAACGTGTTCGACCAGCCATGGACCGAGGACCCGCTCGGACTCACGCGCGCCGAGTTCGAGGATGATCCGCGCCAGGCGAGCGCCGCCGCAACCTCGTTCGACACGCGCAAACGCGTCGCGCAGAACCAGGTCGGCGCGATCTGGACGCGGGACCTTGCCGCGCAGCAGGAACTGCGGATCGCGACATGGGCGGGGCAACGCGACGTGGAGCAATTCCTGTCGATCCCGCCGCAGGCGCAGGCCGCGCCACTCGGTTCCGGCGGAGTCATCGATCTCGGCAGCACGTACGCGGGTGCCGACCTGCGCTGGATGCGGCATGCCGAAATCGCCGGACGACCACTGGACCTCCGCATCGGCGTCAGCCTCGATCGCCAGCGCCAGCATCGCCGCGGTTACGAGAACTTCGTCGGTG
>CAYWZC010000004.1:2861-31428 GCA_964462745.1 uncultured Rhodanobacteraceae bacterium
CTCGCCGCGTTCCGCGCCGACACCCGTGACGAGCTCGCGGTTGCGACCAACGCGGGAGGGCGGACCACGTATCGCAATGTCGGGCGTTCACGACGCGAGGGCGCCGAAGCCTCATTGGTCGCGCACTTCGGCGACGCGTGGTCGGCACGTGTGGCCTGGACTTTGGTCGATGCGAGGTTCCGCACGGCGTTCCTCGCGTGCGTGGGGCGGGGTTGCGATACGCCCGACACGCCGGTACCCGCCGGCACGCGTATCCCGGGTGTGCCGCGAACCACGGCATTCGCGGCGTTGCGTTACGGTTCGGACGAGACCTGGCACATCGAGCTCGAAACCAACCGGGTCGCCGCGGTACCGGTCGACGATCTGGGCCGTGATCGTGCACCGGCTCATGTCGTTGCCGCACTCGAGGCGGGCATTACGCACCCGGTCGGAGCAACGCGGGTGCGCGCGTTCGCACGCATCGACAACCTGTTCGATCGGAAGTACGTGGGCTCGGTCATCGTCAACGAGGGCAACGGCCGCTATTTCGAACCCGCGCCGGGCCGCACGTTCACGCTCGGTGCGCGCGTCGAGTGGCAGTAGGTAGACACCACAACGTCCCGAAGGGCGCCGGCCGTGCGTTGCACGTCCGGCCTACGCCGCTCCTGCCCACAATGCGAGACCGCGCAGGACCAGGTTCGGTCGGCTTTCCGCGGTCGGCAGGTGGGCAAGCAACTCGCTGGCGCCGCCGCCGGTCAAGGTCAGTGCGACATCGTGGGCGAGGCGTTGCTCGGTTGCGGCGTGGAATTCACGGATCAATGCGACCGCGCCGAGCAGTGCGCCGGAGTGCACGGCGTCGGCGGTGTTGTCGGCGAACGTCGTGAAGTGGCCGTCGGCATCGCCGACACGTGCGGTACCGGTCGCGATCGCATGGCGCGCGAGAGCCGGACTCGGTGCGATCAAACCACCGATGTGATGCCCGTCCGCGTCGAGCGCATCGAGGGTCAGGGCGGTGCCGACACTGGCCAGCACCTGCGCGCGCGCGCGTTGCGCGTGCAAGGCCGCAAGGGACAGGAACCGGTCGATGCCGAGGCGTTCGGGTTTCACGTACACCGTGTCGATGCCGAGCGCACGGCGTGGGCTGGCCAGGAATTCGGCGGGGAGGTCGAAGCGTTCGCGTGCGAATGCCGCGAGTTCGGCCTCGCGCGACGGCGCGGCGACGCTCGCGACCAGCAATGCGGCCGGACGCGGCAAGGCCGACCAGTTCGCGCGCAAGGTCTCGGCGAGATCGAGATCCGCGTGCGCGAACACCCCGCCCGGCACGAAGCGATCGTTCGCGAACGTCGCCCATTTCAGGCGCGTGTTGCCGAAATCGACGAGCAGTTTCAAGCCTCGTCTCCCGTGCGCACGCTGACTTCGCCGCTGGTCACCACGAATTCCCCGTTCCCGTCGCGCAATCTCAGAGCGCCGTGCGCATCCACGCCGAGCGCGAGCGCCGCCCGCGTGGCGCCCGCCGTGAGCACGCGCACATTCCGCCCGGCCAGCACATCGTACCGCGCAAACGCGTCGCGGAACGGGTCGAAACCGTGCTCGGCGAATGCGGTGAGTGCCTCGACGAGCCGCGCGAGCAGGCGACCGGCCAGCGCGTTGCGTCCGGGCGGCGCGTCGTCGACCAGCCGGGCGAGGTCGGTCCACGGATGATCGCTGGACGCAGTTTCGCGGGGCGCCACTGCGGATTCGCCGAGCCGCACGTTGATGCCGACGCCGATGACCGCATGGCACGGACCGAGCGCATCGCCGCCGAGCTCGACGAGGATGCCCGCGAACTTGGCCGGACGCCCGGAAAGGTCTTTCGCCGACCGGTTGGCGACCCAACTCACCGCATCGTTCGGCCATTTGAGGCCGCAATCGTCGATGCCGAATTCCTCGAGCGCGCGCATCAGCGCGACGCCGGCGACGAGGCTGAGGCCGCCGAGGCGGCTCATGCCTTCATCGAAGCGCCACAGCACCGACAACGCGACGCCGCCGCCGAGCGGCAGGTACCAGTCGCGCCCGCGACGACCGCGCCCGGCATCCTGGATTTCCGCCAAGCACGCCGCGCCCGAACGCAAGCCGCCGTTCGCGCCGCGCAGCAGTTCGCTGTTGGTCGAATCGCAGCGCCACCGGACCGCGACATCCGGCGCGCCCGCCGGCCGCGCGGCCACCGCGACGATACGTGTCGCGTCGAGGCGCTCGATCGGCGCTCCGAGCCGATAGCCGCTGCCCGCCCGGCCGTGAATCGGCAGCCCCAACGCGCGCAATGTGGCGACCTGTTTCCAGATCGCGGCGCGGCTGACGCCGCAGCGCAAGGCCAGCGCCTGTCCCGACAACGTCTGCCCGGCCGGCGCGGACGCCAACAGGTCGAAAAGTATCTCCGCGGTGGAGCCCCTGGACATGTGGCGAGTGTAGCCGTTCGACTCCGTGATCCCGCGGCACGGGAATTGCATGACGCTGGTGACCACCACTGGAGTCGGTCCGCGGATCGTGCGAGGATAGCCGGCCCCGGACCGCGTGAACGGGAGTCCTGTCATGAAGTATCCATTGGCCAGCGAGCCGTGCAATCGGCGTCCGGCGATTCGCCGCGGCGTGGTTCTTGCCGCGTTGATCGGCGCCTTTGCGCCATTTTTCGCCCATGCCGCCGGCGATTTCTCGATCGGCAACGCGGCCACGTTCGCCCAGAACATCATCGAGTCCGATTCGGTCTATCACGGAGGCGGGACGATTCCGGCGCCACCGACCGTTGCGGCTGACGCATTCGCGGACGCCTTCCCGCGCGATTCCGCGGGTACCGACGCCGCGCGGGTGTCCGGCCAGCCGAACAGCGGACACTTCGCGGACACGGACGAGGACACGTCCGCCCCGGTTACCGCGAAGCTGCCGCGGACGCCCGCCGAGCCGATGACCACGGCGCCGCGACCGAATTACCGCTGGCAGTCGCTGGTACCCGGGGTGCTCAAATAGGCACACGATTGCTGGCGCGCGTACGGCGCGCGTTTGCCACTCCGGAACGCATCGGTGACGCGGACTGGCAGTCGCTGCGAGCCGCGTCGCCGCTGTTTGCGCGACTGGACCCGGCCGACTGGACCGCGCTGCGCGCCCTGGCCGAGCGTTTCCTTGCGAAGAAGTCCTTCAGTGGCGCGGCCGGTCACGAGTTCGAGCCGGGCCAGCAGCTCGCGATCGCCGCGCTCGCGTGCCTTCCGGTGCTGCATCTCGGATTCGACTGGCTGGCCGGCTGGCGCGAGGTCATCGTGTATCCGGGCGAATTCCGCGTCCGCCGCGAGCATCACGACGAGCACACCGGCGTGGTTACCGAGGGCGAGGACGACCTGATCGGCGAGGCCTGGCAGCGTGGTCCGCTGATCCTGTCGTGGGCGGATGTCGCCGCCGATCTCGCCAACCCGTTCGACGGTTTCAACGTCGTCGTGCACGAAGTCGCGCACAAGCTCGACATGCTGGACGGGGAACCCGACGGCACGCCGCGCCTGCCGCGCGGCATCGCGTTGCGCGAATGGGTCGCGACGATGCAACCGGCCTACGATCGACTGGTAAACGAGGTGGAACGCGGTCGCGAGGGTCCGATCGATCCGTATGCGGCCGAAAGCGTGGACGAATTCTTCGCGGTCCTCAGCGAACTGCATTTTTCCGATCCCGCGACGCTGCGCGGCGCGGAACCGGAAGTCGCGGAACTGCTCGGTCGGTTCTATGGTCCGCGCTGAGCCAGCGTCGCTACGCCTGTTCATCGAGCTTGCGCGCCCCGCGCAGTGGATCAAGAACGGCTTCGTCCTGTTGCCGCTGTTCTTCGGCCACGCGCTGCTGCAAGGGGGCGCGTTGCGCGGCGCACTGCTTGCGACGCTCGCATTTTGCCTGGCCGCATCGGCGGTATATGCGGGCAACGACGTGGTCGACGCGGAGCGCGACCGGAATCATCCCGACAAGAGCGATCGCCCGCTCGCTCGCGGCGAGCTGGATCCGCGTGTCGCGTTGGGTTTCTCCGCCCTGCTCGCGTGCGTGGCGCTGGTGCTGGGCTGGTCCGTCGATCCCGGCGTCGGTTGGGTGCTGCTCGCCTACCTCGGCGTGCAGATCGCGTACTCCCTGGCGCTCAAGCGCATCGCGTATCTCGATGCGGCGATCGTCGCGAGCGGATTCGTGTTGCGCCTCGTCGCCGGCGGCATCGCCGCGAGCGTGCCGCTGACGCCGTGGATCGTGGTCATGGGCTTCGTGCTCGCGCTGATGCTCGCGCTCGGCAAGCGGCACGGTGATCTCGCCCACGGTCACGATCCGGCCGCGCGCGCCGCGCTCGGCTACCATCGTCGCCCGCTCGAGTGGATACTCGCCGGGTTCGGCGGACTGACCCTCGCGAGTTACGTGTTCTACACGCTGTCACCCGAGGTGCTCGCGCGTCACGGCCATCACCCACTCGCGTTCTCGACGCCGTGGGTGGTGCTCGGCATCCTGCGTTACCTGTGGCTGGTGCTCGGCCGCGGCGCCGGCGGCGATCCGAGCCGGCTCGCGCTGCGCGATCCGCTGCTGCTGGTCGCGGTGGCGGGCTGGCTCGTGACGCTCGGCGTGATCCTGTATCCGGCAGCCTGACGGTTCAGGTTGCGACTTCACGATACACCGCGACGGTCGCCTCGACGCAGCGCGACCATGGATAGTCCCGCGCGCGCTCGGGACCGCGCCGGATTGCATGGGTTCGCCATGTCGTGTCCTCGAGCAGGCGTACGAGTCCGTCACGCAGCACCGTCTCGTCGAGCGGATCGACGCACAGCGCCGCATCGCCCGCGACCTCGGGCAGGGACGACACGTTCGAGGTCAGCACCGGCACGCCGCTCGCCATCGCTTCCAGCACCGGCAGGCCGAAGCCTTCGTACAGCGAAGGGAACGCGAAACCGTGCGCACCCGCGTACACGAACGGCAGGTCGGCCTCGGCCACGTAGCCGAGCCGGCGCACGACGCCGCGCGATTCGAGCGGTGCCAGGGTGCGTTCGAGTTCCGCATTCAGCCAGCCGCGCGCGCCGACGATCACGAGTGGCCAGCGCGCCTGCACGCCGGCCGACAATGCCGCGTACGCGCGCACCAGCCGGGCGAGGTTCTTGCGCGGTTCCAGGGTCGCGACGACGAGCAGGTACGCACCCGCGGCCAGGCCATGTCGGGCCAGCACCGGCGCGAGCTGTTCGCTGGTGCGCGGCTGGTACGCGCCATCGACGCCGAGCGGCACGACGCGCAGCTTGTCGCGCGGCGCGCCGAGTTTCGTGGCCAGCTCGTCGGCAATGAAGGCCGAGTCGGTGAGTATCGCGTCGGCGCGTTCGAGCGTGCGTGGCAGGTGCCGGTCGAGCAGGCGCACGCGTTCGACCGGATGGGTCTCGGGATAGCGGATCCAGGACAGGTCGTGCACGGTGGTCAGCGCAGGTCCCGCGAACGGCATGAGCACGTAGTTCGGCGTGTGCAGCACGAAGTCGCGCAGGTGCCGCGTGCGCGCGTGAAACAGCGCGCCGCGCAATTGCGTGTAGGCTTCGAGCGCCATCGTCTTGAACGGCAGGTTCCTGCGCAGGCGTGCAACGCCGGCGTTCGCGGCGAGCGCATCGTCGGGTGCTTCGACCCAGCGATAGGCGGAATACAGCTTCAGTTCCTCGATCGCCGGATGCACCGCGAGACCGCGCGCGAGCTCCAGCGCGTAGCGGCCGATGCCGGTCAGCGGCGCGCTGATCGCATCGACGTTGAAGATGACGCGCATCAGGCCCGCTCCAGGGCGCGGCGTTCGCGGGCCAGATCCGCCTCGACCATGCGCCGTGCGATGGCCGCCGCGTCGAGCGTGTTCGCGAAGCCGAGCTCACGACGTGCCTTGTCCGCGTTGCCGAGCCGTACCGCCGCGTCGACCGGACGCAGCAGGGCGGGGTCGACACGCACGCGCACGATGTCGCGGCCATTCCCGACGGCAGTTTCCTGCACGCCCTTGCCCCGCCATTCCAGTTCCATGCCGGCGGCCGCGAATGCGTGGGTCGCGAATTCGCGAATGCTGACGGCCACGCCGCTGGCCAGCACGTAGTCGTCGCCGCGTTCGCGCGCGCCCATGCGCACGAGCGCGGCGACGAAATCGGGCGCATGCCCGAAATCGCGCCGCGCATCGAGATTGCCGAGTGCGAGTGCATCGTCGAGGCCGAGCGCGATGCGCGCCACGGCGCGGCTGATGCGGCGGGTCACGAACGACTCGTCGCGCCATTCCGATTCGTGGTTGAACGCGATGGCGCTACTCGCACGCAATCCCCAGGTCGCGCGCCACGAACCCACCGCCGCGTGGCCGACGAGCTTGGAAAGCGCGTAGGGCGTGGTCGCTGCGAACGCTGCGGATTCGTCCAGCGGCGTGTCGCGCGCGGCGAGCATCTCGGCGCTTGCGGCGAGCACGAAATGCGCATCCGTTGCGGATTCGCGCAGCGCTTCGAGCCAGCGCACGGTCGCGAGTCCATTGGCGGCGAGCGTGCCGAGCGGATCCTCGAACGAGGCCGCGACATGCGACTGTCCGGCCAGATGGAATACCGCATCCGGCCGCACGTCGCGGAGCACGCGCGCGCACGCCGCGGCGTCCGCTGCGGCCGCATCGAACGGCAGGATGCGCAGGCGCGGATGCCCCGCGATGCCGAGTTCGACGTGCCGCCACGCCGGCTCGCCGGCCCGCGCGGGCCGGCGCGTACCGACGACCTCGGCACCCGCATCGAGCAGTTGCGCGGCGAGCAGGCTGCCGTCTTGGCCGCCGACACCGGTCACCAGTGCGCGTGCGATCGGCGCACTCATCGCAGCCGGCCCGCCTGGGCGAGTAGATCCGCGACCGGCAGGCCCTGCTCGGATGGAGGCACGCAGGCGATGCCGAGTGCCGTCGTGACCGGCATGACTTCGCCGCGCATCGCGTAACCGCACACCACGAGTTCGATCGCGAGTTCCTGCAAGCCGATCCACAGCGTCTGCGCGAACGTCGTGGCTTCCACCCGCCGTGTCGTCGAATCGTGCGTGAAGAGCGCATCGGCACCGGCGCGTTCGACCCGCCAGCACTCGAACGTCGCATCGGCCGTCGGGTCGGCGCCGATCCACGCGACGCGTGGTCGCGGCGGCGGCATCGAATCCGCCGTGGCGTACACGCGCCGCACGCGCCAGTCGAGTACCCGGCGTTCGAACGAATGCAGGTCGCGCGCGACATCGGCATCGTAGTTCGGCCAACGCTCGCGCAGGATGCGCATGCCGGCCTCGCCGAGCGCGGTTCGCCGCGCGACGCCGAAACTCATGCTGCGTGCGTGCGCGACGTACACGTTGCCCGCGATGAGATCGCGGAAGCCGGCGGCCTGGGCGCGCTGGCAGAAATCGTTCTCCTCGCCGTAACCCTCGGCGAACGCCTGTTCGTCGAATGCACCCACCGCGTCGAGCGCCGCGCGCCGGATGTACAGGCAGAAGCCGTTGCCGGTCGGCATCGACGGGTACGCGAGGCCGGCATGCTGCCACAGCGCGCGGCTGGCCTGCGTGAAGCTCCAGCCGGCCGGCCACGGACAGTACCGTTCCAGTTCGGGTACCGAAAACGCGCCCGCGTTGTCGGACACCGCGGTTACCGTGCCGATGTCGCTTGCCGAATACGCCGCACGACGCAGGCCCGCGAGCCAGTTCGGCCCGACTTCGGTATCGGCGTTGAGCAGGACCACGTCGGCGCGCGCGGCGCGTGCCATGCCGCGGTTGACGGTCGCGGTGAAGCCGCGGTTGGTCGCGTTTTGCAGCAGCTCGACGCCGGCGCGGTCGCGGTAGCGCGAAAGCAACGGCGCGATCGCGGGATCGGGGCTCGCGTCGTCGATCACGAGGAGGCGCGCGTGCGCGCCACTGTGGCGCAACACCGACTCGATGCAACGCTCGACCAGGGCCGGTGCACCATACACGGGCACGACGACGACGACCTCACCGTGCAGGCAATCGCTGTCGGGTGGTGGCAGGCTCGGCGTCGCCAGTGGTGCGAGCGGCGGCACGCTCGTGCCGGCGGCAGCCGTGCCCGGCAGGCCGAAGTGCAGCGTGAGCGCGCCTTCGTGCAGGACCGGTCCGTCGCGACCGCGACGCAACTGCGCGGTCGCGAGTGCATGCCCGGACGGCGAAAACGGCAGGTCGAACGTCGCGCTGCCGTCGGCGCCGGCGCGGGCCGTCGCGAACGGGCAGCCATCGAGGTCGAGCGCGATGTCTTCCGGGGCACCGTCGGATGTCGCGCCGGGTGCCGCCGCGACGGTGAGTCGCCGACCGTCCCAACGGACGGCATCGCCGGCGATCGGTTGCGACTCGGCCATCGGCGTGTTCACAGGGCCGTATCGAGGTGCAGCGCCTCGTTGTAGGCCGCGAATACCTCGTCGCGGTCACCGACCATCACGTCACGGCCATGCTCGATCCACAGGACGCGATTGCAGATCGCGGCGACTTCCTTCTCGCTGTGGCTGGCCAGTACCACGGTATGGCCCTGGCGCATGCGTTCGCGCAGCGCGGCGCCCGACTTCTCGCGGAACTCGGCGTCACCGACCGCGAGCACCTCGTCGATGAGCAATACCTCGGGCTCGGCCTGCATCGCGACCGAAAACGCGAGGCGCATGGTCATGCCGGTCGAATAGGTCGCGATCGGCTGTTCGAAGAAATCGCCGAGTTCGGAGAACTCGAGCACGGCAGGTAGGCGTGCCTCGATGTCGCGCCGGCGCAGGCCGAGCATGAGGCCGGACAGCACCGCGTTGTCGCGACCGGACAGGTGCGGCACGAAACCGAGCGCGAGCGCGAGCAACTGGCACGAAACCGGCGCGCGCGTGATGCGGCCGCGATCCGGTTCGAGGATTCCCGCGATGAGGCGCAGCAGGGTGCTCTTGCCGGCACCGTTTCGACCGATGATGCCGAGCCGCTCGCCGCGGCGCAGGGTCAGGCTCACATCCTCGAGCGCCCAGTAGCGCCCTCCGCCGACATGGCGCTGCGCGCTGAATGCGACGCCGACGTGTTCGAGCGCGACCAGCGGGTCGCCGATGGCGGTGCCGTCCATCGCTCAGGCCGCCAGTTTCGGGTAGCGCGGCGCGAGCCGGCGCACGAAAGCCATGCCGACGAAGAGCGCGCCGATCGAAATCACCGCGACCTTCCACAAGCCGACCCAGTTCGGCCACAGCCCGTACATGAGGATGTCGCGCGTGTCATCCATGACGACCATGACCGGGTTGTAGGCCATCAGCGTGGACAGCGGCGGCGGCACGTCGCCGAGCGAGAACACGACCCCGGACATGAACATGACCACGGTCAGTACCTGCTCGATCACGAACCGCAGGTCCGGCACCAGCGGCACGATCGCGGCGAGCACGAAGCCGGTGCCCGCGGAGGCGAGGAGGATGCAAGCGAACAATGGAACCAGCGCGAGGTACGCCTGGTTCGGCGGATAACCGGTCGCCCACAGGATGACCAGCAGCAGCGCGAAGATGAAGAAGAACTTCACCGTGTCGGCGAGGATCTGGACCAGCGGGAACATGAGGATCGGCAGGCGCGCCTGGCGCACCATCGCGAGATTGGTCCAGATCGAATAACCGGCGTGGGTGATGCACGACTTCATCCACTGCCATACGGTGAGGCCGATCAGGAGGAAAGCGATGTAGTCGGGCCCGCCGGTCTTGAAGATCACCTCGAACACGAGCCAGAACGCGGCCATCATCATCGCGGGTTCGGCCACCCACCAGATCAGGCCGAGATAGCTGCGCGCGCGCTCCGCGCGCAGTTCGGCATAGGTGCTGAACAGGACGAGGTCGAACAGGTGCTGGCGCATCGGCGGTCGGTGGGCGGCGGTTGCCGGAGGATACCCGATTCAGTTGACGCGCATTCGTCGCCGGTACGGCGTTCGGGAGAGATCGTGGGCTTGCATCCATCGGTCGCGGCCGGACGTGCGGGGCACGTCCGACAGCGATTCGCGGGGTCGTTTCAGGTCGGCGTCATCGTACCTTGCGGCGTCGACCCGACCGGCTCGGGTCGGAGTCGAGTCCGCGGCCGGTTCACCGGACGCGAGCAAGGAAGGCTCAATCGCCCGGCGTTTCCGTGACGGACGAGGGTTCGGTGGCCTCCGCGCCTTCAGCGGCGCGGCGCTTGGCCTTGGCCTGGAATGTCGGCGTGAACTTCTCGTGCTGGCCCGAGGTGCTGATCGATTCGACGTAGTACCAGTAGCTCGAGCACGGATCGATCGTGTCGTCGCGGAACTCGTAGGAATGCGAGGTATCCGTGGTGCCGGCGCCCGCGATCGGTTCCGGATTGAGCTTGGTGAACGGACCTTCCTCGGCATCGCCGCGGTACACGTCGTAGCCGAAATTGTCCTGTTCGCTGGCGGTGGACCAGCGCACGGTATTGGCGATGCGTTGTTCGGCCGGAATCGCGGTTTGCTCGCCGCAGGTGCCGATGGGCGGGAGCGGCGCTTCGGCGACTTCGGCCGGCTCGGCAGCCGGTGCCGGCGTCGGGGCAGGGGTCGCAGGTGCCTCGGCGGCCGGTGCCTGGGCTGCACTGTCCGGCGTTTCGGGAGCGGGCGGATTGCATGCGGCGAGCAGCAGGGCCGGGACGGCGAACGCGAGGGATCGAAGGATGCGGTGCATGGGAACTCCCACGGTTGGCGGCAGGCTGCGGGTGCAGCCGGAAGCGGCGTGCGACAGCCTGCCAGGAATGGAGGAAGCACGAAGCGACCCTGGGAACCGGTCGAATTTTGGTTGGTCGGGCTGCAAATCCGTCTGTGCGGTCCATCTCCGCCGCTTGCTGGCCATGGAACCACCATGGGCCGGCGAATCGTCGTTGTCTGTCCTCGCACAGCCGGCTTTTCGCCTCGACCACCAAAGCCCGACAGGCTCCTCGGCGCCGGCTTCCGCGCAACGATAGACGCTCCCCGCGGGCGGCGCAATCGCGCCGCGACCGGCCTCAGTGTTCGCCGCCACCGATGCGCACGATGAAGCGCGCGCCACCGAGCGGCGAACGGGTCACGCGCAGTTCGCCGGAATAGGCGCGCAGGATGTCCTGCACGATCGCGAGGCCGATGCCGTGACCTTGCACGCGTTCGTCGCCGCGCACGCCGCGCTGGAGGAGTTTCTCGACACGATCCTCGGCAATGCCCTCGCCGTCATCGTCGATCATG
Source organism: uncultured Rhodanobacteraceae bacterium (assembly GCA_964462745.1). Classification (GTDB taxonomy): domain Bacteria; phylum Pseudomonadota; class Gammaproteobacteria; order Xanthomonadales; family Rhodanobacteraceae; genus Dokdonella_A. The sequence goes on from CAYWZC010000004.1 coordinate 14,020, forward strand.
ATCTCGAGGCCGGGCCGGTGGCGGCTGCCGGCGGGCAGCGCGTGCGCGCTCAGCAGCACGCTGCGCCGGGCCCACTTGAACGCGTTCTCGAGCAGGTTGCCGAGCAGTTCCATGAGGTCGCCCTGTTCGCCGTGGAAGCGCGTACCCGCGTCGATGTCGAATTCGCACAGCACGCCCTTGAGCGCGTAGACCTTCTCCAGCGAGCGCACGATCTCCTCCGCGAACGGTTCGATCGGCAGCGGTGCGGCGAAGGTCTGGTGGCCCGAGGTCGCGGCGCGCGACAACTGGTACGCGACGATCTCGTCCATGCGCCCGACCTGTTCGAGCACGGTCCAGCGCAGCTCTTCGCTGTCGACGTCCGACTCGAGCTGGTTGCGGATCACCGCGAGCGGCGTCTTCAGGCTGTGTGCGAGATCGGACAGGGTGTTGCGATAGCGCTTCAGGCGATCGCGTTCCGCCTCGATGAAGGTGTTGATGTTCGATGCGAGTCCCGACAGTTCCTGCGGATAATGCCCGGCCAGGCTTTCGCGCGTACCGCGCTCGACATGCAGGAGGTCGGCCGCGATCCTGCGCAACGGCGCAAGACTCCAGCGCAACACGCCGACCAGCAACAGCAGCAGCAACACGCCGAGGCCGCCGAGCCAGATCAGCAAGGTGCGCCGATAGACGTCGACCTGGCGGTCGAGGCTGGTCGTGTCCTCGGCGACGTGGAAGGTCAGGTGCAAGGTGTCGTGGCGTGCGGTCGTCCAGTCGATGCCCTGCGACAGCACGAACAACTCGCCGGTCGGAGTCTTCAGTGGCCCCATGAAGCGCACCGCGCCGCGCGGCAACTTGTCGTCGAACGGCAGGTCGCGGCCCACTGCGGACGGCGAACGCCATTCCTCCGCATCGGTGCCGAGGATCGGGCTGCCGACGATGCCCGCGTACAGGCCGCTGCGCAACGGTCGGTCGAAACGCGGATCCGGTCCGACCTCGGGCGGGATCAGGGCGCCGCTGCGGGTGGTGTCGGACGACGCGAGGTAGGCATACATGTAGCCCTGCAGGCGCTCGCGCAGCGCGCTCTCGGCCGCATCGGAAAACGCGCGATCGAGGGCGAGGAAGGTCAGGCCGAGGAACGCGGCGAGCGCGATGCCAGCCGCGATCAGCGAACGCGCCTGCAGCGACATCGGGCGCGCCATCAGGGTCCCCGGAAAGTTTGCCTAAACCGGATTTCCGAGGGTCGGTCAGCGATCCTCGGCAACTTCTTCATCCGGCATTTCCACCCGTTCGAGTGCGAACCGGTAGCCGCGCCCGCGCACGGTCTCGATCGGCTTGATCGCGTTGTCCGGATCGAGCTTGCGCCGCAGGCGGCCGATGAACACCTCGAGCACGTTCGAATCGCGGTCGAAGTCCTGCTGGTAGATGTGCTCGGTGAGATCCGCCTTGGACACGAGTTCGCCAGCGTGCAGCATCAGGTATTCGAGCACCTTGTACTCGTAGCTGGTGAGATCGACCGACTCGCCGTTGACCTCGACCGTCTGCGCGGTCGTGTCGAGCACGATCGGCCCGCATTGCAGGAGCGGGCGCGACCAGCCGCTGGCGCGGCGCACCAGCGCATTGAGCCGGGCGAGCAGTTCCTCGACGTGGAACGGCTTGACCAGGTAGTCGTCGGCACCGTTCTTGAGGCCCTGCACCTTGTCCTGCCAGCTCGAACGCGCGGTCAGGATCAGGATCGGGTATTTCTGCCCCGATTCACGCAACTGCGCGACGAGGTCCATGCCGGACAGCTTGGGCAGGCCGAGATCGATGATCGCGACGTCGAACGGTACTTCGCGGCCGAGGTACAGGCCTTCTTCGCCGTCGCTGGCCGCGTCCACCGCGAATCCGTCGCGCTTGAGCCGCGCCGCGAGGGTTTCGCGCAGGGGGGCCTCGTCTTCCACCAACAATACGCGCATCGCTGTTCTCCTGTTGTCGTGCGATCGTCCATTCGACCCGATCGTTCCTGCGGGTCCGTCCGGTCTGGTCGTCTCTCGCGAACTGCAATTCCCGCTGTGCAGGGAAGCACTCCTCCCGTCATTCCTCCGCCGGCACCTGCATCACGCGCATGCGTCCATCCGGCGTCAGCACCTTGATACGGTAGATCTTGCGCTGGCCGATCGTCAGGGTCTGCACCGCGAGTACCTTGCCGTCGGTTTCCTGCTGCACGCGCTGCACGGCCTGCTCGATGCTGATCTCACGCGCATTCCCGGTTGCCGCCGCCAGCGCAAGCGCAAGCGCGATCCAGCGCAGGGATCGGATCCGGAATGAAGCCAGCATTGTCTGCATCTCGTGAGTGGGCGTGGCACCGCGCGAATCGTGACGACCGACAGTCTCGGCAGCCGGGATTGAATCGGTGCTGAATTGAAGCAGGTGGATGCCGGCGGCGATCGCCGCCAATGATCGCGCAAGCCGGGTCCCGTCGTTGCGACGGGACCCGATCCAACGGGGATCGGCGGGCGCCTCGTTGCAAGGCGCCCGCAATCGTTCTAGTCGATCTCGCAACCGGCGACCTTCACGTCGTCGATCGCCCAGCCCGGATTGGCCGAGGTAACGGAGACGTCATTGCCCATGCGGAAGCGGAAGCTCACCGTCTGTCCGGCATACGGCGCGAGGTCGACGACCGAACGCAAATACGCCTCGGGATCACCGCACCAGGCATCCCGGCCGCCGAGCGGATTGCTGTACGTCGTGCTTACCGGGCCGTCGTACGGATCGGTGAGCAATCCGGTCGTGACCTGCGTCCAGGTTGCGCCACCGTCGCTCGATACCTCGAGGATCGCACCGTCGAAGCACCCGCCCGCGCTGCTTTCCATCGATTGCTGGTTCCAGAACCGCAATGTCAGGTTCGACAGATCACTCGGCAATACCATCTCGGGCGATACCAGCCACTGGTCGTTGACGCCGGCGAAGTTGTTGGCCTGCCAGGCCTGGGTACCGCTGTTGGCCGTGGAACCGAGTGTCCAACTGTCGGTGCCTGCATTCGCGCCATGCGTCCAGCTTCCTGCACCGGCTTCCAGGTCGTCCTCGAACACCACGACTTCGGTCGTGTCGAGCGGGCACGATCCCGGCAACGGCAGGGTCGTGAACATGTTGCTCGCGATCGGGAGCGGTCCGTCGAATCCGTCGAGGAACACCGTGTCGGCGGTCGGACCGGCGACACTCGCGCCGCAAGCATTCCGGGCCGTCACGCGCCAGTAGTAGCGGTGGCTCGGTTCCAGCGGCGGGCTGACGGTCCATGCCGTGTCCGCGGTTTCGGTGGAAGCGATGACGGTCGTGAAGTCCGGATCATCCGCGATTTCGACGAGATAGGTCACCGCCTGCTCGGCAGCTTCCCAGGTCAGGACCGGACTGAGTTCGACATTCGCTTCGCCGTCGGCCGGTGCGTCGAGGACCGGCACCGGCGGCGCGAACGTCGAGTAGGTCAGATCGAAATCGAGGGTCTTGCTGATCGCGCCGGACGTCGCGGCCAGGGTCACCACGTAGTCGCCCGCCGCGACGCCGGCCGAATCGGTGATCGAAAGCACGGCACTGCCCGGGAGCGTCGTGACCGTGGACGGATCGACCGCACCGGTGGCTCCGGCCGGAGTCCCGGACACGGCCAGGTCGACGGGATCGGCGAACCCCTGGATCGCGCCGACATTGATCGTCATGTCGAAGTCCGTTCCGGAGCACACGTTGGCCTCGGTTTCCGGCGCGGACAGGGTGAAGGTCGGCGCGCGTGCGCAGTTGTAGCAGACGATCGCGAAGTCCTGGTCGGTCGGCGTGCCGTTGGCCGGAACGCCGTCGCCCGCGATGTTGGTCGCGTCGATCGTGATCGCGAGGTCGCTCGCGGCGCCCGCCGGGAGGAACACGGCCTCGTAGTTGTTCTGCGTGTCCGCGCTGCCGCCGGTCACGCTCCATTGCTGGTCGAACTCGTTGCCGAGGTAGGTCTGGCCGCCCGCGACCACGGTCAGGTCGAGGTTGTTGACCTGCGGGCTCGTGCCGAGCGCACCGGGCGCGTCAGTCCAGGCCAGCGCGATGCGCACCGGCTTGGTCGGATCGGCGACGCCCCACGTGAACTCGCGGCTCTCGCCCGAGGCAACGAACAGTTCGCTCTGGTCGAGCAATACTTTCGGCGTCGCGTCGAACATGATGTCGAGGTTCGGCATGCCGTAGCCCTGGCTGTTGCTCGGCAGGTCGTCGTTCGCGCCGACACCGGTCAGGTAGGTCGGGTGCGCCATGAGCCATGCCTTGCTGAGCGCCGGACTCGGCGCGCGCGAGCCGTCGATCTCGTCGATCGTGCCGGCTGCCGCGCCGCTGCCGCCCTGCTCGATCCACCAGTACGCGAGCGACGTGACGCCGGCAACCGCGGGCGTCGAATGACTGGTGCCGGACGACGAGGCGAAAACCGTCTGCGCGGGCGGGTAATAGGTGTCGCAGACGCCACCGCCGACGTAACCGGAATAGATGCTCGCGCGGGCCTGGATGTGGGTTCCCGGTGCGATGACTTCGGGCTTCGCCCGGTTGCCGGGCGCGGGGCCGCGTCCGGAGAAGCCGATCACGTCCATCGAATCGTCCGCGCCGCTCGGTCCGGTGCCGCAACCATCGGTCCATTGCGGGCGCAGGTTTTCCGACGCGCCGACGGTAATCACGTTCTTGCCGGCCGCGGGCGAGGATACCGTGGCCGCACCCGGTCCCGCGTTCGAGGCCGAGAACAGCACGATCAGTTCCTGGTTGCCGGCCGCATCCGGGTCGGCGTCGCGGGTGCCCGCGTCGTACGCCTGGTCACCGTCGTCGTAGGTGCTCGGCGGAAACGTGAGACCCCAGGAATTGGTGTTGATGCGACCGCCGCTCTGCCACACGCTCTTGATGACACCGGTATCGTTGTTGCCGCAACCGGCGACGTTGTAGCCGGGAACGAAGATCGCGGTGCTCGCGACGCGGCCGAACGGATTGACGCCAAGGCCGAGCTGGTGGCCGTCGGCATCCTCGTACGGGGCGCCCGCGGTCTGGTCCCAGCCCGCGACGATACCGGCATTGAGCGCGCCGTGACCGTCTTCGGCACCGACCGAGGTGTCCGGCAGGCTGGAACAGTTGTTGAAGTACGCGACCCGGCTCGGATTGCCGATCTGGCCGCCGACATGCAGCATCTCGTCGGCGGTGTTGACTGCCGTGGCGCCGGTGCCACCTTCGTGGATCGGGCTGTCGGTCACGTCGACGATCGGGTAGTCATTCGCATCCTGGCTGAAGCCGAGGTCCGTGAGGTATTGCAGATAGCTGACCGATCCCGGGCCGGGCACGAGATCGCCGATCAGGATGAGATCCTGCTTCTCGTCCATCTGGCGGCGTTCGCCGCGCAGGCCGACGAAGGTCACGTCCGGACGTTCGGCAATCGCGGCGACATCGGCGAGCCGCGCGCGAATCTGCACGTTCGCGAACGACAGGATCGGCGACCAGTCGAGAGACAGTTTGCCGGTCCCGAGCGGCGCCTGCTGGTTCTGCGGCATCAGGGCCCGGTCCGCGATGAAGCGGCGCGTCGCGCTGTCGCCGGCATGGCGGTAGATCTGGACGACGAGGTCGACTTCCGCATCGTCCTGCGCGCCCTGACCGAGCCTCTCGCCGAGGCGCGGATCGACTTTCAGGAACGCCTGGAACGGACCGGCATACTGGAGCCACGCATTGCGCTGGCGCAGGTTCGCGAGGCGCTCCAGCCCGGCCTCGTCGGCCCACACGATGTAGCCATTGTTGGCCACGTAATGCACCGGCACGATGGCGCGCGCCTTCAGCGCTTGCAGCCATTCGGGTCGGACCGGGCCGTCGAATTGCACGATCTGCAAGCCGGCCATGTGCGACTGCACCGCGAACGGCGCGGGCGCGACGAGCTGGTCGCGCTGCGTGTCGAACGGATACGCACTGAACAGCAGCATGTCGTCCGCGGCGCCGGGCGCCGCGTCCAAGGAATCGGTAGTCGCCAGCAGCGCGCCGCTGCCGACCAGGGCGGCCAGGATGACCGTGGTGATGGGTTTGCGCATGATTTCCCCGCGAAAGTCGAATGAGTCCAGTCCAAGCGGATCGCACCGAACCATGACGGGAAGGCCGCGGGTCGGAGATGTTCCGCACCAGTGGTCGGGGCCACTGCACCCCGACCGCCAGCGACCGGCAACCCCTCCGGACGCGGGCAAGCCCGCGATCCTACACCTTCCGCATCGGCTGGCAATCCGCCGCGCGACGGGGCGCGGACCGCATTTCCCTGCCCGGTACGTTTCAGCCCGTTAGAATGGCCCGCTTCGCCGCCGAAACCGTCAACAATGGAACACAACCAACGCAAACGCGACGCGAAGATCCTGCGCGTCATGCGCAAGATCCACCGCACCATGGGCGCGATCTTGTTCGTGTTCTTCCTCGTCGTGTCGCTGACCGGGTTGCTGCTCGGCTGGAAGAAGCATAGCGGCGGCGTGATCCTGCCGAAGTCCCATGCCGGCGTGTCGACCGACCCGGCCGACTGGTTGCCGATCGACGTGCTGCACGCGAAAGCCGTGAAGGTCGCGCGCGAGCAGATTTCGCCCGACCTGTCGCTGGACCTCGAGCGTATCGACATCCGCCCCGACAAGGGCATGCTGAAGTTCGTGTTCCTCGAAGGCTTCTGGGGCGTCCAGCTCGACACGACCACCGGCGAACTGCTGCACATCGAGCGGCGCCGCTCGGACTTCATCGAGAACATCCACGACGGCTCCCTGCTCGACCACCTGTTCGACACCGATCACGAGCAGATCAAGCTGGTCTATACCTCGATCATCGGCCTTGCCCTGCTGACCTTCACCGTGACCGGATTCTGGCTCTGGTACGGACCCAAGCGGTTTCGCGCGGTGGGCAAGTTGCGGCATTCGGATACGTGAAAGCGGTTTACGTAGCCCGGGTAAGCGAAGCGCACCCGGGGAATCGGTTCGGGCGTCGTCGCTTCGGACCCCCGGGTGCGGCCTTCGGCCTCACCCGGGCTACATGGCTGCGGCATTCGGGGGCGTGAAGGTGGTTTACGTAGCCTGGGTAAGCGAAGCGCACCCGGGGAACCGGTTCGAGCGTTGTCGCTTCGAATCCCCGGGTGCGGCCTTTGGCCTTACCCGGGCTACATGGACATCGGCGGCGGCCCTCGGTCGCGATCCTTGGGCCGCGATGCCTTCTGGTGCCGCTTGTCCGACTCGAACGGACGACCTACCGCTTACAAGGCGGTTGCTCTACCAACTGAGCTAAAGCGGCGCGGGGAGAATTGTAGCAACCGTGGCGCGGGATCGGTTCGCAGGCGATCGCGCCGCGCAGGCAGCCGGGCAATCGCAATGGTCCGAAGACGGAGCGGGTGTTCTCAGGCAACCCGGGCCGGTACCGGCGCGATGTGCCGGCCGACGGCGTCGTACAGCGGATACATGCTCGATTCGTTGCGCTGGCGGTACTCGGCGAGGCCGTTGACGAGGTGGGCCGCGGCGGTGCCCACGCCGCTGCCGGTCTCGATCGCATGATCGAGATCCTCGAAGCGGCGCATGACCCGGCGCTCCAGGCCCAGCATCACGATGCGCGATTGCCAGAACAGCCGACGCGCGATCGGGTCGGACGAGATGCCGCGGGCGATCAGCGGATACAGGCACGAGGCTTCGGTTTGACGCAGCTCCTGCAAGGTCGTCGCACAGCCGCGCACGGAGCGGCCGGCTTCTGCCGGATCGTCGCCGAGGATCGGCAGGAGGGCCGCGATGCGCGCGTCCAGGTCATCGTGGGTCGCGATCAGCGTCCCTACCAAGGCCGCGTCGTAGGCTGGCGCCGAATCCCAGGCTCGCGACCCGTCTGCATCATCGATGTCGACGGGGGTTTCGACGGCATTGCGGACGCGGCTGAAAAGGAACATGGCGGGATCTCGTCGACGCGGGGCGGCACGAGGCCGCCACGGTGTGATCCTGAACCCACCGCGTGGTCGCGTGTGTGATGCAGCCCACAGTACGCGCGACGCAATGATCCCGCGGCACGGGACGATTCCCGGCCGGGGCCCCCGACGACCCCGCGCCGCCGGTATCAAGCCGCGGGGTCGGCGACGAACTCCAGCGCGACCGAATTCATGCAGTAGCGCAGGCCGGTCGGCGGCGGGCCGTCGGGAAACACGTGACCCATGTGGCTGTCGCAGCGTGCGCAGCGGATTTCGGTGCGGGTCATGCCGTGGCTGGTGTCGCGGATCTCGCGCACATGTCCGGCATCGAACGGTTCGACGAAGCTTGGCCAGCCGGTACCGGATTCGAACTTGCCGCCGGAGCGGAACAGCGGCAGGCCGCACAGGCGGCACGCGTACACGCCGGCCTCCTTGTTGTGCAGCAGGCCGCCGCAGAACGGCGCTTCGGTGCCGTGGTCGAGCAGCACGCGACGCTCCTCCGGCGTCAGGCGCGCGGCGAGGCGTTCGCGCTCGGCGGCGTCGGGCGGCGTGAGGTCATGGCCGGATGCGGAACGGCGCGGTTCGGCGGATGCGTTCATCGCGGTTCTCCTTCCTGCTTCAGCAGATCACCGAACTTCGCGCGCAGCTTGCCGACCTTGGGTGCGGCGACCGCGGCGATGTACGGTTGATCCGGGTTCTGCGCGGCGTAATCGTGGTGGTATTTCTCGGCGACGTGGAAGGCGTCGAGCGGCACGACCTCGGTCACGATCGGCGCGTTGAACACGCCGGCGTCGTCCAGTTGGCGAATGTAGCGTTCGGCGATCTCGCGCTGTCCGGCGTCGGCGAAGAAGATCGCCGAGCGGTACTGGTGGCCGACGTCGTTGCCCTGGCGGTTCTTCTGGGTCGGATCGTGGGCGACCGCGAAGAACACCTTGAGCAGGCGCGCGTAGGAAACCCGGGTCGGATCGAAGCGGATGCGCAGCGCTTCGGCATGGCCCGTATCGCCGCCGCACACCGCGGTGTAGTTCGCGCGCTCCGCGTCGCCGCCGCTGTAGCCGGGGCAGACCTCGAGCACGCCATCCAGCTCGCGGAACACCGCCTCGGTACACCAGAAGCAGCCGCCCGCGAGTACCGCGAGCGATTCGCGCTCGCCCGCGCGCGGCGGCGGATCGAACGTCGCATCGGGAAACGCGTCACGCGCGACGGCCAGCGCCGCGCCCGGAATCTCACAATAATTACTCATTGCACTGCCCCGCCAGGGTGGTTGAATGCACTATGCTCCGCAACGCCCTCGAAATGGCGACGGAAGCGCGGAAAGCAAGCGCGGCCCGGGCATGGGCGTGGCCGCGGGAACTTGGCGCGGTCGGAACGTATCTCAGCGCGAGCGCCCGGCGGCGCGCGGACCGACCATTGCCGGCGCGAGTCGTGGCGGCGCTCCGCGCCGAACCCGACCGGATCCACCGATTGAACCACCTCGCCGATGCGCCGCCTGCGCTCATCGGCGATATGCTGCGAGAAAAGGAAGCAAAACATGTCGCGTTGGAAAATCGCGCTCGTCGTCGTCGCGCTGCTGGTTGCGGGGGCCCTCGCGTGGCGCTTCCTGCAACGCCCGGACCCTTCCGCGAAACCCGCCACCGATGCGCCGATCCCGGTCACCGCGGTCACGGTCGAGCAGCGTGACGTGCCGATCTACCTGACCGCGCTCGGCACGGTGCAGGCGCTCAACACGGTCACCGTGCGGCCGCAGGTCGGCGGCCAGTTGATCTCGCTGGATTTCGAGGAAGGCGCCGAGGTCGAGAAGGGCGCGGTCATTGCGCGCATCGATCCGCGCAGCTACCAGGCCGCGCTCGACCAGGCGATCGCGAAACAGAAGCAGGACGAGGCGCAACTGCGCGCGTCGCGCAGCACGCTGAAGCGCTACGAGGAATTGATCGAGAAGAACTTCGTCTCGGCCCAGGATCTCGAGAACCAGCGCCAGACCGTGCGCCAGCAGGAAGCGCTGATCGCGGCCGACGCGGCCGCGGTCGACACCGCGCGCATCCAGTTCGACTACACGACGGTGCGCGCGCCGATTTCCGGCATCGCCGGAATCCGCCAGGTCGATGTCGGCAACATCCTGCAGGCCAACGATGCGAACGGCATCGTCACGATCACCCAGGTGCATCCGATCAACGTCGTGTTCACGCTGCCGGAGCAGGACCTCACCCTCGTGCGCGGCGGTGCGGGCGGCGAGCCGCTGCCGGTGACCGCGATGGATCGCGTCGACAGCCATGTGGTCGCGGACGACGGCAGGCTCACCGTGATCGCGAACCAGATCGACACCAGCACCGGCACGTTCCAGCTCAAGTCCGAGTTCCCGAATGCCGACAATGCGTTGTGGCCGGGCCAGTTCGTCAACGTGCGGCTCGGCGTGCGCACGGTGCGGGACGGACTCGTGGTGCCGACCGAGGCGGTGCAGCGCGGCCCGGACGGCAGCTACGTGTATCTCGTCGTGCCGGCAACGACGAAGAATGCCGATGCCAAGCCGCCGGCCACCCCCGCGTCCGGCGCGGGCAAGCGGGCGGCGAATGCGAACGCCGCAGGATCCGCCGCCGCGCAGGCCGGCGACATTGTCCAGTTGCAGCCGGTCGAGGTCGGCGCCGAGGCCGATGCAACCCACGTGCTGGTCACGAACGGCCTGTCCGCAGGTGACCGGATCGTGACCGCGGGCCAGTTCCGGCTCAAGCCGGGCGCGCGCGTCACCCCGCTCGCACCCGGCGAGACGCTGCCGCCCCCGACCGCCGAGGAAGTCTCGAAGGCCGCCCAACCGGCTCGCCGCCGGGGTCGCTGATGGGTTTCTCCACGCTGTTCATCCGGCGCCCGATCGCGACCTCGCTGTTGATGATCGCGGTGCTCCTGCTCGGCATCCTCGGTTATCGCCAGTTGCCGGTTTCGGCGCTGCCCGAGATCGACGCGCCGAGCCTCGTCGTGACCACCCGCTATCCGGGTGCGAGCGCGACCACGATGGCGACCCTGGTGACCACGCCGCTGGAGCGCGAACTCGGCCAGATCTCCGGCATCACGATGATGAGTTCGGACAGTTCCGCGGGACTGTCGACGATCATCCTGCAGTTCGCGATGGACCGCGACATCGACGTCGCCGCGCAGGACGTGCAATCGGCGCTGCGCTCGGCGCGCCTGCCCGGTGGACTGCCGTATCCGCCGGTCTACAACCGGGTCAATCCGGCCGACGCGCCGATCCTGACCCTGATGATGACCTCGGATACGCGTCCGTTGCGCGAGGTCAACAACTACGCCGATTCGATCCTCGCGCAGAAGCTCTCGCAGGTGTCCGGCGTCGGCCTCGTGTCGATCGCGGGCAACGTGCGCCCGGCGGTGCGCGTGCAGGTCAACCCGGCCCAGCTCGGCAACCTCGGCCTCACCCTCGAAGACGTGCGCAGCGCACTGACCCAGGCCAACGTGAATGCCGCGAAGGGCACCCTCAACGGCGCGGTGCAGAGCTACTCGATCGGCACCAACGACCAGTTGTCGAGCGCCGCCGAATATCGCGAGACGATCATCAGCTACCAGGGCGGCGCGGCGGTCCGCCTCGGCGATGTCGCGAAGGTCGTCGACGGGGTCGAGAACGACCAGCTCGGTGCATGGGCGAACGGCAAGCCGGCGGTGTTGCTCGACATCCGCCGCCAGCCGGGCGCGAACATCGTCGACACGGTCGCGAAGATCCGCGCGCTGCTGCCGGAACTGCGCAGCGTGCTGCCGGCCGACGTCCACCTCGACGTGTTCGCCGACCGCACCGTGACCATCCGCGCGTCGGTGCACGACGTGCAGTTCACCCTGGTCCTGACCGTGTTCCTCGTGGTCGGCGTGATCTTCGTGTTCCTGAGGCGATTGTGGGCGACGGTCATTCCGTCGGTCGCGGTGCCGCTGTCGCTGATCGGCACGTTCGGCGTCATGGCGTTCGCGGGCATGTCGCTCGACAACCTTTCGCTGATGGCGCTGACCGTCGCGACCGGCTTCGTGGTCGACGACGCGATCGTCATGATCGAGAACATCGTGCGCTACATCGAGAAGGGCAAGAGCGGTCGCGAAGCGGCCGAGACCGGCGCGCGCGAGATCGGCTTCACGGTGCTGTCGCTGACCGCGTCGCTGGTCGCGGTGTTCCTGCCCTTGCTGCTGATGCCGGGGGTGACCGGTCGCCTGTTCCATGAATTCGCGTGGGTGCTGACGATCGCGGTGTCGATCTCGATGCTGGTGTCGCTGACCCTGACCCCGATGATGTGCGCGTACCTGCTCAAGCCCGATGCGTTGCCGGAAGGCGATGACGCACACGAGCGGCATGCCGCAGCCGGTCGGCGCACGCTGTGGTCGCGCACCGTCGACGCCTACGCACGCAGCCTCGACTGGGTGTTCGACCACCGCCCACTGACCATGGCGATCGCGACCGCGTCGGTGGTCCTGACCGTGTTCCTGTATGTCGCGATCCCGAAGGGCCTGCTGCCCGAGCAGGACACCGGCCTCATCACCGGCGTCGTGCAGGCCGGCGACAACATCGCGTTCGAGGCGATGGAGGCGCGCACGCGCGAGGTCGCCGATGCGCTGCGCGCGGACCCGGCCGTGGCCGGTGTCGCGGCATTCATCGGCGCGGGCGAGATCAACCCGACCCTGAGCCAGGGCCAGGTCAGCATCGTGCTCAAGGATCGCGCCGTGCGCGAGGGGCTCGACGAGGTGTTGCCGCGCCTGCAGGCCGCGGTCGTCGGCCTGCCAGGCGTGTCGCTGTTCCTGAAGCCGGTCCAGGACATCACGCTGGACAGCCGCGTGTCGGCGACCGAATACCAGTACTCGCTGTCGGCGGTCGACGCAGGCGAACTCGCCGCACAGGCCGGGCGCATGACCCGCGCGCTGCGCGAGCGGCCGGAACTCGCCGACGTCAGCGACAACCTCGCCGACCAGGGCCGCGCGCTGCACCTGACCATCGACCGCGACAAGGCCAGTCGCCTCGGCGTGCCGGTGCAGACTATCGACGACACCCTGTACGACGCGTTCGGCCAGCGCCAGATCTCGACGATCTTCACCGAGATGAACCAGTACCGCGTCGTCCTCGAAGTCGCGCCGGAGTTCCGTACCGGCCGCGACCTGCTCGACAAGCTGACCGTGCGCAGCAACGGCAGCGGCGCGCTGACCGGCGCCAATGCGACCAGCTACGGCATGCTCGCGTCGTCGAACTCGGCGACCTCCACCGGGGTCGGCAACGCGAATACCGGCATCCGCACCGGCGCCGGCGGCAGCGTGCCGATTTCCGCGCTGGCCACGGCCGAGGTCACCAGCGCGCCGCTCGTGGTCAGCCACCAGGACCAGCTACCTGCGGTGACCGTGTCGTTCAACCTCGCGCCGGGCTATTCGCTGTCCGAGGCGGTCGAGGCGATCCACGAGGTCGAGGCGCAGCTCGCGTTCCCGCCGCAGGTCCGCGGCGCGTTCATCGGCAAGGCGGCCGAGTTCTCCGCCTCGGTCGGCGACGAGGTCCTGCTGCTGCTCGCCGCGATCGTGGTGATCTACATCGTGCTCGGCGTGCTGTACGAGAGCTGGATCCATCCGCTCACGATCATCTCGACCCTGCCGCCGGCCGGGGTCGGCGCATTGCTCGCGCTGATGCTGTTCGGCATGAGCCTGTCGGTCGACGGCATCGTCGGCATCGTGCTGCTGATCGGCATCGTCAAGAAGAACGCGATCATGATGATCGACTTCGCGATCGACGCACAGCGCCGTGGCATGAGCGCGCACGACGCGATCCGACGCGCGTGCCTGCTGCGTTTCCGGCCGATCATGATGACCACGTTCGCGGCGCTGTTCGGCGCGTTGCCGCTCGCGCTCGGCACCGGCATCGGTTCGGAACTGCGTCGCCCACTCGGTGTCGCGATCGTCGGCGGCCTGCTGCTGTCGCAGCTCGTCACGCTGTACACGACACCGGTGATCTATCTGTACATGGAGCGGTTCACCGCGTGGCTCGCGGCGCGCCGCGAACGGCGCACGGTCCCGCGCACGGCGCGGGCGGGCGCGTGAACACGGCCCGTGCGCAGGTTCCCTCCGCCCTTCGGGGCGAGGTGGCCGCAGGCCGGATGAGGGTGCGGCGGGGCCCGCGGCATTGCGCCTTTGCCGAATGCTCTCCCGCCTCCGCGCGGCGCCTTCTCCCGGTGGGACGGGAGGAAAGGCAGGATCGAACGGCCGCGGGTGCGCGCCATGCCGCCGCATCGGGAGGAGTCGCATGAACCCCTCCGCCCCGTTCATCCGTCGTCCGATCGGCACGTCCCTGCTCGCGATCGGGCTGTTCGTGCTCGGCACGATCTGCTACTCGATGCTCGGCATCAGCGCGTTGCCGCAGCTTTCGTTCCCGGCAATCTTCATCACCGCAAGCCAGCCCGGCGCGGACGCGAGCACGATGGCGTCGACCGTGGCCGCGCCACTGGAACGCCATCTCGGCCAGATTCCGGGCGTCGACCGCATGCGCTCGTCGAGTTCCGAGGGCGGCACGTTCATCTTCCTGTTGTTCGACGGCGGTATCGACATCGACGCCGCCGCGCGCGACGTGCAGGCCGCGATCAACGCGGCGGCCACCGACCTGCCTTCGGGCCTGCCCTCGCCGCCGATGTACCGCAAGGCGAACCCGAACGACGATCCGGTCATCCAGCTCGCGCTGACCTCGGACACCCAGCCGCTCGCCGAACTGTTCGACGACGCCGAAACCCTGCTGTTGCCGCGGCTCAGCCAGTTGTCCGGCGTCGCTTCGGTCGAGGTATCGGGCAGCGCGAAGCCCGCCGTGCGCGTGGACGTGAACCTGCATGCGCTGAACGCGATGGACCTTTCGCCGAACGAGCTGCGCAATGCGTTGCGCGCGGCCAACGTCACCTCGCCGCAGGGCTTCCTGAGCGACGGCAAGACGACGATGGCGGTCACCGCGAACGACCAGTTGCATTCCGCCGCCGACTTCGCCGAACTCGTGATCGCGGTGCGCAACGGCGTGCCGGTGCATCTGCGCGATGTCGCGAACGTGTACGAGGGTGCCGAGGACAGCTTCCAGGCCGCCGCGTTCAACGGCAAGCCCGCGATCGGCATCGACATCCTGAAGCGCCCCGACGCGAACGTCATCGCGACGGTCGACGGCATCATGGACACGCTGCCCGAACTGCGCAGCCTGCTGCCACCGGGTACGCAACTGACCCCGTACTTCGACGGCACGCCGACCGTGCGCGCGTCGATCAACGAGGTCCAGGTCACCCTGCTGATCAGCCTCGCGATGGTCATCGTGACGATGGCGCTGTTCCTGCGCCGCGTCGCGCCGACCCTGATCGCGGCGACCGCGGTGCCGCTGTCGCTGGCCGGCGCATTCGTGGTCATGTACGTGCTCGGTTACACGCTCGACAACCTGTCCCTGCTCGCCCTGGTCATCGCGCTCGCGTTCGTGGTCGACGATGCGATCGTGGTGATCGAGAACATCATCCGCCACATCGACGCGGGCGATTCGCGCCTCGATGCGACCCTCAAGGGCGCGCGCGAGATCGGTTTCACGATCGTGTCGATCACTGCCTCGCTGGTCGCGGTGTTCATCCCGTTGCTGTTCGCGCCGGGCATGATCGGCATGTTCTTCCGCGAGTTCACCGTGACCCTGATGGCCGCGATCGTGGTCTCGGCAGTCGTGTCGCTGACCCTGACGCCGGCCTTGTGCGGCCGGTTCCTGCGTGCGCAGGGCGACTATCCGCCGTCGCGTTTCGGCGACGCGCTGGATCGATTCCATGCGGGCATGCTGCGCACCTACCAGCGCACGCTCGATTGGGCACTGCGCCACCCGCGCCTGCTCGCAACGCAGCCGCTGGTGCTGGTGGTCGCGACGTTCTTCCTGTTCGGCGCGGTCAAGGCGGGCTTCTTCCCGCCGCAGGATTCGGGCTTGATCTGGGCGCGCGCGACGGCCGGCTCGACGCTGTCGTTCGAGGACATGAAGCAGCGCCAGCAAGGCATCATGGACATGCTGCTCGCCGATCCGGCCGTCGAATACGTCGGTTCGCGCCTCGGCCAGCGTCGCGGCAGCGCGAGCGGATCGTTCAGCATCCAGTTGAAGCCGCTCGGCCAGGGACGCGAGCAATCGACCCAGCAGGTGCTCGCGCGTCTCTCGGCGAAGGCCGACAAGTTCCCGGACCTCGACCTGCGCCTGCGCGCGCACCAGGACCTGCCGAGCGGTGGCGGTGGCGGCGGCAACCAAGGCGCGCAGTACGAGGTTTCGCTGCTCGGCACCGATCCGCGCGAGTTGCAGGAATGGCTGCCGAAGTTGCAGGCGGAACTGAAGAAGAATCCGATCCTGCGCGACGTCGGCACCGACGTCGACGAGGCCGGCCTGCGCCAGAACCTCGTCATCGACCGCGATGCGGCAGCGCGCCTCGGCGTGTCGGTCGCGAGCATCGACGATGCGCTGTACAACGCGTTCGGCCAGCGCCAGGTGTCGACGATCTATTCCGACACCAACCAGTACCAGGTCGTGGTCAATGCGTTGCCGTCGCAGACCGCGAGCCCGGCGGCGCTCGACCGCGTATACGTCGGTTCGCGCGGCGGCGGCATGATCCCGATTACCGCCGTGACCCGCCAGCAAGCGGGCCTCGCGCCGACCCAGGTCAGTCACGCGGAGCAGTTCACGACGATGGATCTCAGCTTCAACCTCGCACCCGGCGCGAGCATGGGCGAGGCGACCGAAGCGGTCAGGAAAACCATTGCCGACCTGCGCATGCCGGGCAGCATCCGCATGCAACTCGGCGGCGGCTTCCGCGGTTTCCAGGAGTCGCAGTCGGACATGCCGTGGCTGCTGCTCGCCGCGGTGCTCGCCGTGTACATCGTGCTCGGCATCCTGTACGAGAGCCTGATCCATCCGGTCACGATCCTGTCGACCCTGCCATCGGCGGGCGTCGGCGCGCTGCTCGCGCTGTTGCTGACCAACACCGAACTCTCGATCGTCGCGATGATGGCGCTGGTCCTGCTGATCGGCCTGGTCAAGAAGAACGCGATCATGATGATCGATTTCGCGCTGGTCGCCGAACGCGATGGCAAAACCCCGCTCGACGCGATCCGCGAAGCCTGCACGACGCGCTTCCGGCCGATCATGATGACCACGATGGTTGCGATCCTCGCCGCGCTGCCGCTCGCGATCGGCATCGGCGCAGGCGCCGAACTGCGCCGTCCGCTCGGCATCGCGGTGATCGGCGGCCTCATCGTGTCGCAGAGCCTGACCCTGCTGTCGACCCCGGCCATCTATCTCGTATTCTCGCGCCGCGCCGCGCGCCGGCGCGAACGCAGGGCGGCGCGGCGCGCGGCTTCGGAAGCGTCAGCGTTGCCGCCACGGGCCAGCGCGACTTGATCGGCGTGATCCTGGTCGAGCTGTTGAGTGGCGGGAAGCCCCCTCCCGCCACGATGCCGCGTTCGCCGAGCAGGTCGACTATGCGGTAACCGGGAATCTCCGGTGCGCGGATCGG
>CAYWZC010000004.1:31528-52290 GCA_964462745.1 uncultured Rhodanobacteraceae bacterium
GTTCGCCGAGCAGGTCGACTATGCGGTAACCGGGAATCTCCGGTGCGCGGATCGGACCGGATTCGAGGGTCGCGGTGATACCGGAAGCGACTTCCTTGCTGCGGCGTTCCAGCCGCTCGCCCATCGACCCATCGGCGGCGATCATCGCCGACAATCGCGGGTCACCGATCCGCATCCGGCAGTGCGTCGAGCGAGGTCCAGTCGCTCTCAGATCAGGTGCTCACCATCGTCGACCAGCAGCTGGCTGAGCACCATCCTCGCCTTGCGCCAATCGCGCTCGATGGTGCGTTCGGTGACGTCCAGCAATGCACCGATCTCGGCATGCGAGAGGCCCGCGAACACGCGCAGTTCGACGACCCGCGTGAGACGTTCGCTCATTCCGGACAAGCGTACGAGGGCCTGGTCCAGCGCCACCATGTCCAGCGAGTCGCCCGCCACGGGTGCCGGGTCGGCGGGATCGGGCTGCCGCTTGCCGGCCAGCCGCCGTCGTGCGCGGTCGGTCAGCACATGGCGCATGATCTTGGCGGCATACGCGAAGTAATGCTGGCGACTGTCGAACGATCCCGGCTTGCCGGCCGCCATGCCCAGCCAAGCTTCGTGGACGAGGCCCGTCGTACCGAGCGTGTCCGCACGTTCGCCGCGCAGCCGGGCCCGCGCGATCCTGCGCAGGTCGGCATAGATTTCCGGCAAGACCAGCTCGGCGGCGTCGATGTCGCCTCCCTGTGCCCGCCGCAGCAGCGACGTGATGTCTCCCGCGGGACCGATCCCTGACATGGCCCGTCTCGATGTACCCCGCCCGCAGTATAGGACATGCAGGCGGGGCGAAACGGAGCGACATCACGGCAACCCCGGCGTCGGGCGATCAGTCGAACTCGTTGCGGAACAGGGTGTCGGAGTAGCGGATCTTGACCATGCCGGCCCAGTCGGTGCCCGACACATCCTTGTAAGGCAGTCCGCTCGCGAGATCCGCACCCGGATGGGCATCGAAATGACCACTGGCGAGCGCTGTGCCGAGTTGGTCTTCGGCCTCGCACGACGGTTCGCAGGTTCGCAGTTCCTCGGCCCGCCGGTCATCGAGTAGGGTGCCACGGCGCCCGTACAGCACGAACTGGGTTCCTGATCGGGTCGGATCATTCGACCAGGGAACACCCATCACGAGGTCGTCGAAACCGTCGTTGTCGTAGTCGGCGGCCGTAAGCGCGTAGCCAAGTTGCTGGCTTGATTGATCGGTCTCACCGAGACTGGCGATATTGGAGCGTAGCCAACCCCTCGACTCGTTCGGCGATGGCGCAAGGTTCATGATGATGACCATGCCGACGTCAACCAGGTCCGTGTCCTCGAGATGTGCACCCGCGGCGACGTCCGCGGAACCGTCGCCGTTGAAGTCGCCCACTGCAAGTGCACTGCCGAATCGGTCGCCGACCTCGGCAATTCCGACGATGTCGGGACTGTCCTGGGTAAAGGAGAGGGTGGCGGGGTTGTCGTTTCCGTCACCCATCAACACGCTGACCATTCCGGCAAACACGGCGCCGTTTACTACACGACCCGGATGGCCGACGACGAGTTCGTCGCCGGCACGTTGCGTGTACACGTCTCCGAACGCGAGCGAATGGCCGAATCGTTCCGACCCCATCGCAGCGGGTAGCGAGCCCTCCCCAGGCAGAAAGGTTCGATGTCCGGCAATCGTGGTACCGGCGGTACCACCGAACAGGACGTGTACGGTGCCGACATTCATCAAGGTAGCGGAGTCCTCGCCGGGAACCCCGATGGCGAGGTCGTCTGTACCATCCGCATTGAAGTCGCCGACGGCCAGGCTCCATCCGAACTGGTCGTCCGTCTCCGCCGTACCAAAGAATGACTCTACGTCCTGATGGAACTGCTGGTTTTCCGGTCCGTTACTGATGCCGTTTCCCGTGCCGTACACGACGTGTACCGCCCCCGCACCTTCGGCGCTACCCACGCCTTCCCCGGGCGCTCCGATCGCGAGGTCGTCGCACCCATCATCATTGAAGTCTCCGGTCGCCAGCGCCCCGCCGAAGAGATCCCCTTCTTCTGCAACATCTGCGATGTCACCGATGTTCTGGTGCAGCCACTCCGTCTGTCCTCCCGCGAAACCTTCCTCGCCCGCATACTGGATCAGCACGAGTCCGGCGCTCGTTGCATCTCCGATGTCCCGATAGGGAGACCCGGTCGCCAGATCGTCCAGGCCATCGCAGTTGAAATCGCCGCTTGCCAGGGTCGTTCCGTACCGGCTGCCCTCCTGCAAAGCCAGACCCGAATCGCTGGTGACGTAATACTCGACGATATCCCACGGCAGGTGCGCCGTCGCATGGCCCGTCGCGAGGCACAGGAACGTGGCGATCCCTCCATGAAGCCAATTGCGTTTCATGATCTTTTCTCCCGTTGCAGATTCCCCTTCCTGCCTGCCAGCGCAAAACGGCGTCGAAAGCCGACATGCGCGCACGAGGTCGATCCACCCGGGCCGCTGAATGGCGGAATCGGTTCAAGCGGCGCAGCCGCGGAACCGATGGTGCGCAGGCGATTGATCGTCCCGCGTTCGCCCGTCACGGCCCATCGAAGCCATCCGCATAGATCGGATCGGGCAAGGGCGAGCAGTTCTGGAACCAGGGCATCTCGCCGGTCGCAGCATCCCAGGCGGCGTTCGGAACCGGATTCAGGAAGTTCGGGCACAGTTGCGATGCACCTTCGAACAGGGCGTTCGGGGTCGGCGCATGCGGCATGTTTCCGCTCAATTGGTTGTCGCCGACCTTGAAGATCGAGAGGCTGGTCAGGTCCGCGAGCGACGGGATCCGTCCGCTCAACTGGTTGGCCGTGACTTCGAAGGACTCGAGGTTCACGAGGCCCGCAAGCGAGGGAATCGAGCCGCTCAGCTGGTTGTAGTCGACACCGAAGAACTGGAGATTTCCCAGTCCAGCCAATGGCGGTATCGACCCTGCCAACGCATTGAAGTTGAGTTGCACGAACCTGAGGTGCGTCAATCCCGCCAACGGCGGTATCGGCCCCGTCAGCAGGTTGTTGACCGCAACGAGGGATTCGAGCCTGGTCAATCCCGAAAGCGGCGGCAGGGTGCCGGCAAGATTGTTGACGCCGAGGTCGATACCGGTGACATGCGTGCCCGCATCATCGCAGGTGATTCCGTACCAGGAGCACTCGGTTCCCGGCGGATCGCCCCACCCGGAATGGTTTCCCCAGTCATCTCCGTTGGTGCTGTCGTACAACGCGAGCAGCACGCCGCGTTCGGCCTGCGGAACGGCCGCGGTTGCGATCGATGACGCGACCGCAGCCAGCACGGTCAGTCCGCGCGGAATCATCCTGGGTACGCGTTGCATGGCCCGGCTCCGCATCTGCGTGGCGGGAGGCCACGCTTCAGCCATGCAAGCGCAAGAACGTGCCCGAAGCCGACACCTGCGGATCTGGTCCCCCGCTCTCGCGGGACGTTGTCCGATGCTCAGTCGAGTGTCGCGAACGCGCGTACCGGGAACGTGCCCATGACGATGATCTTCGGCGGTACGGCGAAGAACCGGAATCCGGAATCGGGCAAGGCATCCAGGTGGCAAAGGTGCTCGACGATCGGGATGCCGGCGCCGAGCAGGGTCGTGTGCACCGGGCGGTGTCCGTCGTCGGTGTCGTCGATGTTGAGCGAGTCGATGCCGACCAGGCGCGCGCCTGCGTCGCGGAGGTGGGCGGCGGCATCGGCGGTCAGGAACGGATGGCCGTCGAAGTACCGCTCGCTGCCCCAGTGCCGGTCCCAGCCGGTTTGCACCAGCACCGCCTTGTCGCGAACCTCGCATGCCGTGAACGCGCTGCGATCGATCGCGCGCCCCGATGTTCCGTCCACGCGCACGCGCACGCCGTCCAGTTCGGCGAGCCGGGCAAGGTCGAGCCCGGCCAGGTCGCAGCCATCCGCGAACCGGTGGAACGGGCTGTCGATATAGGTGCCGGTGTTCGCGACCATCGTGATCCGGCCGATCTGGAACTCGGTGCCGTCGGCGTAGTGGCTGCGCGATGCCTCGCGTGACAGGAAGTCGCAGATCAGCGGCGCGGGCAGGCCGCGCAGCGTGACCATGCCGTCCTCGATCGCATGGCTGAGGTCGACGAGGCGGGCTTCGCCGGCAGCGGTTTCGGCGCGGACGATGGGACGGGGATCGTGGCGATGCGAAAGGATCATGTGCAAAGTTCCGGTCGGGGTCGGGCTTGCGCCGTGATCGCGAGCCCGACGCAGTTTGCGTGGATGTTTTCCGGATGACGCTGCGCAGGCTACGCAAACGCCGCCAAAGCGGCCATCATGGGCCATCCAGAACATTGCGCAAGGCCCCGTCATGACAACCCGAAGACGCGCACTGGTGACCGGCGCGAGCGGCGACATCGGTGGCGCGATCGCGAATGCGCTCGCCGCGGCCGGTTGCGAGGTCATCGCGCACGCGAATACCGGAACCGAACGGGTGGCGCTGCTCGTGGACGCGATTCGAGCGCGCGGCGGCGAGGCCCGCGCGGTCGCGTTCGATGTCGCCGATGCCGACGCGACGCGGGCGGAACTCGACGCCCTGCTCGCGGAGGGAACGATCGACATCGTCGTCAACAACGCCGGCATCCACGACGACGCGCCGCTCGCTGGCATGAGCGCGGAACAGTGGCGGCGCGTGATCGATGTTTCGCTGCACGGGTTCTTCCATGTGACCCAGCCGCTGCTGTTGCCGATGGCGCGTGCGCGTTTCGGACGCATCGTCAGCGTGTCGTCGGTCGCGGCGGTGCTCGGCAACCGCGGCCAGGTCAACTACGCGGCCGCGAAATCCGCGCTGCATGGCGCGACGCGGTCCCTCGCACGCGAGATGGCCTCGCGTGGCATCACCGCGAACGTGGTCGCGCCGGGCGTCATTGCCGGGCGCATGACCGCATCGAGCTTCCCGCCGGAGCAGGTCAAGGCGCTGGTCCCGGCCGGGCGCGCGGGTACGCCGGAAGAGGTCGCCGCGCTGGTCGCATTCCTGTGCTCGGATGCGGCAGCCTACATCAACGGCCAGGTCATCGGCGTCAACGGCGGCATGGGTTGAGCGGACGTTCCTGACTGTAGGAGCAGGCTTCAGCCGCGATGCTTCTCGCCTCGGATGCGAGGCGAGAGGTGCAATCAGGCGTGTGCGAACAACGCAGGCGGCGTGCGTCCCGACAGCGGCGCGCCGAGGCGCGCGTCGCCGCGCGCGGCCTGCAACACGATCGCATCGGCCAGCGCCTCGAGCAGGTCGGCGTGTTCGGCAAGGCGTGCGACGAGGCCGGCTTCGTCCAACGCATCGTGCAGGCCGCGGTTGAGCTCGGTGAACCAGGCGAGGCTGCATTGATCGAGCATCTCGCGCTGGCCGTGGCCCGGATCGATCGCATGCCAGTCGCGGAACCATTGCTGCATGCGCAGGTTGAGCCCTCGCGCCCGCGCGAGACTCGCCTGCACCCTGCCGAGTACGGCGAGGTCGGTGAGGCGCTGCTGGAACACGAGCTGGCACAGCACGCCCCAGTAGAACGCGTAATCCCAGATCACCTTGACCGGCAGCACGGTCGCGTTGCCGAACAGCGGATACTGACCGCGGAACAGGGTCAGGGTGCTCTCGTAGAACGACAGGTACAGTTGTTCGTAGAGGTGCGCGTAGGGCGCGATGTTCGCGCCGGCGCGGTCATGGCCGATCAGGGCGACGATGTAGGTGTTGGCGATCGCGATGAAATCGCTGCCCGGCGAATAGAACGGATCGAGGAACACGCCGGCCTCGCCGGTCAGCGCCCAGCGGTCGGCGGAGAACACGCGTGCGCAGCCGTGCGAGTAATGGCGCAGGAAGCGGAAGTCGAGCAGCTTGTCGCGTTCGGCATCGACCGCGCGCGCGACCGCGGGTTGATGCGTGCCGAGCCAGGCCATCGCGCGCTCGAAGTCGCGCATGCCTTCGAGCGGATGCATGCCTGCATCGCACACGATGCCGACCGAATGCGCGCCGGAACCGAGCGGGATCAGCCACGCCCAGTAACCCGGGCCGAGGTAATGGTTGGTCGAACGCCAGCGTTCCGCGTGGCAGCGGCCGCGCCATTCCGCGTCGTCGCTCCACTGGTCCATGTCGATGCGCGCATCGACGCGGAACCAGACCGCGTTCGCGTGATGGCCGTTGTCGCGGGTCAGGTCGAGGCGCCGACGCAGCAGCGCGGCACGACCCGACGCGTCCAGCAACCAGCGTGAAGCGACGGCATGTTCGCCGCCGTCATCGGTGAAGCGCACGCAGTGCGGCGCATCGCCTTCGCCGATCTCGAATCCGCGCACCGTGGTGGCATCGCGAAACTCGATGCCACGCCTGCGTACCTCCGCGCCGAGGAAGTTCTCGAACGTGCCGCGATCGAGCTGGTAGCTCGGCGCCGGCAGGTAGCGGCTGACGCCGAGTTCGGTCACGTTCTCGATGTCGTCGCGACCTTCCGAGAAGAAGTAACGCAGGCCGAACTTGCGGATCTGCTCCGCATCGAGGTGCGCGCGCAGGCCCAGTGTCGTGTCGAAATAGTGCGCGCCGATCTCGACCGTGGATTCGCCGACCTTGTGTGCGGCGGCCGGCAGCGGATGACGGTTGCGCTCGAGTACGAGGATGTCGAGATCGGGATAGGCGCCGCGCAACTGCAACGCGAGCGTGAGGCCGGCAAGGCCGCCACCGAGGATCACCACATCGCGCGCGGCATCCATCAGGGATCCATGATCGGTGGCGCGTGCGCGCGAGCGAGCCGGTAACTTGCGATCACAGCGCCATGATGCAGGATTCGCCCGATCGTGTAGCAGGTGATGCGGGTCACGTCGCGCACCGGGCGGAAATGGCTGCCGCGGAACTCCGCGTGGTAGCGCGATTCGATCGGGATCGAGACGATGCGGATACCCCGTTCGCGCGCCGCGGCGATCAGGATCGCGGCCTCGAACACGAAGCCCTCGGCATCGAGGTCGACGAGCTGCAAGGCCTCGCGCGGATAGTAGCGCTGGCCGCTTTGCGTATCCGCGACCGGCACGCCGCAAGCCCACGAAATGCCCCAGTCGGCGATCGCGTTGGCGCGCGCGCGCGCGGCCGGCTGGTTCTCGCGGCCGAGCAGCCGCGCGCCGATCACGATGTGCTCCGGGTGTGCGCGGGCCGCGGTGAGCAGGCGCGGGATGTCGGCCGCGACGTGCTGGCCGTCGCCGTCCATCGTGACGACCGCGTCGAAACCGCGTCGCAGCGCTTCGCGGAACCCTTCGCGCAGGCATTCGCCCTTGCCGAGCGGCTGCGCATGGCGAATCACGTCGACCGCGAGGCCCTCGAGCCGGGCGACGGTGGCGTCCGTCGAACCGTCGTCGATGACCAGCACGTTCGGGCATTCGGCGAGCACCGATGACACGACGTCGCGAATGGCGCGCTCCTCGTTGAGCGCCGGAATGATGACGAGGACGGCCGCGGGATCGGTTGCGCTCAAGCGGGGACCTCGATGTCGAGGTGGGACTCCTCGCCGCTCGCGAGGTCGAGGTGCCGCGACCCCGCGCCGGCAAGCGTGGCCAGCAGTGCGAGTGCCGGCGCCGCGATGACGTTGTCGCGGGCGAGCGCGGCGAACGTGGCCGGCGCGGTCGGCGTGGTACCCGCGCCGGCGCCATGACGCAGGCGCAGGCGCGGATGCGCGTCGTCAGCAGCGGTCGCCTCGTGCAACACCAGTGCGATGCCGAACGGCACGTGGTTCGGCACCACCTCCGCGAGCGCGCCGCGCGCGCCGATGTCGAACGCGACGAACAATACCGGCACGCGTTCGGCAAGGACCTGGACCGCGGATTCGAAAAGACCGGCCGCGAAGCTTCCGTGACCGGCGCTGACCGCGGTCGAGGCGGCATGGCAACCGGTTGCGATCGTCCAGTAGCCGGCTGCCGCGTTGTGCACGGAATTGTGGAAGCGCGTCGGCGACAGTTCACGCGGATCGTCGGCCAGTGTCGTGCACATGTAGTCCATGATCGCCGAATCCCCCTGCATGGAAGCGAACACGCATGCGAGCCCGGCGGGCGGGCGTTTCGCGGCGGTGCAGGCCTGGGCCGCGACTTCGCACGCGAGCAGCACCGATTCGGGCGCGCGGCGCCGCTCGCCCGCGGCGAGCACGCCCGCGGCCGGCCGGTCCGCGTCATCCTGTGCGGGCGCACCTCCGAGCCGCGCGCGGAACGCGGCATGGTCGGGCAACCCGGGCGCCCACAGGCCGATTCCCTCGATCGCGATGTCGAGTGCGCGATTCATGTGCCGGCCCGGTCGAAGACCAGCGTGCAATTGCTGCCACCGAAGCCGAACGAGTTGCTCAGCGCGACGTCGATCGTGCGATCCTCGTTGGCCAGCGCGAGATGCGCGGCCCAGTCCGGCTCCGTGGTTTCGCAATGCAGCGTGCCGGGCACGAAACCCTCGTGCATCGCGACCAGGGTCAGCACGCTTTCGAGGATGCCTGCGGCACCGAGCGTGTGTCCGGTCCAGCCCTTGGTCGAACTTGCGCGCGCGGTGGGCGGGAACCGGTCGACGACGACCGCGGCTTCCACTTCGTCGTTCTTCGGCGTCGCCGTGCCATGCAGGTTGATGTAGCCGACCTCGGCCGCGGTGCGCCCGGCGCGTGCGAGTGCGTCCTCGATCGCGAGGCGTGCGCCGACCCCGTCGGGGTGCGGCGTGGACATGTGGTGCGCGTCGCTCGATTCGCCATAGCCCGCGAAGCGTGGATGTGCCGCATCCGCGTCGCGCTCGAGCAGCGCGAAGCCGGCCGCCTCGCCGATCGAGATGCCGTTGCGCGCGACATCGAACGGCCGGCACGCCTCGGCGGAAACCAGTTCCAGCGCGTTGAAGCCGAACAGCACGCTGTCGCACAACGTGTCGACCCCGGCAACGATCGCCGCGTCGGCGAGATCGAGGCGGATCAGGCGCTCGGCCATCGCGAACACGCGCGCGCTCGACGAGCACGCGGTCGCGACGCTGAGGCACGGCCCCTGCACGCCGAGCGCCGCGGCGAGGAACAGGCCGAGCGAATGCGGCGTGTGCAGCGCCGGCTCGCGGAACCGCTCAGGAAAGCGACCCTCTTCCAGCGATCGATAGGCTTCCTCGGTCGCGCCGATGCTCGCGGTCGAAGTGCCGACGACCAGCGCGACGCGCTCCGCGCCGTAGCGGTCGATGCTTGCGCGGGCCGCCGTCTCGAAGCCGTCCTCGGACAGCCCGGCCCACGCGAGTCGGTTGTTGCGGCAATCGTGTTTCGCGAATGCGCGCGGCAGCGGTGCGCTTTCGAGCCCCGCGACGCGGCCGATCGAGCAGTCGAGCGGAACCCGCGTGAAATCGTTCGGCGCGAGGCCGCTGCGGCGTTCGCGCAAGGCACGCGAATGAGCGGCACGGCCCCGGCCAAGTGCCGAAGTCGCGGTAAACGCCGTGATCGGCAGGGGACGGATTCGGGCAGGCACGACGCGTTCCATGAGTCGCGCCGAGTATGGCATAGCGGAGAGGCGGGCTGGCCGTGGACAGCGGCGGCGGACCGGAAAAGCCGGGCGGCCCGCGCTGTTACCATGCGCGACGGGCCGCCGGGGCTCGTTCGCACGTCGTCATTCGCCATGTCCAGTCACGTCAGCGCGGTCGCGTCCTTCCTCGCCGGATTGCAGGATCGGATCTGCGCCCGGCTCGAAAGCCTCGATGGCGGCGGTCGCTTCGTCGAGGACGCATGGCGGCGCGCGGAAGGCGGCGGCGGCCGCACCCGCGTGCTCAAGGAAGGCGGCGTGTTCGAGCAAGCCGGGATCGGCTACTCCGAAGTGCATGGCGAGCGGCTTCCACCGGCGGCCAGCGCGCATCGGCCCGAACTCGCGGGCCGCGCATGGAATGCGCTCGGCGTGTCGCTGGTCGTGCATCCGCGCAATCCGTACGTGCCGACCAGCCACATGAACGTGCGCTACTTCGAGGCGCGCATGCCCGGCGCGGATCCGGTGTGGTGGTTCGGCGGCGGCTTCGACCTGACCCCGTTCTATCCGTTCGACGAGGACGTGCATCACTGGCACCGGGTCGCGCGCGACCTGTGCGCGCCGTTCGGCGGCGAGGTGTATCCGCGCTACAAGCAGTGGTGCGACGAGTATTTCTTCCTGCCGCATCGCGGCGAGGCGCGCGGCGTCGGCGGCCTGTTCTTCGACGATCTCTCCGACGGTGGGTTCGAGCGCTGCTTCGCGTTCCTGCGCGCGGTCGGCGAAGGATTCCTCGACGCCTACGCGCCGATCGTCGAGCGGCGCCATGCGACGCCGTTCGCCGGGCGCGAACGCGAATTCCAGTTGTACCGGCGCGGGCGCTACGTCGAATTCAACCTCGTCCACGACCGCGGCACCCTGTTCGGCCTGCAATCGGGCGGCCGCACCGAATCGATCCTCATGAGCCTGCCGCCCCGAGTGCGCTTCGAGTACGGCTACGCGCCCGAACCCGGCAGCGCCGAAGCGCGCCTCGCGGACTACCTCAGGCCGCGCGATTGGCTGGTGGATTCCTCATCGTAGGTCGGCTCAAGGCCGGAGGCCGGAGCCGACAACGCCCGAAATCCGACGAAACCATGCAAGGCCATCGCCTCCCCGCACCCCCGTCGGTTCCGCGGCTGCGCCGCTTGAACCGACCTACTCCTCGACTTCGGTAGGTCGGCTCAAGGCCAAAGAGTCTGCCCCGGACTTGATCCGGGGGCCGGAGCCGACACCGCCCGCTCAATTCCACTCGTACAACGTGTAGTACACCGGCGAGATCGGACCCTGGCTCGGGTCGCGGGTGAGGCGGCCGCGGCCGTCGCGGTCGATGAAGGTCTGCACCGGGCCGTTTGCCGGCACGATGCGGACCATCCACAAGCGACCGTTCTGGCGATACTCCTCGATCGTGTCGCTGCCTTCGGTGCGTGTCGTGACCTCGCTCGCGGCCATGCGTTCGGCGTTGCTCGCGGCGGCGTCGTCGCGGCTCGCCTTGTCGCGCACGAGGCGCGTATCGGGCTTCGGCAACGGGGCGGTTGCGTCCGGGGGCGGTTGCGGTTCGGACACGGGTTCGGTCCGCGCTGCGCCGGGTGCGGATGAGGGCGGCGCGACGGGGTTCACGCCCGGCTCGTCGATGCCGGGTGGTGGCGGAATGTCGGCGGGCACGCTGGGTGCGGGCGGCACCGGCTCGGCGGCTTGCGCGCAGAACGCGGCCCCGGCGAGCAGGATGGCGAACACGGCAGGAATCGTGGATCGGATCATGCGGTCATCTCCGTTGTGCCATGCGGTTCCCGTGAATCCGCCGGCAGGAAGGGCATTCGCGCTGCGTTGCATTCGACCGTCGCATTGTCCAAGCTGCGGTTCCGCTCGTCACCGTTCAAGTCGTCCATGTCGCGCCCGCGCCTGATTCTCATCGACGGTTCATCCTACCTGTATCGCGCGTTCCATGCGCTGCCGCCGCTCTCGAATCCGGCCGGCGAGCCGACCGGCGCACTGTTCGGCGTGCTCAACATGCTGCGCGCGACGCTCAAGGAGAAGCCCGACTACGCGGCCTTCGTTAGCGACGCGCCCGGGCCGACCTTCCGCCACGAACTCTACGCCGACTACAAGGCGAATCGCCCGCCGATGCCCGACGACCTGCGCGCCCAGGTCGAACCGATGCTCCGCGTCGTCGAAGGGCTTGGCTTCCCGATCCTGCGCGTTCCGGGTGTCGAGGCCGACGATGTCATCGGCACCCTGGCGCGCCAGGCCGCGGCCGAAGGTATCGACGTCGTGATCTCAACCGGCGACAAGGATTTCGCCCAGCTCGTGGATGGCAACATCGCGCTGGTCAACACGATGACGAACACGCGTACCGATGCGGATGCGGTATTCGCCAAGTACGGCGTGCGGCCGGAGCAGTTCATCGATTTCCTGAGCCTGACCGGGGACAGCATCGACAACATCCCGGGGGTCGCCAAGTGCGGCCCGAAGACGGCCGCGAAATGGCTCGCCGAGCACGGTTCGCTGGATGGGTTGATCGCGAACGCCGCGCAGGTCGGCGGCAAGATCGGCGACAACCTGCGCGCAGCACTGGAAACCCTGCCGCTGTCGCGGCAACTGGTCACGATCCGCACCGACGTGCCGCTCGATCTCGCGCCCACCGATCTCGTCCTGCGCGAACGCGATATCGAGCGACTGCGGGAAATGTACACGCGCTACGGCTTCAACTCCGCGCTCAAGGAGCTCGATGCGGCCGACGCGACGGCCGCGGCGGTCGCTGCGACCGGCGTCACGGAGTCGGCGCCGGCACGCCCCGCGCCGGATGCGCCGGAGAAAGGCACGCCCTCCGCAACCGCGCCGATCCCGGCGTCCGCGCCGATCGGCGCGAGCGGCGACTACGAACTCGTCACGGACACGGCCCGGCTCGAACACTGGATCGAACGACTGCGAAGCGCCGATCTCATCGCGTTCGACACCGAAACCACGTCGACCGATCCGATGCGCGCGGAACTCGTCGGCCTGTCGTTCGCGGTCGAACCGGGCCGCGCCGCCTACGTGCCGCTCGCCCACGATTATCCCGGCGCGCCCGCGCAACTCGGCCGCGAAGCGGTGCTCGCGGCGCTGCGTCCGCTGCTCGAGGACCCCGCGCGGCCCAAGCTCGGCCAGCACATGAAGTACGACATCAACGTGTTGTCGCAATACGGCATCCGCATGGCGGGTGTCGTGCACGACAGCATGCTCGAATCCTACGTGCTGCATTCGACCGCGACGCGCCACGACATGGATTCGCTCGCGCGGCGCTATCTTGGCCAGGGCACGATTGCCTACAGCGACGTCACCGGCAAGGGTGCGCGCCAGATTCCGTTCAGCCAGGTCGACGTGCAGACCGCGGGCACCTATGCGGCGGAAGACGCCGACGTCACCCTGCGCCTGCATCACGCATTGTGGCCGCAACTGCAATCGCAACCCGGCCTGCGCGCCGTGTATACCGACATCGAGATACCGCTCGTGCCGGTGCTCGCGCGCATGGAGCAGCGTGGCGTGCTCGTCGATACCGTGGCGCTGGTGCGCCAGAGCGGCGAACTCGCCAAACGCATGCACGAGCTCGAGCAGCAGGCGCATGCGATCGCGGGCCGCAGTTTCAGCCTCGATTCGCCCAAGCAGTTGCAGGCGATC
This sequence comes from uncultured Rhodanobacteraceae bacterium, assembly GCA_964462745.1. Taxonomy (GTDB): domain Bacteria; phylum Pseudomonadota; class Gammaproteobacteria; order Xanthomonadales; family Rhodanobacteraceae; genus Dokdonella_A. The sequence goes on from CAYWZC010000004.1 coordinate 44,661, forward strand.
CTGTTCGACGAACTGAAGCTGCCCGCGCGCATGAAGACGCCGCGCGGCCAGCCTTCCACCAACGAGGAAGCACTCGACGCGATCGCGGACCAGCACGAACTGCCGCGCCTGATCCTCGATTACCGCGGCCTCGCGAAGCTGCGCTCGACCTACACGAAGAAGCTCGCCGACAGCGTCAACCCACGCAGCGGCCGCGTGCACACGAGTTACCACCAGGCGGTCGCGGCGACCGGCCGGCTGTCCTCGACCGATCCGAACCTGCAGAACATCCCGGTGCGCACCGAAGAGGGCCGGCGCATCCGCCAGGCATTCATCGCACCGGACGGTTGGCGCGTCGTCGCCGCGGACTATTCGCAGATCGAATTGCGCATCATGGCCCACCTGTCCGGCGACGCGGGCCTGCTCGCGGCGTTCCACGGCGGCCAGGACGTGCATCGCGCGACCGCGGCCGAGGTGTTCGGCGTGCCGCCGGACGAAGTCGATGCGAACCAGCGGCGTGCGGCCAAGGCGATCAACTTCGGACTCATGTACGGCATGGGCGCGTTCGGCCTCGCGCGCCAGATCGGCGTCGGTCGCGGCGAGGCGCAGGAATACATCGCGCGGTACTTCTCGCGCTATCCGGGCGTGCATGAATTCATGGATCGCATGCGCACGCGCGCGCACGAGGACGGCTACGTCGAAACCCTGTTCGGCCGGCGCCTGCACCTCGACAACATTCGCGCGCGCAACCCGGCCCTGCGCGCCGGTGCCGAGCGCGCCGCGATCAACGCTCCGATGCAGGGCACCGCGGCCGACATCATCAAGCGCGCGATGATCGAGACCGACGCGTGGCTCGCCGGTCGCGACGACGCGCACATGCTCATGCAGGTCCACGATGAACTCGTGTTCGAGGTCCGCGAGGACGCACTCGACCCGATCATCGCCGGCATCCGCGAGCGCATGGTGGCCGCCGCCGACCTCGCCGTCCCGCTCGTCGTCGATATCGGCATCGGCGCGAACTGGGAGGAGGCGCATTGAAGCCGTGAGCCGTGAGCGGTGAGCGGGAAAAGCGTTGCGGAACCCGATTACGCTTTCCGTCTCCCGTCTCCCGCCCATTCACCAGCGTGAATGCCCGCTAAACCGTTTTTTGCAGCGCGGCAACTTTCGATGCCGGCGTGCGTCTTACTCATCGGGCGCACGCAATGGCGCCCCGGTTTGCTCATCTCCCTGAGTGAACCCGGGAAAGCAGGTCCCTCCCCAGACCCGCTTTTCCACCCGCCCCGAGGGCTTCCCCTGGCCCTCGGGGTTTTTTTATGGGCGTGATCCGTCCACCGAAGGGATCTTCCGAGCGCGTTGCCCCGACCTGTTTGTTTCTTGTTAAAACAAGAACTTGCTGGCGCATGGGTGTCGAAGCCACGAAAACGGCCACGGGATCGGGTTCCCGGGGGCCGGTTCCGTTCCGTCAGTGTCCGATTGCGGCCAACAGGGCGGCGCGGCTGATCTTGCCGGTTTCGTTGCGCGGCAGCGCGTCGAGCCTGCGCAACGGGCGGGGCAGGAACACCGGGTCGATCGCGCGGCGCAGTTCGGCAAGCAAATCGGCCTCGCTGCGCTGCGGCGCAACAACCAGTGCGGCAATGCGCTGCACGCCGCACGCATCCGCCTGGTCGGATTGGAAAACGACCGCATCGAGCACGCCGGGCAGGGCGAGCACGCGCTGGGTGAGGTCGGCCAGCGAGGCGCGTTTGCCGGCAATCTCGAGCAGATCGGCGTTGCGCCCGCGCAGCGCGAAACGTCGCTCCGGCAGCAGTTCCACGACATCCTGGAGCAGGGTGGGCGCCGGCAATTGCAAGGAGTCGACCAGGGTACCGTCCGGCTGGGGCCTCAATTCGACACCCGGCTGCAGCTGCCAGGCTTCCGCACGGGCCGTGCGTCGATGCGCGATGACGCAGGTTTCGGTCGCGCCGAACACCTCGACGAGCGGCGCACCGTAGCGGGCTTCGGCCGCGCGCGCGAGTTCGACCGGCAGCGGCGCGGTCGCCGAAACGATCGCGCCGAGCCCGGGCAATTCCTGCGGGTCGCGCAGCAAGGCGCGCAGGTGCACCGGTGTGGTCACGAGCACGCGTGGCTCCGGCACTTCGGCCAGCGCACGCGCGATGTCGGCCGGGAAGAACGGCCGATCGGCATGGATCGTGAACGCCGCCGTCAACGGCAGCAGGACCGAGAATTCGATGCCGTACATGTGCTGCGGCGGCACCGTTGCGACGATGTGCGCCGGTTGGCCGGCGCCCAGACCGAGCGTTGCGGCGAGGACGCGCGCGTTGTTCGCGCTGCTGACCAGAAAACGGTCCCAGCGCTTCTCGTGCGGTTTCGGGACTCCGGTGCTGCCCGAGGTGAACGCGATCACCGCAAGTTGCCGAGCGGCGATCCGCGGAACGTCGGTGCGCTCGCCGTGGCAGCCGGGTTCGGGCAGGCGCAGCAAGCCCGGCGGCACGGGCTGCGGGTCGACATCACTGAGGGCGTGGCGAGCCGCCCGGATCGCGCGCGCGTCATCGAGTGCCTGCGGCGCGCGCGAGGACGGCAGCAGATTGGTCTGGCCGCGCGCGAGGATCGCGCAGAACGCGACCAGGAACGCGTACCGGTCCTCGCACAGGTTGAGGACCGCCTCGCCGGGCGGCAGGATTTCGGCCGCGGCATGGACGTCGGCGAGAAACCGCGCAAGCGTGACCGGCTCGCCCTTTCGAAACGCGAAGGTGCGCCGCGGGTTCGTGCCGTCGAGCAGCGGCACGTCGCGCGGCGCGCGATCTTCACCGACGGGTTCGATGAGTGCCGTCATTGCTCGATCGCCGTCAGCTGCGCAAGGTCTTGCCGCTGATCGCGTCGCGGATCGGGGTTGGGCGGTCCAGCCCGCCGAGTGGTGCATCGACGATCTCGACGGCATCGCCGAATGCGACGCGCACTTCGTCCGCGCTGCGCGTGGGCGATTCGCCGTGCCGGTTCGCGCTGGTCGATACGAGGGCCGCGCCGAACGCGCGGCACAACGCCACGGCCGGCGGGTGCGCGGTCACGCGCACGCCGATGCCCGTGTGTTCGCCGCCGAGCCAGGCCGGCGCATCCGCGGCGCGCGGGAGGATCCACGAATGCGCACCCGGCCAGGTCGCCTGCGCACGCTCCAGCGCGGCGACCGGGGTCGCGGCGAGGTCGAGGTACGGCGCGATCTGCTCGAAATCCGCGCCGATCAGCAGCACGCCGTGCCCGGGCGGTCGATCCTTGAGCAGGAACAGTCGCGCGCACGCGTCGCGGTTGCGTGGATCGCAACCGAGCCCGTACACCGCCTCGGTCGGATACGCGACGATGCCGCCTTCGCGCAGCACGCGGGCTGCGGATTCGAGTGCCCGTGCGAGCTCCCCCGGCATCATCGTCGCCGGTCAGGATTGCGGAGCGGTACGCGCGGATTTGCGCGCGGCCGACTTGCGCGGCGCGGCCTTCTTCGCGGTGGTCTTCCGCGCGCTCGATGCCTTCTTCGCGGTCGACTTCTTCGTCGCGGACTTCTTTTTCGGCGCAGCCTTCCTTGCCGCCGTCTTGCGTGCCACCTTCTTCGCCGGCGCCGCTTCGGTCGATTTCGCCGCGCGGCCCTTGCCGCGCCCGAACCCGCCGCGACCGCGTTCCGGTGCGGCGGCCAGCAACTCCGCGCATTCGGCTTCGTCGAGGCTCGCCGGTTCGCGATCCTTCGGGATGCGCGCGTTCTTCTTGCCGTCGGTGATGTACGGGCCATAACGCCCGTTCAGTATCTGCACGCCATTGCCGAAATCGCGGATGATGCGATTGGCGAGCATCTCGACCTTGTCGCGAATCAGTTGCTGCGCGCGTGCGAGTTCGATCGTATACGGATCGTCCTCGGGTTTCAGCGACGCATACATCGTGCCGCGCTTGACGAACGGCCCGAAACGGCCGACGCCGACCGTGATTTCCTCGCCGTTCTCATCGACGCCGAGCGTGCGCGGCAGACGGAACAGCTCCAGCGCTTCGGCCGCGGTGATCGTGTGCATGCTCTGGCCGGCGCGCAGCGATGCGAAGCGCGGCTTTTCCTCGTCGTCCTTGGTGCCGATCTGCGCGAACGGCCCGTAGCGGCCGAGGCGCACCGACAGCGGCCGACCGCTTTTCGGGTCGGTGCCGAGCTGGCGCGCGCCGGTCGCCTCGGACTTGTCGACGGTTTCGATCTTGTCGTCGACCAGCGCCTTGAACGGTTGCCAGAAGCGTTCGAGCAGCGGTACCCAGTCCTCCTCGCCGCGGCTGACCGCGTCGAGTTCGTCCTCGAGCTTCGCGGTGAAGTCGTAATCGACGTAGCGGGTGAAGTGCCCGGACAGGAACTTCGCGACCGCGCGGCCGACGTCGGTCGGCTTGAAGCGGCGCGCGTCGAGGATCACGTACTCGCGGTTCTGCAGCACCTGGATGATGCTCGCATACGTCGATGGCCGGCCGATGCCGTATTCCTCGAGCGCCTTGACCAGGCTCGCCTCGGAGAAGCGCGGCGGCGGTTCGGTGAAATGCTGGTCGGCGACGATCGCCTCGAGCGGCACCGCCTCGCCGACCTGCATCGCGGGCAGCTTGCGGCCTTCGTCCTCGTCCTCGGCCTTCTTTTGGTCGCGGCCTTCCTCGTACACCGCGAGGAAGCCCGGGTCGATGACCGTCGTGCCGCTCGCGCGGAACGTCGATTCCGGCCCGCAGGCGAGGTCGACCGACACCGTGTTGAGGGTCGCGAATTGCATCTGCGAGGCGACCGCGCGTTTCCAGATCAGCTCGTACAGCTTGCGTTGCTCGTCGCTGAGATGGGCGGCGATGTGCGCGGGACGTTGCAGGGCCGAGGTCGGTCGGATCGCCTCGTGCGCTTCCTGCGCGTTCTTCGATTTCGCCTTGTACACGTTCGGCTGTTCCGGCAGGCCACGGGTGCCGAAATCTTGCGCGATGACGTCGCGCAGCTCGGCGATCGCGTCGGCCGAGATCGTGGTCGAGTCGGTGCGCATGTAGGTGATGAGGCCGACCACGCCGGCGTCGCCGAGTGCGACGCCTTCATACAGTTGCTGGGCGAGGCGCATCGTGCGGCTCGTCGTGAAGCCGAGCTTGCGCGCGGCCTCCTGTTGCAGGGTCGAGGTCGTGAACGGCGCGGCCGGGCGGCGCTTGCGTTCCTTGCTCTGCACCTCGCTGACCACGAGGCGGCCCGCGGCGGCGCGCTCGAGTGCGGCCCGCGCCGCATGCGCGGCCTCGGCGTCGGTCAGGTCGAACTGCTCGAACTTCTTGCCGGCCAGGCGCGAGAGGCGCGCCTTGAACGGCTGGTCCGGATGCACGAGGGCGGCTTCGATGGTCCAGTACTCGCGCGCCTTGAACGCTTCGATCTCCTCCTCGCGTTCGACGATCATGCGCAATGCGGGCGACTGCACGCGTCCGGCCGACAGGCCGCGCTGCACCTTGCGCCACAGCACCGGCGACAGGTTGAAGCCGACCAGGTAATCGAGCGCGCGGCGCGCCTGCTGCGCATCGACGAGGTCGTGCGAGAGCGTGCGCGGCTCGGCGACCGCGGCCTTGATCGCGCGCGGCGTGATCTCGGAGAACACCACGCGATGCAGCGCCTTGCCGTCGAGCAGGCCGCGTTCGCGCAGGATCTCGCTGATGTGCCAGGAAATCGCCTCGCCTTCGCGATCGAGGTCGGTCGCGAGGTAGATCGCGTCCGCCGCCTTGGCCGCCTTCGCGATCGCGTTGACGTGCTTCTCGTTGCGCTCGATGACCTCGTAGTTCATCGCGAAGCCCGCGTCGGGATCGACCGCGCCCTCCTTGGGCCGCAGGTCACGCACATGACCATAGGAAGCGAGGACCTGGAAGTCCTTGCCGAGGTACTTGTTGATCGTTTTCGCCTTGGCCGGCGACTCGACGATCAGGAGATTCTTGGCCATGCAAATCCTCGATGACTCGCCGTGGACGGTCCCGCGGCGGGGCGCTCCTGCGTGCGCACCGGTGCGGCGCACTCCGTATCAGTGGAAACACAGGCCCGCTCGGCGTGTCAAGACGGCGGCGCGCGAGTATAGGTGGCGCCCGCTCCGGCGACCACCTCGCCCTCCAGTTCGAGCATCAGCAGCATCGAGGACAGCGCGGCCGCGGCGATGCCGGTACGCTCGGCGAGCTGGTCCACGCCGATCGGATCGTGGCCGAGGGCGTCGCGCAGGCGTCGGTAGTCGGGATCGTCGGCGCGGTCGGTGCCGGGAACCTTCCGGGGCGAGGATTGTGCGTCATTTGTCGGCACTTTGGGCGACGTTTCCAGATGTTGGCGGATCTTGTCGCCCAGAACACGCGCCATGGGCGCAAGCTGCGCGACGATCTCCTCACTCGTTTCGACCAGGGTCGCGCCGCTGCGGATCAACTGGTGGCAGCCGCGGCTGAGCGGATTGTGGATCGAGCCCGGGATCGCGAACACCTCGCGGCCGGCCTCGCCCGCGAGCCGGGCGGTGATCAGTGAACCGGAACGCAGGCCGGCCTCGACCACGAGGGTGCCGAGCGCGAGGCCCGCGATGATGCGGTTGCGCTGCGGGAAATGCTCTGCGCGACCCGGCGTGCCGGGCGCGAACTCGCTGACCAAAGCGCCGCCGGCCGCGATCTCGGCGGCCAGCGATCGGTGCTTGGCCGGATACACGCGATCGGGTCCGGTGCCGAGCACCGCGATCGTGACCTGGCCCGCGGCGAGTGCCGCGCGATGCGCCGCGCCGTCGATGCCGTCAGCGAGGCCGCTGGTGATCGCGAAGCCGCTCGCCGCGAGTGCGCCGGCAAACCGGGTCGCGGTGGCGAGGCCACCGGGCCCTGCCGCACGGCTGCCGACGACCGCGACTTGCGGGCGCCACAGGTGGCTCGCATCACCGGCGACGAACAGGGCCGCGGGCGGCGACGGGATCTCCTCGAGCAGCGCGGGAAAATCGGCCTCGTCGAACCGCAGCAGCCGATGGTCCGGCGCGGCGAGCCAGTCGAGATCGCTGGCGAGCAGGGTCGCATCGGGATTGCGCAGCGCCTCGCGCGTTGCGGCATCGACACGCGCATCGGCATGTCCGCCGCGCAGCGCGTCGAGCGCGGCCGCGGCGCTGCCATGACGCCCGATCAGCGCACGCAACGCGGCCGACCCGAGTCCCGGCGCACGCACGAGGATCAGCCAGGCTTCGAGCTGGTCCCGATCGACGTTGGTATCCATGAGCAAGGCTCCCGTCCGGAGACGCAGCGTAGCCGCCACGCCCGCGCGGGACAATACGGGAGACGGGAGACGGGAGACGGGAGACGGGAATAGGAAGCAGGGTTGCCGGCGACTGGGTGGGACGTAGACGCCGGTACATCCTTGCCGTCATCCCGGCGAAAGCCGGGATCCATCTTGATCTTGACGCGCTTGTAGTGGATGACCAGCCTTCGGCAGTTGTGAAGCGCCTCCGTCTTTCGCCCGGATGACAGGCAAGGGTGCCGCTCCCCGATCCGCCTGCGGCCTCCGTATTGGCACGAAGCAGCCTCGTCCTCGAAAAACACGGGCAGGAACAGCTTTCCTATTCCCGATTCCCGGCTCCCGATTCCCGCTCTTCAAGGCGTCGAATCCGGATCGTGCAGGAAGTCGCCGAGGTGGACGGGCTTG
>CAYWZC010000004.1:52390-56408 GCA_964462745.1 uncultured Rhodanobacteraceae bacterium
TCTTCAAGGCGTCGAATCCGGATCGTGCAGGAAGTCGCCGAGGTGGACGGGCTTGACCGCGTCCATGACCAAGCCGTAGCTGACCCGGTCGAAGGTGCGGAACACCATGACGTGGCCCATGAACTCGGGCGGCAGGGTGACCTTCGAATCCTTGCGGTGGAACAGCTCGCGGAACCCGCCTTGCGGGTAATCGGTGCGGTCGGAGACGGTCTCGCCCTCGTGGTAGATCGAATACACCTGGCCGTTCTCGACGCCGTCCGCGGCGCCGCGCGACAGCGCGACGACCTGGTTCGGACCGACCGTGTTCATTGCGTCGGACAGCGCGAGGACACGCATGTTGTCGGGCACCTCGTCCGGTGCGTGCGGCACGTATTCGTCGTCGTACGGCGCTTCCTCGATCGGCATCACGTAATCGCCGGCCTTGACCTCGAAATCGGAATACGTGACCAGCACCGATGCCGGGTCACCAGCGCGCGTCACCACCACGGTGCCGTACTGGCGCATCTCGTAACCGAGCCACGGGTGCTTGTAGTCGCTGTTGATCAGCAGTGGCCCGTAGTGCCAGAGCATGCCCGGCCGGTCGTCGCGCGGGGTTTCGAGATCACGATGGAACACGTCCTTGCGGCCCTCGCTGTCGGGCGGCATGTCGTAGTACCTGGCGCCGAGGCGCAGCAGGGCGAACTGGTCGCCGACCTCCGCGTCGAGCCCACGCACGTACACCAGTTGCCCGGAGCTGCCGCGCAACTGGTTCTCCTCGATGCCGACCACATGCGGTGCGTACTCGAATTCCTCTTCGCTGATGATGCGCACGTGCTTCAGGTACTGCTTGATGTCCGACAGCGGGATCGGCGGGATCGCGTCGTCCAGCGGCGTCGCGCGGACATGCGGGCCGATCGAGCCTTCGCCGTGCATGACGTGGCCGCCGCGCAGGACGAGTTCGTCGCCCGGATAGATCAGGTGCGGATTGCGCACCTGCGGATTGAGTTGCCAGATTTCGGGCCATTGCCAGGGCTTGGCGAGGAAGCGCGCGGAAAGGTCCCACAGGGTGTCGCCCTTCCGGACGATGTAGCGATCGGGCGCGTTCGCGGCCCACTGGACGGTCGCCGCATACACCGTGAGCGCGAACAGCAGGCCGGCCGAAACCGAAAGGAATTTTTTAAGCATGATCGCCAATCCCATGATCCCCAATGGCTTCGCGAGTGTATCGGAAACCGGTAGGCGGGAAAACGGACGCGCATCGCATTCCGGATCATGGATGCGTGGTCCCGTCAGGGCGCCCGGCGCAACGAAAACACCGGGGCACGGACACGACCAGGGCCGGATCCCGGCCGGTCGCCGGGTCTGCCTCCGGCCCGCGCCCGCCGCCTCGCCAAAGCGGCCCAGAGGGCCGCAAATGCGAAATAGCTCACGTTTGCTTGCCACAAAAAGTTGAACTCCATCACATTCCGTGATAGAAACGCGCTTCCGCGGGCGCCAATCGGCGATCGCGGCGGATGTCACGGGGTGGGGACGACGCGCAGCTGGGACAGCACGCGTCCGAGTGACTCTCTCCTCCGTAATCCATGGACGAACCAGACGGATTTGGAGGGGGGAGCATGTCAAACAGCCCGACATACCTGCGCAGTCGTCCGCGCGGCGCCGACAGGCGTCATGGCGTTGGCACTTGCAAGTATGCAGACCGGCCACCGGGGACGTCCGAATGTCGCGACGCTTCCTCGAATCGCTCGCCGCCTGCCGGCACCGCGAATCCCGCCGCCGGCAAATGGCAAACCTCCTTCGGATTCTTTCGACGCTGGCCGCTGCCGGCGTCCGTGCTCGTGCACATCCGGCGTCGCGACCTCCGCGTGGCGCCATCACTTCTTGTTGATCGACCTGGACAGGGGACGGTAATGAACGCAGGGAATTCTCATCGCCACGGCGCAACGCTGCTCGCACGCATGCTGGTCGCCATCACGCTCGTGTTCGGAATGGCGAGCGTGCAAGCGGAAATCTTCAACGAGTCGCCTGCGCGCATGATCGGCCCCGCGAACGACGTGCCGATCGGTGCCTCCATCGGCGGCCAGGGCGGCTGGGCGGTTTCCTGCTCGCCGACGAAATACGATGAGGAAATCAGCCACGACAGGGCGCGCGCAGGCATGCAGTCCTGGCGTGTGTCGAACTGGTTCCATGAGGGCTGCGTCAACTCCGTGTTGAGCCCGGCGTTCGCGTCGGTAGCCGAGGGGAGCAGCCCGAACAACAGCATCGTCAATTCATTCTGGTTCAACGTACCGGCAGGCAACGCCGGCCTGACGATCTCCGCCTCGCTCGGCGATGCACCGGGCCAGCGCCTGACTTATGCGGCGATCATCGATGACGGCGCCACGCTGCGTGTCCAGGCGGTCGGCATCCTGAATGGTTCGGGTTTCGCGGGACCGCCGCTGCCGGCGCCGTTCGACGATCCGGGCGTCGAGTACCAGATCGCGAACAGCAGCCCGCTCGCCCATGACACCTGGTACCAACTGCGCGTGTCCGCGCAACTCGTGTCCGGTGCGCGTGACGACACCGTGCTCTACGAGGTTCTCGACGATGTCGGCAGCATCGTCTGGACATCGGGAAGCATGAAGAGCTGGGAGGATGCGTATCTGGCCGGGCCGTTCGCACCGCCAGGCACCAAGGTCACGGTTACGCGGCTCGGCTTCCGCATCATCGAGAATCCGGACCACCTGAACAATCGTCTGCCGTACGGGTATGCGACGAACCGCCCCGCGGGCGTCTACATCGACGACCTCTCGGTGTTGCCGGGCGGCGGCCAGCCATTCCATGTCGGCTTCGAGGCGGATCGCTACGTCGACCCGGCCGGCACCGATACCGGAACCTGCGGCAACCCGCTCAGCCGCTGTAGGACGATCGGCTACGCCGTTTCGCAGGCCGACGTCTACAGCACGATTCACGTCGCGCCCGGCACCTACGACGAATCGGTCACGATCACCAAGGACGGCCTGCAACTAATCGGCGACGATCCGGGCAACAAACCGCTGCTGACCCGCACCGCCGGCGCCATCAATCAGCCGCTGCTGGTCGTCAACGGCGCCGAGGACGTGCGCATCGAGAACCTCGACCTCGGCATGGACGAGAGCTACGTCGCCGAGGGCATCCTCGCAAGCGGTTTCGTCGACGGACTCGCGATCGTCAACAACCATTTCGGTTCGAGCAAGAGCCTCCCGGCGACAAGCTCGACCTTCCGCTATCGCAACGCAATCTCGATCAACTACATCAACAACTCGCTCGGCCTGCCGCGCGTCGATGGCTCGACCGTGCTGGTCGACGGCAACGTCGTCGACGGCATCAATGTTCCCGCCGGTTCCGCGCTGCGTTCCGGCATCTCGATGGATGCCGGGCTCGGCACGCTCGGCAACAACACGATCACCGCGAACACGCACGACATCGTCGTGCGCTTCGCGACGGTGACCGGCGCCTCGACGAGCAGTTCGGTCTCGATCACCGGCAACACGCTGCAAGGCCGCGGCCTCGAGTTCTCCTCGCCGAACGCGAGCGTCAGCCAGGTCACGATCGATTCCAACATCATCAGTGCGCTTCCCGGCATCGACGACACAACGTCCTATGCGGCGGACTGGTCCCTGATGCGCCTGATGCACAACCCGCAGTCGATCCCGATGGCGATCGACAACAACCAGTTCCTCGGCCACCAGGGCAGTTACCGCGGCGTGCTGATCGAGAACTACCCGGGCATCGTGCTGACGGGCAACGTCTTCACCCCGGCAGCCGGAGCGGACGACTTCGTTTCGCTGGTCGTCAGCAACAAGGAAATCACCAGCGACAATCCTCCCGCCGCGCCGCTCTCGATGGCGCTGACCGCGCTGGACAATACGTTCAACGGCAGCGGTACCGCCGGCGCCGGCACCGCGGTCGAATTCCTCAACGACAACGACGCGGGCGGCAGCGCGGCGTTCGGCAGCCTCTTGTTCGGCAACGCGGGCCAGGAGAACCAGTTCGACGCCAACCTGCGCTGGTACTTCCA
>CAYWZC010000005.1:0-45856 GCA_964462745.1 uncultured Rhodanobacteraceae bacterium
GGGCGGCCGCACGGTCGGCGCCGGCGTGGTCGCGAAGATCTTCGAGTAAAGCCGGGATTCGGGAACAGGGAATAGGGAATCGGAAAGGCAAGGCGGAAGCCGCGCTTCAAACCATTCCCGATTCCCACCTAGAGTCAGAGGCGATGAAAGATCGCCTCGAAATTACAACAACGCTCTTTTGAGGACATGGCAATGGCGGACCAGAAGATTCGTATCCGGCTCAAGGCATTCGATCATCGACTGATCGATCGCTCGGCCGGCGAGATTGTCGAAACGGCCAAGCGTACGGGCGCGCAGGTGCGCGGTCCGATCCCGCTGCCGACCAAGATCGAGCGCTTCACGGTCCTGACTTCGCCGCATGCCGACAAGGACGCGCGCGACCAGTACGAAACGCGCATCCACAAGCGCGTGCTCGACATTGTCGATCCGAACGACAAGACCGTTGATGCACTGATGAAGCTCGACCTCGCGGCGGGCGTCGACGTACAGATCAAGTTGCACTGATTGGAAGCCGGGAATCGAGGGTAGGGAATCGGGAATAGCAAGAGCCGCGGCGGCATGCGCCTCGACCGATCCCGATTCACCATTCCCCACTCCCGAACAAGAGAGACACGACGATGAGTATCGGGTTGATTGGACGCAAATGCGGGATGAGCCGCATCTTTACCGAAGACGGTCGTTCGGTGCCGGTGACGCTGATCGAGGCGACGCCGAACCGGATCACCCAGGTGAAGACCGTGGAAACCGACGGCTATTGTGCCGTCCAGGTGACTGCGGGCACGAAGCGTGCGGCGCTGATCAACAAGCCGCTCGCCGGGCATTACGCGAAAGCGAAGGTCGAGGCGGGCCGCGGGCTCTGGGAGTTCCGCATCGAGCCGGACCAGGTCGAGAAATTCAGCGTCGGTGGAGAGCTGAAGGCGGACGAGGTGTTCCAGTCCGGCCAGATCGTCGATGTCGCCGGCGTCAGCAAGGGCAAGGGTTTCCAGGGCACGATCAAGCGTCATCACTTCAAGATGGGCGACGCGACGCACGGCAACTCGTTGTCGCATCGCTCGCCGGGCTCGATCGGCCAGCGCCAGACGCCGGGCCGCGTGTTCCCGGGCAAGAAGATGTCCGGGCACATGGGCAACGTGCGCCGGTCGGCGATGAACCTCGAGGTCGTGCAGATCGACAGCGAACGCCATCTGATCGCGATCAAGGGCTCGGTGCCGGGTGCGCCGGGCGGCAACGTGATCGTGCGTCCCGCGGTCAAGGCGAGCTAAGGAGACACACGGTGGAAGTCAGCATCATTGGCGCGGGCAAGCCGATGACCGTCTCCGAGACGGTATTCGGTACCGAGTTCCGCGAGAACCTCGTGCATCAGGTCGTGGTTGCGTACCGCAATGCGGGTCGCGCCGGCACCAAGGCGCAGAAGACGCGTTCGCAAGTCAACGGCACGACCAAGAAGTCGAAGAGGCAGAAGGGTGGTGGTGCGCGTCACGGCGCGTTGACCGCGCCGATCTTCGTTGGCGGCGGTGTCGCGTTCGCTGCACGCCCGCGCAGCTTCGAACAGAAGGTCAACCGCAAGGCGTATCGCGGTGCAATTCGTTCGATCCTGTCCGAGTTGAATCGCCAGGGCCGGATCAAGGTCGTCGAGTCGTTCGGCATCGACACGCCACGCACGCGCGACATGCGCGCGCGCCTCGCCGAGCTCGAAGTCGCCGGTCGCGTGCTGCTCGTGTCCGACACGGTCCCCGAGGCGCTCTATCTGGCCGCGCGCAACATCCCGTACGTCGATACGGTGGATCCCTCGGGGCTGGATCCGGTCAGCCTGGTGAGTGCCGATCACGTGGTGCTGACCGTGGCTGCGGTCAAGAAGATCGAGGAGTGGCTGGCATGAGCGAGCAAGTCCTGAACGAGCATCTGCTGTCCGTGCTGCGCGCGCCGCACATTTCCGAGAAGAGCGCGCGATTGCAGGAGACCAGCCAGTACGTCTTCATGGTCGCGCCACGCGCGACCAAGCAGGACGTCAAGCGGGCGGTCGAAGGCCTGTTCAACGTACAGGTGCTGTCGGTCAACGTGAGCAACAGGAAGGGCAAGACCAAGGCCTTCCGCTCCCGTTTCGGCACGCGTGGTGGTTCACGCAAGGCGTATGTGCGCCTTGCGGAAGGCCAGACCATCGATGTGATGGCCAGGGCCTGAGGCGGATAATCCATGGCACTCATTACTCTCAAACCGACATCTCCCGGTCGCCGTTCGGCGGTTCGCGTGGTCACGCCCGGTTTGCACAAGGGCGGCCCCTACGCGCCGTTGACCGAGGCGCAGGCCAAGACCGGCGGACGCAACCATCATGGCCGCATTACCACGCGGCACCACGGTGGTGGCTCCAAGCAGCATTACCGGATCATCGATTTCAAGCGTGACAAGGAAGGCATTCCCGCGCGTATCGAGCGGATCGAGTACGATCCGAATCGGACCGCGCACATTGCCCTGCTGTGTTACGCGGACGGCGAGCGCCGCTACATCATCGCGCCCAAGGGCGCGAAGAACGGCGACCAGCTCATGGCCGGCCGCGAGGCGCCAATCAAGGTCGGCAACGCGCTGCCGCTGCGCAACATCCCGGTCGGCTCGACCGTGCACTGCATCGAGATGAAGCCCGGCAAGGGCGCGCAGATCGCGCGCGCTGCAGGTGCTTCCGCGCAACTCGTTGCGCGTGAGCAAGGCTACGCCACGCTGCGCCTGCGTTCGGGCGAGATGCGTCGGGTGCCGGCCGAATGTCGCGCGACGATCGGCGAGGCGGGCAACTCCGAACACAGCCTCGAGAAGCTCGGCAAGGCCGGCGCGAGCCGCTGGCGCGGCGTTCGCCCGACCGTGCGCGGCGCGGCCATGAATCCGGTCGACCATCCGCACGGCGGTGGTGAAGCCAAGGCCGGCCAGGGCAACCCGCATCCGGTTTCCCCGTGGGGTGTCCCGGCCAAGGGTTACAAGACACGCAACAACAAGCGCACGCAGAAGTTCATCGTGCGCGATCGTAGGGGTTGATTTGTAGTCCGGCCAGGCGGGCCGGTTTGCCGGGTCAGGATGACCATCAAGGATCACTGCCATGCCACGTTCGCTGAGAAAAGGCCCGTTCGTCGACCACCACCTGATGCACAAGGTGGAGGCCGCCTCGGCCGCCAACAACAAGCGCCCGATCAAGACCTGGTCGCGCCGTTCCATGATCGTGCCGGACATGGTGGGCTTGACGCTCGCCATCCATAACGGCCGTCAGCATGTGCCGGTGCTGGTCAACGAGAACATGGTCGGGCACAAGCTCGGCGAGTTTGCCGTCACACGCACCTTCAAGGGCCACTCCGGCGACAAGAAAGCCGCCGAGGCCAAGAAGAAGAAGTAGTAGGAACGACGATGGAAACGCAAGCCAGAGCAATCCTGCGCAGTGCGCGCATCTCGCCGCAGAAAGCCCGCCTGGTCGCGGACCAGGTGCGCGGTCTCGGCGTGGAGCGGGCGACCAACCTGCTCGCGTTCAGCGACAAGAAGGCAGCGCAGATGATCAAGAAGCTGCTGTTGTCGGCGATCGCGAACGCGGAGAACAACTTCGGCGCCGACGTCGACGAACTCAAGGTCGCGACGATCATGGTCGACGAGGGACCGATTCTGAAGCGCATGCATGCGCGCGCCAAGGGCCGCGGAACGCGGATTTTCAAACGTACCAGCCACATCACCGTGGTCGTGGGCGCGTAAGTTTCGACAGGACGCAACGATGGGTCATAAAGTTCATCCGACCGGTATCCGCCTTGGAATCTCCAAGGATTGGGCCTCGAAGTGGTTCGCCGGCAAGCGCGACTATGCGCAGTATCTCGTCGCCGATCTCAAGGTGCGTGAACTGCTCAAGAAGAAGCTTGCGCAGGCCGGCATCTCGAAGATCACGATCGAGCGCCCGGCCAAGACCGCGCG
Organism: uncultured Rhodanobacteraceae bacterium; assembly: GCA_964462745.1. GTDB lineage: Bacteria > Pseudomonadota > Gammaproteobacteria > Xanthomonadales > Rhodanobacteraceae > Dokdonella_A. The sequence continues at coordinate 3,934 of CAYWZC010000005.1, forward strand.
GGTCACGATCCACAGTGCCCGTCCGGGCGTCGTGATCGGCAAGAAGGGCGAGGACATCGAACGCCTGCGCAAGGAAGTCTCGGCGGTGATGGGCGTGCCCGCGCACATCAACGTGACCGAGGTGCGCAAGCCGGAACTCGACGCGCAGCTGGTGGCGGAATCGATCGCGCAGCAGCTCGAGCGCCGCATCATGTTCCGCCGCGCGATGAAGCGCTCGGTGCAGAACGCGATGCGTCTCGGCGCGCTGGGCATCAAGGTCAACGTCGGTGGTCGCCTGAACGGCGCCGAGATCGCGCGTTCGGAGTGGTATCGCGAAGGTCGCGTGCCGCTGCATACGCTGCGTGCCGACATCGATTACGGTTTCGCCGAAGCGCGTACCACCTACGGAATCATCGGCGTCAAGGTCTGGATCTACAAGGGCGAGATCTTCGATCTGCACGCGGCGGTCCAGGAAGCGAAGGCCGAGGCATCGGAAGAACGCGGGTCGCGCCGCCCGTCCAAGCCGGACGGTGGCGACGAGCGCGCGCCGCGTCGCGCGACAAAATGAATGGTGCGGTCAGGACGACCGCTTCTTGATTCACGCGATCAGGGACGATCGCACCAGTAAAGGATCGTGAAATGTTGCAACCCAAGCGCACCAAGTACCGCAAGGTCCACAAGGGCCGCAACGAGGGCCTGGCCTATGTCTCGAACAAGGTCAGCTTCGGCGAGTACGGTCTCAAGGCGACCACCCACGGGCAGTTGACCGCGCGCCAGATCGAGGCCGCGCGACGCTGCATCACCCGCTTCGTCAAGCGCGGTGGCAAGTTGTGGATTCGCGTGTTCCCGGACAAGCCGATCACCAAGAAGCCGATCGAAGTCCGCATGGGCAAGGGCAAGGGCGGCGTCGAGTTCTGGGTTGCGCCGATCCAGCCCGGCCGCATGTTGTACGAGATCGAAGGCGTGACCGAAACGGATGCGCGCGAGGCGTTCCGCCTGGCCGCAGCCAAACTGCCGGTGCAGACCCAGTTCATTACCCGGACGGTGCTGTGATGGATCTGAAAGAACTTCGCGAGAAATCGGCGGCGGAATTGACCGAGCACGTGCTCGACCTTCGCCGCGAGCAGTTCAACCTGCGCATGCAGAAGGGTTCCGGTCAGTTGGGCCAGCTGCACCAGTTGAAGCGCGTGCGGCGCGAGATCGCGCAGGCCAAGACCCTGCTCGGTGCAATGAATCAAGGACGCGGGTCATGAGCGAGAACGAGAAGACACAGCGGTCGGTCGAGGGACGCGTGGTCAGCAGCAAGATGCAGAACACCGTCACCGTGCTGCTCGAGCGCCAGGTGCAGCATCCGCTGTACGGCAAGATCGTGCGCCGCTCGACCAAGGTGCATGCCCATGACGCGGCGGGCGAATGCCGCGATGGCGACACGGTGCGCATCGTCGAATGCCGGCCGATGTCCAGGACCAAGAACTGGCGCGTCGTCGAAGTCGTCGCGCGCGCACAGCAGTAAGCGCTGCGGACGGAAGGAGCAAGCAACATGATCCAGATGCAGACCACCCTGGCCGCCGCCGACAATAGCGGTGCGCGCGAACTGATGTGCATCAAGGTGCTCGGCGGTTCCAAGCGCCGCTATGCGCAGATCGGCGACGTCATCAAGGTGTCGGTGCGCGAGGCGATTCCTCGCGGCAAGGTCAAGAAGGGTGAAGTGTACGACGCGGTGGTCGTGCGCACGCGCAAGGGCGTCCGCCGGCCGGACGGATCGCTGATCCGCTTCGACGGCAATGCCGCGGTGCTGCTCAACAACAAACTCGAGCCGATCGGTACACGCATCTTCGGACCGGTCACGCGCGAATTGCGCGGCGAGCGTTTCATGAAGATCGTGTCGCTCGCGCCGGAAGTACTTTGAGAATCGGGAATCGGGAATCGGGAATCGCAAACCGGAGCAACCGGCCCGTCATCCAGGAAATGCTGACATGAACCGTATCAAGAAGGGCGACCAGGTCGTCGTGATCACCGGCAAGAACAAGGGACAGCGCGGCGAAGTCATGCGCGTCGCCGGCGACCGCGTGTATGTCCAGAACATCAACCTGGTCAAGCGCCACACCAAGCCGAATCCGCAGGCCCAGCAGCCGGGCGGGATCATCGAGCGCGAGGCGTCGATCGACATTTCCAACGTAATGCTGTTCAACGCCGCCACCAACAAGGGTGAGCGCGTGGGCTTCAAGACGCTCGAGGACGGGCGCAAGGTCCGCGTGTTCCGTTCGTCCGGCGAAGTGGTTGACGCCTGAGGATTATTGCAATGACTCGCCTCGAGAAAATCTACAAGGAACAGGTCGTCCCGCAGCTCATGGAGCGCTTCGGCTACAGCAACCCGATGCAGGTTCCGCGTCTCGTCAAGATCACGCTCAACATGGGCGTGGGCGAGGCGGTCGGCAACAAGAAGGTGCTGGAGAACGCCGTGGCCGACATGGCGAAGGCGGCCGGCCAGAAGCCGATCGTGACGTTGTCGCGCAAGGCGCACGCCACGTTCAAGATCCGCGAGAACTGGCCGATCGGCTGCAAGGTCACCCTGCGTCGCGAACGCATGTTCGAATTCCTCGACCGGTTCATCAACGTGTCGCTGCCGCGGGTTCGCGACTTCCGGGGCATTTCCGGACGTTCGTTCGACGGGCGCGGCAACTTCAACATGGGCATCAAGGAACAGATCATCTTCCCCGAGATCGACTTCGACCAGATCGACGCGCTGCGCGGCATGGACATCGCGATCACGACGACGGCCCGGACGGATGCCGAGGGCCGGGCGCTGCTCGAGGCGTTCCGTTTCCCGTTCCGCAACTGATTCCGTCCACCCAAGCGCAACCAGGACACCGTTACATGGCCAAGAAATCAATGGTGAACCGCGAGACCAAGCGGGCCAAGCTCATCCGGCGCTTCGGTGCGCGGCGCATCGAACTCAAGAAGGTCGTCACCAGCGACACGGCGACTTACGAGGAAAAGCTCGACGCGATGGTCAAGCTGCAGAAGTTGCCGCGCGATTCGAGCCCGACCCGCCAGCGCAACCGTTGCGCGCTGACCGGGCGCCCGCGCGGCGTGTACAGCAAGTTCGGCCTGGGCCGGACCAAGCTGCGCGAAGCGACCATGCGCGGCGACGTGCCGGGCCTGCGCAAGGCGAGCTGGTGATCGAGCCGGGAATCGGGATTCGGGAATGGGGAATTGGAACAGCGACAGCGGTTTCCTCACCATTCCCGAATCCCCATTCCCTTAACACAACGGATATCGATGCATAGGAATCTGATACATGAGCATGACTGATCCCATCGCCGACATGTTCACGCGCATCCGCAATGCGCAGGCGGTCGGCAAACGCGATGTCACGATGCCGTCCTCGCGCGTCAAGCAGGCGATCGCCCGCTTGTTGCAGGAAGAAGGGTATCTGGGCGATGTCCAGGTTGGCGGCGACGCGGTCAAGCCGACCCTGCAGATTGCCCTCAAGTACTACGAAGGCAAGCCGGTCATCGAGCGATTGCAGCGAGTCAGCCGCTCGGGATTGCGCGTGTACCGCGGCAAGAACGAGCTGCCCAAGGTGCTGAACGGCCTCGGCGTGGCGATCGTATCCACCTCTGCCGGCATCATGTCCGACGCCAACGCCCGCAAGCAGGGCCTCGGCGGCGAGATCATCGGTGTGGTTGCCTGATCCGGGAGACACAGATATGTCACGCATTGCAAAGATGCCTGTTGCGCTCCCCAAGGGGGTCGAGTGCCAGGTGGGATCCGAGGCGATCACCGTGAAGGGTCCGAAGGGTACGCTGCGGTTCGCGTCGCCGTCGGGCGTGGACGTGGAAGTGAAGGACAACGAGATTCGCCTGAGCGCCAAGCAGCCCGGCGATATCAAGATGGCCGGTACCGCGCGCGCGCTGCTCGCGAACATGGTCCAGGGTGTCAGCGAGGGTTACACGCGCAAGCTCGAACTGGTCGGTGTCGGATACCGTGCCGCGATGCAGGGCAGGGACGTCAACCTGACGCTCGGCTTCTCGCATCCGGTCGTGTTCAAGGCCCCCGAAGGCATCACGATCGAGGTGCCGGCGCAGACCGAGATCTTGGTGAAGGGCGCCGACAAGCAACAGGTCGGCCAGGTTGCGGCGAAGATCCGCGCGTTCCGCCCACCCGAGCCCTACAAGGGCAAGGGCGTGCGGTATGCCGGCGAGCGAATCACATTGAAGGAAGCCAAGAAGGCCTGATCTGGGTCGGTCCGGTCCGGGTCATTCATGACCGGATTTCCCAGAATGCCTTCAGCTTCCCGGAGCAACGAACGTGAAGAAGAACATTGCAAGACTGCGTCGGGCCAAGTCCACCCGCGCGCGCATCCGCAACCTCGGCGTACCCCGGCTGAGCGTGCATCGCAGCGGCCAGCATATCTATGCCCAGGTCTTCAGCGCCTCCGGCGACGAAGTCGTGGCCTGCGCCTCGACCGTGCAGAAGAGCGTCGCCGAGGGCCTCAAGGGCACCAAGAACAAGGCGGCAGCGGCGGCGGTCGGCAAGGCGGTCGCCGAACGTGCGATCCAGGCAGGCATCGAATCGGTCGCATTCGACCGGTCCGGGTTCCGTTACCACGGCCGGGTCGCGGCGCTCGCCGACGCGGCGCGCGAGGCGGGATTGAAGTTCTGATAGCCGGCATTCGGGATTCGGGATTGGAGATTCGAAAAAGCCAGATCCTGATCTTCCGAATCCCCAATCACGAATCACGGCAATACCACAACTCCAAGCGGCCCAGCCGCAAGCAGAAGTCCGCAACGCAAGTGCGGCATGAGGTGAAACATGGCAGCACCCAGCAATGATCGTGACAGCGGCGACGGTCTCCTCGAGAAACTGATCGCGGTCAATCGCGTCGCGAAGACCGTCAAGGGCGGTCGCCAGATGAGCTTTACCGCGCTGACCGTGGTTGGCGACGGCGAAGGCCGGGTCGGATTCGGCTACGGCAAGGCGCGCGAAGTTCCGGTCGCGATCCAGAAGGCGATGGAGCGCGCGCGCAAGGCGATGATTAACGTGCACCTGAACAACGGCACCCTGTTCCATGCGGTCAAGGCCAACCACGGCGCGGCGCGTGTCTACATGCAGCCAGCGTCGGAGGGTACCGGCGTGATCGCCGGCGGCGCGATGCGCGCCGTACTCGAAGTGGTCGGGGTCAAGAACGTGCTGGCCAAGGCGGTCGGATCACGCAATCCGATCAACCTCGTGCGCGCGACGATCAACGGCCTGCAGGCCATGGCGTCGCCTGGACACATCGCCGCCAAGCGCGGCAAGAAGGTCGAGGAGGTACTCGGCAATGGCTGAGAACGCTGCCACGAAGTCACCGGGTTTGATCAAGGTCCGGCTGGTCAAGAGCACCAACGGTTGCCAGCGGCGCCACCGGGTCAGCGTCAAGGCGCTCGGCCTGCGCAAGCTCAATGACGTGCGCGAACTGGTGGACTCGCCGTCGGTTCGCGGCTTGATCAACCAGGTCAGTTATCTGGTGCGGGTAGAGGATTGATTCGATCGTCCGATCACAATCCCTTCATGGATTGGATCGGACACGCCGAATCCGGTGCAGGTCCGGATCCGGCTCCGTCGGATCGAGCGAAGGTCGCTTGATCCGCGTGCGGTGCCTCCATGCGCCGCGATCGTGACATTGAGGATTCGACGATGCGTCTCAACACATTGAAACCCGCAGATGGTGCCCGCCGCGAACGCGTGCGCGTCGGCCGTGGCATCGGCTCCGGCCTCGGCAAGACGGCCGGTCGCGGACACAAGGGCCAGTACGCCCGCTCCGGCAAGGGCAAGGTCAAGCCCGGGTTCGAAGGCGGCCAGATGCCCCTGCAGCGGCGCCTGCCGAAGATCGGGTTTCGCTCGAAGATCGCGCAGGAAGTTTGCGAGGTGCTGCTCTACAAGATCGACTCGCTCAAGGTTGATGTGGTCGATTTCGATGCCCTGAAGACCGCGGGCCTGATCGAGTCGCGCGCGGTGCGCGCGAAGGTCGTGAAGAAGGGCGAGATCACCCGGGCGGTGAAGCTCAAGGGCGTGGCGGCGACAGCCGGTGCGAAGGCTGCGATCGAGGCTGCCGGTGGCAGCGTGGAGTAGAAGGGTGGCCGCCTCCAAGCCCAATGCGCTGGCCTCGTTCGGCAAGCTCACCGAACTCAAGCAGCGTCTGCTGTTCGTCGTCGGCGCGCTCGTCGTGTTCCGGCTCGGTTCGTTCATCCCGGTCCCGGGCGTCGATCCCGAGGCGATGACCCGGCTGGTCGAGGGCGGCGGCGGCCTGCTCGACATGTTCAACATGTTCTCGGGCGGTGCGCTCGCGCGCTTCTCGCTGTTTGCGCTCGGCGTGATCCCCTACATCTCCGCCTCGATCATCGTGCAGATGTTCGGTTCGGTGATTCCGGCGTGGCAGCAGCTCAAGAAGGAAGGCGAGTCCGGTCGGCGCAAGCTCACCATGTACACCCGTTTCGGTACGGTCGGCCTTGCGTTGTTCCAGTCGTTCGGTGTCGCGACCATGCTCCAGCAGCAGGTCGGGGTGGTGTACAACCCGGGCCCGCAGTTCATTCTCGCGACCGTGGTCGGCCTGACCGCGGGAACCATGTTCCTGATGTGGCTCGGTGAGCAGATGACCGAGCGCGGTGTCGGCAACGGAATTTCGCTGATCATCTTTGCGGGTATCGTCGCCGGCCTGCCTTCGGCGGTCGCGGTCACGCTCGGCATGGCGCAGAGCGGCGAACTGTCCGTCCTGATGGTCATGATCGTGCTCGCTTTCGTGCTCGCGGTGACCGCGTTCTGCGTGTTCGTCGAAAGCGGACAGCGACGCATCACGGTCAATTACGCGCGGCGCCAGGGCGGCGCCGGCAAGGCGTACATGAACCAGAGCTCGCACCTGCCGCTGAAGATCAACATGTCCGGCGTGATCCCGCCGATCTTTGCGTCCTCGCTGATCATGTTCCCGGCGACCGCCGCCGCGTGGTTCAACAACGCGAGCGAGATCGGCTGGCTGCAGCGACTGACCGCGGCGCTGGGGCCCGGCCAACCGCTGCACATGGCCCTGTATGGCCTGATGATCGCGATCTTCGCGTTCTTCTACACCGCGCTGGTGTTCAATTCGCAGGAGACCGCGGACAACCTCAAGCGTTCCGGCGCCCTGATTCCGGGAATCCGCCCGGGCAAGGCGACCGCGGAGTACATCGACGGCGTGCTGACCCGGCTGACCGGCGCCGGCGCCCTCTACCTGGTCGCGGTATGCCTGGTACCCGATGTGCTGCGCAACGCCTGGAACGTGCCGTTCTATTTCGGCGGCACGTCGCTGCTGATCGTGGTGGTCGTGGTCATGGACTTCACCGCCCAGATCCAGGCCCACCTGGTCTCGCACCAGTACGAAAGCCTGCTGCGCAAGGCGAACTTGCGCGGCCGCTGAACGGAACCCCCAAATGGTTCCAAAATTGCCCAATTCACGTTAAAATAGCCAGTTCACTGCGCAACTGGCGCTTCGGAGACAAGCAAACATGGCGCGCATCGCAGGTGTCAATCTGCCGGTTCAGAAACACGTCTGGGTCGGCCTGCAAAGCATCTACGGCATCGGCCGCTCGCGGTCGAAGAAGATCTGCGTCGAAGCCGGGGTCGATCCGGCGACGAAGATCCGGGATCTGACCGAGCCCGAAGTGGAACAGCTGCGCCAGGCGATCGGCAAGTTCACGGTCGAGGGCGACCTGCGTCGCGAAGTCGGCATGTCGATCAAGCGGCTCATCGACCTCGGTACCTATCGCGGCCTGCGCCACCGTCGCGGCCTGCCGCTGCGTGGCCAGCGCACCCGCACCAACGCACGCACCCGCAAGGGACCGCGTCGCGCGATCAGAAAGTAATCGACCTCGCCTGATACGGATTCGGAACACCCATGAGCAAACCGGTCGCAAGCAAGACCAAGAAGAAGACACGCCGCGTGGTGACGGATGCCATTGCCCACGTGCAGGCTTCCTTCAACAACACGGTCATCACCATCACCGATCGCCAGGGCAACGCACTTTCCTGGGCGACTGCCGGTGGCGCGGGATTCCGTGGTTCGCGCAAGTCGACGCCGTTCGCCGCCCAGGTAGCCGCGGACAAGGCCGCCAAGGCCGCCGCGGACTATGGCGTGAAGACGGTCGAGGTCCGTGTCAAGGGCCCGGGCCCGGGGCGCGAGTCCTCGGTGCGTTCGCTGAACAATGCCGGCTTCAAGGTCACCAACATCATCGACGTGACGCCGATTCCGCACAACGGTTGCCGGCCGCCGAAGAAGCGGCGCGTCTGAAGGTTGCTTCCGGCGGTCAGCCCTGATCGCGGAAGACAGGATTCGGCCGCCCCCCGGCCCGACCATTTGAAAGAGATAGACATGGCTCGTTATATCGGACCCACCTGCAAACTGGCGCGCCGTGAAGGCGCGGATCTCGGCCTCAAGAGCCCGGCGCGCTCGATCGATTCGAAGTGCAAGCTCGAGCAGAAGCCCGGCCAGCATGGCGCGGCGACGCGCCGCGGCCGCCTGTCCGACTATGGCGTGCAGTTGCGCGAGAAGCAGAAGGTCAAGCGCATGTACGGCCTGCTCGAGCGCCAGTTCCGCAGCTATTACCACAAGGCGACCGCGCAGAAGGGCAATACCGGCGAGAACCTGTTGCGCATGCTCGAAGGTCGCCTCGACAATATCGTCTATCGCATGGGTTTCGCGGTGACCCGCTCGCAGGCACGCCAGCTCGTTTCGCATGCCGCGATCGTGGTCAATGGCAAGAAGGTCAACCTGCCTTCCTACCAGGTCAAGGCTGGCGACGAGATCGTCCTGACCGAAAAGGCGCGCAACCAGTTGCGCGTCAAGGAAGCGGTCAACGTCGCGCAGGAAATGGACCTCGTTCCGGCTTGGATGGAGGTCGACCCGGTCAAGTTCAGCGGCGTGCTCAAGGCATTGCCGGAGCGTTCGGACCTGCCGACCGACATCAACGAGAGCCTCATCATCGAGCTTTACTCCAAGTAAGAAGGTCGCGGCGGACGAGATCGCCGCGGTCTTCCATCGGTTTCGTATCAAGCAAGGGAATCCGCACGGATTTCCGGGAGTCTTCGTACATGGCGGGATCTTCCACCAATGTGCTGCGTCCGCGTGGCATGCAAATCGAACGTACCGGTCCCAACCGGGCCAAGGTCATCGTCGAACCCATGGAGCGCGGCTTCGGCCATACGCTGGGCAATGCCCTGCGCCGGGTCCTGCTGTCCTCCATCCCCGGCAGTGCGATCACCGAAGTCGAGATCGATGGCGTGTTGCACGAGTACACGACACTCGAGGGCTTGCAGGAGGACGTCATCGAGGTGCTGCTGAACCTCAAGGACGTCGCGATTCGCATGCAGGGCCACGACCAGTCGCTGCTGACCCTGAGTCGCGACAAGCGCGGTGTGGTCACGGCCGGTGACATCCAGGTCGATCATTCGGTGGAGATCATCAATCCTGAGCACGTGATCTGCCACCTGACCAAGGACGTCGAGCTCAACATGCGCCTCAAGGTCGAGCGTGGCGTCGGTTACCAGCCCGCGACGACCCGCGTCCTTCCGGACGATGAACCGCGCCCGATCGGCCGCCTGCCGCTGGATGCATCGTTCTGCCCGGTCCGCCGCGTGGCGTACCACGTCGACAGCGCCCGCCTCGAGCAGCGTACCGACCTCGACAAGCTGATCCTCGACATCGAGACCAACGGCGCGATCGACGCCGAGGACGCGGTGCGCAAGGCGGCCGAGATCATGCAGGACCAGCTCAGCGTGTTCGGCGATTTCACGCGCCGCGAAAGCGAAGGCGCGAAGTCCGAGAAGAGCGGCGTCGATCCGGTCCTGCTGCGTCCGATCGACGACCTCGAACTCACCGTGCGCTCGGCCAACTGCCTCAAGGCTGAGAGCATCTATTACATCGGCGACCTGGTCCAGAAGACCGAGGTCGAGTTGCTGAAGACGCCGAATCTCGGCAAGAAGTCGCTCACCGAGATCAAGGACGTGCTCGGCCAGCGCGGATTGTCGCTGGGCATGAAGCTGGAAAGCTGGCCGCCGCCGGGAATCGCGCACGGCATGCAACTGGGGTGATGCAGAACCGGAATTCGGGATTCGATGGAGCACGTTCTCGCGAGCGTCTTGTTCTTCACGAATCCCGAACCTCCAATTCCGAATCCCGGAATAAAAGCGGGTAACCGCGGGGAACCGGACGCAGTCGCCGGCTTGAATGGTTGTTTGTGCAATCATTCATGATCGCGAGAATCAAATCGCGGCCATCCGTGGCCGCACTCTTTACAAGAGCAAGAGGCTCTCTCCATGCGCCACATGAAATCCGGACGCAAATTCAACCGCACGAGCAGCCACCGCGAGGCCATGTTCAAGAACATGGCGGCGTCGCTGTTCAAGCACGAGCTGATCCGCACCACCTTGCCGAAGGCCAAGGAACTGCGCCGCGTTGCCGAGCCGCTCATCACCCTGGCCAAGACAGATGGCGTCGCCAACCGTCGCCTCGCATTCGCGCGCTTGCGCGACAAGCAGGCGGTCGGCAAGCTGTTCGTCGAACTCGGTCCGCGTTACCGCGCACGCCCGGGCGGCTACCTGCGTATCCTCAAGTGCGGTTTCCGGGTCGGCGACAACGCGCCGATGGCCTATGTGGAACTCGTCGATCGCCCACAGGTCGAAACGGGCGAGTAATCGCTGGTACCGTGTAGCATGCGGCCCCGGGCGACCTCGTTGCCCGGGGCCGCCGTCGTTTGGAGTTGCCCGTCCAGCGACGCGGCAGGGAAGACCGGTCGCGCGTGACAGCCACCGCATGAGGTCCGCATGAATCCGAATCCGCTTGCCTGGTCGTTCCGCACCCAGTTCGCGACGGGCGCCTTCGTCTGCATCGCCTTGCTTGCGTATGCGTATTACGAGCAGTTCGCGATGGGCGTCGAACCCTGTCCGATGTGCATCTTCCAGCGCATCGCCTTCATCGTTATGGCGTTGCTGTTCGCGGCTGGTGCGATTCACGGACCTGCGCGGACCGGGCGCCGCGTGTATGCGATCCTGGTCCTGGTCGCCGCGGCGATCGGCGCCGGCATCGCGGTGCGCCACATCCAGGTCCAGCATCTGCCGCCCGATCCGTTTGCCGGTTGTGCGCCGGGCTGGAACTACATGGTCAACAATTTCCCGATCGGCAAGACGCTGAAGCTCGCGTTCACCGGCTCGGCGGACTGTTCACAGGTGAACTGGTCGTTCCTCGGCCTTTCGATGCCGGGCTGGACCCTGATCTGCTACGTGCTGCTCGGCCTTGGTGCCCTGTGGAGCGGGTTGCGCCGGCGCACCTGACCGCGGCGCGGCTTTCGCTGGCGCCGCGCTTTGTGGCATCCTGTTTGCCGCAGTGCAGCATGGAGTCGGCATGAACCCGCAGCAGCCCGCCATCGGTGCCGTCCGTGAAGCGCCCGGTTGGTCACCCGCATCGTGGCAGGAACATCCGCAACTCCAGCAGCCGGTCTATGCGGATTCCGCCGAACTGGCCGGAACGCTTGCGAAGCTCGCCGAGCTGCCACCGCTGGTCACCTCGTGGGAAATCCTCGCGTTGCGCCAATTGCTCGCGGACGCGGCCGAAGGCCGGCGCTTCCTGCTGCAAGGCGGCGATTGCGCCGAGACCTTCGAGGAATGCACCTCGCCACTCATTTCCAATCGACTCAAGGTCCTGCTGCAAATGAGCCTCGTGCTCGTGCACGGACTCAAGATGCCCGTCGTGCGCGTGGGGCGCTTCGCGGGCCAGTACGCCAAGCCGCGCTCGACCGCACTGGAAAGCCGTGACGGCGTGAGTCTGCCGGTGTACCGCGGCGATCTGGTCAACGGGGCCGGGTTCGACGAAGCAGGACGTCGCGCCGATCCGGAACGCCTGATCCGCGGTTACGCGCATTCGGCGATGACCCTCAATTTCGTGCGTGCGCTGATCGACGGCGGTTTCGCGGACCTGCACCACCCGGAATACTGGGATCTCGCCTGGGTCGAACATTCGCCGTTGCAAAGCGAATACCGACGGATGGTCGAGTCGATCGGCGATTCGCTGCGGTTCATGGAAACGCTGGCCGACGAGCCGATCGGCAGTTTCCAGCGCGTCGATTTCCATACCTCGCACGAGGCGCTGGTCCTGCATTACGAGCAGGCCCTCACGCGCCAGGTGCCGCGCCAGTGGGGCTGGTTCGACCTGTCCACGCACTTCCCGTGGATCGGCATGCGTACCGCGGACATCGAGGGTGCACACGTCGAGTTCTGCCGCGGCATCCGCAATCCGGTCGCGGTCAAGATCGGGCCGGACACCCGCCCGGAGCGGCTCCTGCGCCTCATCGACGTGCTCGATCCGGGCAACGAGGCGGGGCGCCTGACCCTGATCCACCGCATGGGCGCGGCGAACGTGGAATCAGCGCTGCCGCCGCTGCTCAACGCGGTCCGCGCGGCCGGCCGCAAGGTCCTGTGGTGCTGCGATCCGATGCACGGCAATACCGAGGCAACCGCGAATGGCGTCAAGACTCGGCGTTTCGAAAACATCTGCACCGAACTCGATCGCGCGTTCGACGTGCACGCCGCGTGCGGCACGCGCCTCGGCGGCGTCCATCTGGAACTCACCGGCGAGGACGTGACCGAATGCCTCGGCGGCGCGCGCGACCTGACCGAAGCCGACCTCGCGCGCGCGTACAAGTCGCACGTCGATCCGCGCCTCAACTACGAGCAATCGATCGAACTCGCGATGCTGATCGTGCGCAAGCGGGGTGTGCAGACAGTCTGATCCACCCTGTTTCAGCGGGCCCGGGCGCCTTCGCGGAGCGTGAAATCCGTGTACGCGAAACGCCCGTCCCGGAGATGCGAGGCGCCCTGGTCCAGCTCGAGCGGTTGCGCGAACAGCGGGCCCGAAAAGGCCAGCGTGTGGAATTCGCCGTTCTCTCCGCAGGGATCCACCGTCGCCGGCAATGCGTCCAGCATCGCCTGGTCGAATTCGCGACCGCAGAACATCGCATCCGCTTGTTGCGTGTCCACGCAGCAGACCACCGCGCGATGGCTGCGGTGCAGGAACTGCGCAGCCAATCGACGGGTCGATTCGCCCCACAACGGGAACACGCCGGCCCAGTCCGCACGCGCGAGTCGTGCCTCGCGCCACGCGCGCACGTCCTCGAGGAACAGGTCGCCGAATGCGACATGCCGGATGCCGGGCCAGCGGTTGCGTGCCCGGGCCAGGGCTGCCGCATGCGCGCGTTCGTACGCGACATTGTCGGCTCCCGCTTCGATCGCGACCTCGACCAATGGAACACCCAGCAAGCGCGCCTGCTCGCGCACGACGTCGCCGCGGATGCGGTGCATGACGACGCGATCCTCCCCGCGGTCGATCGTGCTCATCAAACCGACCACGTGCCAGCGCGGATCGTCGACCAGCCGATCCAGCGCCATCAGGCAATCCTTGCCGCCACTCCAGGCGAGCAGGATCGGGAGGGCCGTCGAATGCATCGAACGAGGCGGCTCGACGGGATCCCGCGATTCCGTCACGCGCTGCGCGAGGCGCGCTTGCGATCGCTTTCGGTCAGGTGCTTCTTGCGCAGGCGGATCGCCTTGGGCGTGACTTCGACGAGTTCGTCGTCCTCGATGAACTCCAGCGCCTGTTCCAGCGACATGCGCACGGGCGGTGTCAGTTGCGGCGCATCGTCCTTGCCTGCTGCGCGCACGTTGCTGAGCTGCTTGGCGCGCAGCGCGTTCACGGTCAGGTCGTTGTCCTTGGCGTGGATGCCGACGAGCTGGCCTTCGTAGATCGACTCGCCTTCGCCGATCAGCAACCGGCCGCGCTCCTGCAGCATGTTCAGCGCGTAGGCCGGTGATGCGCCCTGGCCATTGGAGATCATGACGCCGTTCGGCCGCTTCGCGATCGCGCCGCCGGATACCGGCCCGTAGTGGTCGAATACGTGGAACAGCAGGCCGGTGCCGGCGGTCAGCGTACGGAATTCGGTCTGGAAACCGATCAGGCCGCGCGCCGGGATCAGGTAATCGAGGCGCACGCGACCCTTGCCGTCCGGCTGCATGCCGGTGAGCTGGCCGCGACGCATGCCGAGCCGTTCCATGACGCCACCCTGGAACGACTCTTCCATGTCCACGACGAGTTGCTCGAACGGTTCCTCGCGCACGCCATCGACTTCGCGCACGATGACTTCGGGACGCGAAACCGCGAGTTCGTAACCTTCGCGGCGCATCGTCTCGATCAGGACGGAAAGATGCAGTTCGCCGCGTCCGGAAACCTTGAACTTGTCCGGATCCTCGGTCTCCTCGACGCGCAGCGCGACGTTGTGCAGCGCCTCGCGCAGCAGGCGATCGCGGATCTGGCGGCTGGTCAGGTACTTGCCGCCGCTGTGTTCCTTGCTGCCCGCGAACGGCGACTGGTTGACCTGGAAGGTCATGCTGATGGTCGGTTCGTCGACGGTCAGCACCGGCAGTGCCTCGGGCGCCTCGGGCGCGCAGATCGTGTCGGAGATCGAGATGTCCTCGACGCCGGAAATCGCGATGATGTCGCCGGCTTCGGCTTCCGCGACTTCGCGACGCTCCAGGCCCATGAATCCGAGCACCTGGAGCACCTTCGCGTTGCGCCGGTTGCCTTCGCGATCCACGACCGCGACCGGCATGTTGGTGCGCACCTTGCCGCGCTCGATGCGACCGATGCCGATGAGCCCGACGTAGTTGTTGTAGTCGAGCTGGCTGATGCGCATCTGGAACGGACCATCCGGATCGACCGCCGGCGCGGGTACGTGGCGCATGATCGCCTCGTACAACGGCGTCATGTCGCCCGAGCGAACGTCGCCGTCGAGGCCCGCGAAGCCGTGCAGGGCCGAGGCGTACACGACCGGGAAATCGAGCTGCTCGTCGGTCGCGCCGAGACGGTCGAACAGGTCGAACGTCGCGTTCAGCACCCAGTCCGGGCGCGCACCGGGACGATCGACCTTGTTGATCACGACGATCGGCTTGAAACCCATCTGGAACGCCTTCTGGGTCACGAAGCGCGTTTGCGGCATCGGCCCGTCCATCGCGTCGACCAGCAGCAACACCGAATCGACCATCGACAGCACGCGTTCGACCTCGCCGCCGAAATCGGCATGGCCCGGCGTGTCGACGATATTGATCCGGTTGCCCTGCCAGGTGATCGCGGTGTTCTTGGACAGGATCGTGATGCCGCGTTCCTTTTCCTGGTCGTTCGAGTCCATGACACGCTCGGCCAGCACGGTGCGTTCGCTGAACGTGCCGGACTGCTTGAGCAGGCAATCGACCAGGGTCGTCTTGCCATGGTCGACATGCGCGACGATCGCGATGTTGCGGAGGTTTTCCAGGGACATGCGAGCGTGCCGGAATGAGAGGGAAAGCCGCCCAGTATATCGCGAAAATCCGGCTGTCGTGGGAACCTGGGCTTTGCCGGGCGGCCTGCGGCGCGCTACCCTGCGCAGCCCACCCGCATGCCGAGCGCGACCCGGCGGCCCGCAACCCGGAGAATCCTTCATGAACCAATCCGACCTCAACGCCGAGATCGCGACCAGTCGCGGCACCATCCGCCTGCGCCTGTTCGCGGACCGTGCGCCGTTGACCGTGGCGAGTTTCGTCAATCTCGCGCGACGCGGCTATTACGATGGACTGACCTTCCACCGCGTCATTCCGGATTTCATGATCCAGGGCGGCTGTCCCGAAGGCAGCGGCCGCGGCGGACCGGGCTACCAGTTCGAGGACGAGTTCGACGCCGGCCTGCGCCACGACCGCGCCGGCGTGTTGTCCATGGCCAATGCCGGCCCCGGCACCAATGGCAGCCAGTTCTTCATCACCCACGGCCCGACTTCGTGGCTGGACGGCAAGCACACCGTGTTCGGCGTGGTCGCGGACGACGCAGGCCAGCAGGTCGTCGACGCCATTCGCCAGGATGACAGTATCGAGAAGGTGACGATCGAAGGCGACGCCGATGCGCTGCTCGCGAGGAACGCGGAACGCGTTGCGGACTGGAATCGCCGGCTCGACGCCGCAGGCCACCCCGCGAAGTAGGTTGTTTCCGCGGCCCGGACCGCGGCAGGAACCGGCTCAGCCGTGATGCCTTCGTTGCCGGTCCCGCGAGGGTCCGGATACGCGACGCCCCGCGCGAGGCGGGGCGTCGTATCGTCCCGGGAGGGATTCGATCACGCGCGACCGCGCGTGAACATGCGGTACAACGCGAGCAGGATGATCGCGCCGATCACGCCGCCGATGAAACCGGCGGGCTGCAGGCTGCCGGTGACCGGGCCGGTGCCGAAGATCAGGTTGCTGAGGAATCCGCCGAGGAACATGCCGGCGATGCCGAGTATTGCGGTGATGATGAAGCCTCCCGGGTCCTTGCCCGGCATCAGGAACTTCGCAACGATGCCGACAACGAGTCCGACGATGAACAGCCATAACCAGGACATGGCAATCTCCTTTCGCGGTGGGGAAACCCGCCCGCACTGTACCCTACCAACCTGACTCTAGGCTTGCTGCGCCGCGGCGAAGCCGACCGGCCGCGGAATCCCCGCCGCGTCCCCGAGCGATGTGGGTATCGGCGCATGCCACCCCGCGATCGCGCGGCGATGGTGCACTGCAATGTGCTACAATCCTGCGGCTTTCCGCGGTGTTTTTCTCCCGTATTCCACCTGTCTGCGAGGATCGCATGCCCCAGCTTGCCGCGCGCACCGGTCGCGCCAAACCCAGCGCCATCATGGTGATCGCGGAGCGCGCGAACCAGCTTCGCGCGGCGGGGCGCGACATCGTGAACTTCTCGATCGGCGTGCCGAATTTCCTGCCCGGCCCGCATGTCTACCAGGCCGTGCGCGAGGCGCTGGAACACGACAGCGGGCAGTACGGCTCCAACCGCGGGCGCAACGACCTGCTCGACGCGTTCCTCGCGCACATGGCCGGGATCGGCATGGATGGCTATACGCGCGCGCATTGCGCGACCGGCGTCGGCGCCAAGCATGTGCTCTACAACCTCGCCGAGGCATTGCTCGACGAGGGCGACGAGATCGCGTTCCCGACGCCGTACTGGACCAGCTACGTCGACATCGCCGAGATCCTCGGCGCACGCATCCGCCTGTTGCCGTGTCCGCCGGAGCAGAACTACAAGCTGACGCCGGCGCAGCTCGACGAGGCGCTTGCGAGCAAGCCGAAGATCTTCCTGTTCAACAACCCGTCGAACCCAACCGGCATGGTCTACACGAAGGACGAGATCGCCGCGCTCGCCGCGGTGCTGGTCCGCCACCCGGATACATGGGTCATCACCGACGACATCTACAACCGGATGATCTTCGATGGGGTCGGCTACCACAATTTCGTGCAGGCCGAACCTGCGCTGCGTGATCGCGTGATCTTCGTCGATTCGATTTCCAAGACCTACGGCATGCCGGGCTGGCGCGTCGGCCTCATGGCAGGCCCGGAGATCGTCGCGAAGGCGGTGACCACGCTCAACTCGAACCACATCACGAGCCTGCCCGAGGTCGTGACCGCGGCGGCGGTCGCGGCGCTGGCCGGCCCGCAGGACGTGCCGGCCGCCAAATGCGCGGAGTTCGCGGCCAAGCGCGACCAGGTGCTCGACGCGCTGCTCGCGATTCCGGGCGTGACCTGTCCGCGTCCGCAGGGGGCGTTTTATGCGTTTCCCAACGTGTCCTGCGCGTTCGGCAAGAGCCATGGCGGCAAGCGGATCGACAACGACCTCGATTTCTGCGCCGCGTTGCTGGATGCGAAGGGCATTGCCTGCGTACCCGGCTCGGCGTTCGGCGAACCGCGTGGCCTGCGCATTTCCTATACCTGCCCGACCGCGCAGCTCGCGCCCGGCCTCGCACGCATCCAGGAATTCTTCGCCGAACTGACCTGACAGCCGGGAATCGAGAGTCGGGAATCGGGAATGGCGAGATATGCCTCATTCCGGCTTTTGCCATTCCCGACTCGCGATTCCCCATTCCCGTTTACGGAGTAAACCCATGAAGCCACCCGTTCGAGTTGCCGTCACCGGCGCGGCCGGCCAGATCGGTTATGCCCTGTTGTTCCGCATCGCCGCCGGCGACATGCTCGGCAAGGACCAGCCGGTCATCCTGCACCTGCTGGAAATCACGCCCGCGCTCGGTGCACTCGAAGGCGTGATCATGGAACTCAACGACTGCGCGTTCCCGTTGCTTGCCGGCACCGTGGCGACCGACGACGTGAATGTCGCGTTCAAGGATGTCGATTACGCGTTGCTGGTCGGCGCGCGTCCACGCGGCGCGGGCATGGAACGCAAGGACCTGCTCGAGGCGAATGGTGCGATCTTCGCGCCGCAGGGCAAGGCGCTGAACGCGCGTGCGAAGCGCGACGTGAAGGTGCTCGTGGTCGGCAATCCGGCCAACACGAATGCGCTGATCGCGCAGGCCAACGCGCCCGATCTCGATCCGAAGTGCTTCACCGCGATGGTGCGCCTCGACCACAACCGCGCGATGTCGCAGCTCGCGGAGAAGACCGGCGCACACAATACCGACATCGCGAAGATGATCATCTGGGGCAACCATTCCTCGACCCAGTATCCGGATCTCCATCATGCGACGGTCAAGGGCAAGCCGGCGCTGTCGCTGGTCGACCAGGCGTGGTACGAGGGCGATTTCATCCCGACCGTGCAGCAGCGCGGCGCGGCGATCATCAAGGCGCGCGGTGCTTCCTCGGCCGCCTCGGCGGCATCCGCCGCGATCGACCACATGCGCTCGTGGGCGCTCGGCACGACAGACGGTGACTGGGTCTCAATGGGCATTCCGTCCGACGGCTCCTACGGCATCCAGCCGGGCGTCATCTACGGCTATCCGGTGACCTGCAAGGACGGCCGGTACACGATCGTGCAGGACCTCGCGATCAACGACTTCTCGCGTGCGCGCATGGACGCGACCGACAAGGAACTGCGCGAGGAACGCGCCGGTGTCGAGCACCTGTTCGCGAAGTAGAACCCCGCCGGAGTCTTCATGAGCGAAAACGGTTCCGCCGGCGCGCGTTTCCGATCCGCCGTCGCCGAAGAACAACCCTTGCAGGTGGTCGGCACGATCACCGCGTATGCGGCGCGCATGGCCGAACGGAGCGGTTTTCGCGCGATCTACCTGTCCGGTGGCGGCGTCGCGGCAAACTCGCTCGGCATGCCCGACCTCGGCATCAGCACGATGGAAGACGTGCTGATCGACATTCGACGGATCACCGATGCGTGCGGTTTGCCGCTGCTCGTCGACGTCGATACCGGCTGGGGCGGCGCGTTCAACATCGCGCGCACCGTGCGTTCGCTGATCAAGGCCGGTGCGGGCGCGATGCACATCGAGGACCAGGTCGCGGCCAAGCGTTGCGGTCATCGTCCCGGCAAGGCGATCGTGTCGAAGGACGAGATGGTCGACCGGGTCAAGGCCGCGGTCGACGCGCGCAGCGACGCGGGTTTCGTGGTCATGGCGCGCACCGATGCGATCGCGGTCGAGGGCATCGACGCGGCGATCGAACGCGCGCGGGCCTGCGTCGAGGCGGGCGCCGACATGATCTTCCCCGAGGCGATCTACACGCTCGAGCAGTACCGTCGGTTCAAGGACGCGGTCGAGGTACCGATCCTTGCCAACATCACCGAATTCGGCATGACGCCGCTGTTCACGCGCGACGAACTCGCGGGTGCGGGCGTCGACATCATCCTGTATTGCTGTGGCGCGTACCGCGCGATGAACAAGGCTGCGCTGACCGTGTACGAGACGATCCGTCGCGACGGCACGCAGAAGGCCGCCGTGCCGATCATGCAGACGCGCGACGAGCTCTACGACTTCCTCGGCTACCACGAGTACGAGCGCAAGCTCGATGATTTGTTCGGCAGCGGCGAGGACGCTTGAGCCGTGTCAGAGCCATGTCCGGTCCCACCACAATACGCGCGGCGCTACCGTTGGGACGCGATCGCCGCGGTGGTTGCGTCGCTGATCGGCCTGCTCGCGTTGCTGGTATCCGGCTACACCGCTTATGTCGAACGACAGCAGGTCCGCGCGCAGGTGTGGCCGTACCTCCTCGTCGGCTATTCCGACACGGCACAAGCTGTGGTGGTCCTGAACAAGGGAGCCGGGCCGGCGCTCGTGCGCTCCGTGCAGTTGCTGGTCGATGGCAAGCCGCAACGCGACTGGGAGCAACTGTTCACGTCAATCGGTGCGCAGGGTTCGGACGATAGCGTAAAGTCGACATTGAATGGCAATGTGCTGGCGCCAGGCGAGACGCTGGAATTCCTGCACATGCCGGACCGCGAGCTTTGGCAGGATTTCCGGACCGAGTCACATTCGCGTCTGGTGATGCGCGTGTGCTATTGCTCGTCATTGGGTGATTGCTGGTTGAACGCGGACCGCGACGATCCCGAACCGGTAGCCCAGGTCCAACCGGTCGATGCGTGTCCGCACCTCGCACCGGAAGCGATGTTTGATGGATGACGACCTGAATCCGTATCGGTCGCGAAAGATCCCGGGTTTCGCGGCGCCCCTCGAACAGGGGGCGGCGCCATCGAGAGAGGTTCGAGAATGACTGACAACGCTCCACAGACCGCACCCAAGCCGAAGAAGTCCGTCGCCCTTTCCGGCGTCGCCGCCGGCAACACCGCCGTGTGCACGGTCGGGCGCAGCGGCAACGACTTGCACTATCGCGGCTACGACATCGCCGATCTGGCCGCGAACGCCAGTTTCGAGGAAGTTGCCTATCTGCTCGTGCACGAGCACCTGCCGACCGCGGCGGAACTCGTGGCGTACCGCACGCGCCTGAAACGCTTGCGCGGATTGCCGCAGCCGCTCCGGTCGGCGCTGGAGCTGCTGCCCGCCGCGACCCATCCCATGGACGTGTTGCGCACCGGCGCGTCGGTACTCGGCACGGTATTGCCGGAAAAAGAGGACCACAACGTCGCCGGCGCGCGTGAAATCGCCGACCGCCTCATGGCGAGCTTCGGCTCGATGCTGCTGTACTGGTACCACTACAGCCACAACGGCCGGCGCATCGACGTCGAAACCGACGACGAGGGCATCGCCGCGCATTTCCTGCATCTGCTGCACGGCAAGCCGGCCAGCGACCTGCACGTGCGCGCGCTCGACCAGTCGCTGATCCTGTATGCGGAGCACGAGTTCAACGCGTCGACGTTCGCGGCGCGCGTCATCGCGGGAACCGGATCGGACGTCTGGTCCGCGATCACCGGCGCGATCGGTGCATTGCGCGGGCCGAAACACGGCGGCGCGAACGAAGTCGCGATGGACATCATCTCGCGCTACCGCAGCGCCGATGAAGCCGAAGCGGATATCCGCGCGCGCGTCGAGCGCAAGGAGATCGTGATCGGCTTCGGCCATCCGGTTTACACGATCGGCGACCCGCGCAATCCGATCATCAAGGAAATCAGCCGCAAGTTGTGCGACGCGGGCGGCAATTCGCGCCTGTTCGAGATTTCCGAGCGCATCGAGAACGTGATGATGGAGCTCAAGAAGATGTTCCCGAACCTCGACTGGTTCAGCGCATCGAGCTACCACATGCTCGGCGTGCCGACCGCGATGTTCACGCCGCTGTTCGTGATTTCGCGGACCAGCGGCTGGAGCGCGCACATCATCGAGCAGCGTATCGACAACAAGATCATTCGCCCGAGCGCGAACTATGTCGGTCCCGATGAACGTGCCTGGATGCCGATCGAACGACGCGGCTGACCGCCACCGGCCGGCCCCGGTCGGCGCAAGTCGCGGCGGTCGCCTGTCGCGGTGCATGGGCACCTTGCTTGCCCTCGCGACCGCCGCATCCTGTGGCGTCGCTGCGGCGGCACCGGGTCCCGCGCTCGACCGGGTCGGCATCTGGCTCGGCGAGTACCTGCCGACCGTCGACGCGAGCGTTTCCGCGCGGCTCAATCCGGTCGATGTCGGTCGTGGCCATGCGGCGTTGCGCAGCCGCGACGAAACCGTGCCGCGGACTCGACTGGAAGTGCTGGTCGGCGACCGCCATGGCCTGGCGTTCGACTACACCCGATTCGCACGCGATCGCGAACTGGTCCTCGAAGACGCATTCAGCTACCAGGGCCATGATTTCGAAGCGGGGGACCGGATCGAGGGACACCTGCGATTCGAAATCGGCAATGCCGCGTATCGCTGGTGGTTCGGCGACGGGCGTGACGTGTTCGGGGTCGGCATCGGTGCGGCGTGGTACCGGCTGGACGTCGGTCTCAGCGGCCATCCGGCCGATGCGCCGGAAGACGAGATCGTGTCGCTGCGCTTCGCCGACAGCGCCGTGGCGCCGCTCATCACGCTGGGTTGGCGCCACGCGTTCTCCGACCGGCTGCGCATCTATGCCGACGGTTCGGGCATCTGGAAGAAGGGCAATCGCCTGTCCGGGCACTTGTACAACGCAAGCGTCGGTATCGAATGGTTCGCGTGGCGGCATGTCGGGATCGGCGCGGAGTACGGCATGAGCCGCGCTCGCGTGCGCCGCGAGCGCGACCTTTACGACGCCGGACTCGATCTCGACCTGCGCGGTCCGTCGCTGTTCCTGCGCGCGCGCCTGTAGCAGCGGCGCAAGCCCTGCTCGACGGGTGTGGCGCATTACGGCAGCGGAGCAAGCTCCGCTCTACGGTGTGGCGCCTTGTAGAGCGGAGCTCGCTCCGCTGCTCCACGGGCGGCTGGTCGTGGATCTCAACCGAGCTCTTCGGCGCCGAGCACCTTCTGCACGGCCGGGTCGGCGTTCATGCGCGCGGTGAAAGCGGCGAGATGGTCGAGTCCGCCCAGATCCACGTCCATCGAACGCGCCCAGCGCAGCACGACGTACAGATACGGATCGACGATCGAACGCGAACCGGCCAGCCATTCACGGCCCTGGAGCTGGCGATCGGCGCGTTCGAACAGCTTGCGCAGGTTGGCGCGCGCGGCGTCTTGGGTCTTGCCGATGATGACCGGATCCTCGAGGTACGCGGTCGCGCCGAATAGCGGCTTGAACGCCGGGTGCACGTCGGCATTCACGAAGCCGAGCCAGCGGTTGATTTCCGCTCGCGATTTCGGCGTGCCGTCGCCACCGAGTCCGGATTCGGGAAACGCGTCGGCAAGGTAATTCAGGATCGCCGCATTCTGGGTCAGCACCCAGCCGTCGTGCTCCAGGGCCGGCACGGCGCCAGCCGGATTGAGCTTCAGGTACTCGTCCGACTTGAGTGCCTCGCGGCTCATCCGGTGCGTTTCGTAGGGCTTGCCGATCCATTCCAGGACGATGTGGTCGGCGAGCGAACAGGCGCCGGGCAGGTAATACAGTTTCATGGCGGACTCCGGTTCCAATGGTCCGTCCAATCTTGCGGCGCAAGGTGGTGAATCAACCCCGGCGGACGTGGCGGTCCGCCGGGGCATCGGTTCATTCGAAGCCGTGGTCGAACACGAGGTCGGGCAGATGCGCGGGGCCGCCGATGAACAGGATGTCGTCCGGGTCGGCGCGATAGTTGCCCTGGCGTTGCGCGTCGATCGCGAGTTCCCAGGTCTCGGCGTCGATGCGTGTCGCACCCGCAAAGCTGTACCAGCCGAAGCTCGTCACGTCGCCCGGCACGCGCGGCCCGTAGTTGCGCCAGGTCCAGCCGTCGTCGAACGCAGCTCCGTGGAAGGTCACGCGCAGGGTGGTCGCGGCACAGGCGGGGATCGCGACGTTGACGAGGCCCCACGGATCGTGGCTGTCCGCGCCGAGCGGATCGGGTGGAAACAGTTCGGCGGGCTGGCCATTGCTGTCGTTGAGCTGGCCGCAGGTCGAGCCCGGATCGATCGCGATCGTCACGCTGGTGCTGCTGCCGTTCGGCGGCGCGCCAGCCGAGGCCGCGCTGCCCGGAACGACGAGCGAGGCGACCGCGGATTGTTGCGCATCGGGTGTCCCGTCGCCGTTGCCGTCGCCGGCGAGCACGCCGTTCTCGACCGCGGACGCCGCGCCGTCGGCGTCCTCGTCGGGCACTTCCGTGTAATCCCAGACGCCGGCGTTGGTGCCGGCGAGGATGCGTGCCGGGGCACCCGGCACGCGTGCGGGCATCGCGAGCGCGGTCGCGGAATACGCGGGCAGGCCGATGCTGTAGGAGTTCCACGTCGCACCGCCATCCGTGGAGCGGTACACCCCGCCGGGATTCGCGCCGTCGCCGCCGGTGCCCGCGTAGATCGTGTCGCCGAGTGGATCGGTCGGATCGATGAACAGCGCGCGCACGTCCTGGCCGGCGATCCCGGCGCTCGCCTCGAACCAGGTCCCGCCCGCATCGGTGCTCTTGTAGACGGTGCCGACGATCACGCCACTCGGCAGGAATGCGGAGACGCCCGCATACAGGATTTGCGGGTCGGCCGGATTGATCGCGAGCGCGAGCACGTCGTGTTGCGTACTTCCGGGACCAAAGTAGCGCGGCAGGCCGGTGCTCGAATGGGTCCAGTTTGCGCCACCATCGATCGACTTGAACACGCCGTTGGCGAGGGTCGGAGTGACGCCGGGATCGAAGATCGGGCCGCCGGCGGCCGTGCCCACGTACATGGTCTGCGTGTCGTCCGGATCGATGACGAGGGTGATCGCGATGTTGTACGACAGGCCGACATCGGGGCCGGGCACGATGTCGATCGGCAACGGCAAGCCATTCTCGGACGCGCTCCAGTTTGCCCCCGCGTCGGTCGACCTGTAGATGCGCGCGGAAAGGTTCGGCAGGCCGGGCGCGCTGTAGTCGACGCGACCACTACCGACCGCAAACAAGGTCTGCAGCGGACCGCTGCCGGGAGGGCACGGCCCGCTCGTCGGCGGTGCGGCGCAGGAGCGTGGGTCCAGGACGATCGCTCGCGCGATACCCATGGTCGGCGTGCCGCCAACCAGGGCGATGCCGTTGTCGATCGTGGTCCAGCTCGCGCCGGCATCGACACTCTTGTACAAACCGCCGTCCCGGGCCGTCTGATCCGGGATATCCAGCGACAGGCCGGCCGCATAGACCGTGAACGATTCGTTGGTGAACGCATCGTCGTCCACGGTGGTCGGATCGATCGTGAGACCACGAACCTGCTCGGCGTTCAGGCCCGCATGCGACGGGCTCCAGGTCGCGCCGCCGTCGGGTGACCTGTAGGCCGGGTGCGACGTGGAGGCGGTGTCGCCATAACCGGCGAGCACGACCGCGCCGGTGCCGGTGTCCAGCGGATGCGTAGCAAGCGCGCGGATGTTGGTCGCCTCGATGCCGTTGTTGATCTCGACCCACGTCGCGCCGCCGTCCGTGGTGCGCAGGATGCCGCCGTCCTGGGTCGCGACATACACGTGCGGCACGGCAGGCCACGCGGGATCGACCTGCAGGGATTGCGCCTGCACCGGGTCCGTCCCGTTGACGGTCAGGCCATCGCCCGCGTCCCAGACCGTCCACGCCGGCGTATCCACGTCGCTGGTGACCGCAACGCCGAGTGTCGTGCAACCGACGAACAGGCCGGCCGCGAGCGTGGGATGGGGCGTGATGGCGGACACCGCGCCGCAACCGGTGGGCACCGCGATCTCGGCCCAGGTCGCGCCCGCATCGGGGCTGGTCACCAGCGGCACGCCGTTGCCGACCACGAACAGTCGTTGTGGATCGACCGGCGAACTGGTGACCAGGGTTGCCGCCAGCACCGACGCCGGCATCGTGACCGGGGTCCAGCTCGCCGCCGCGGTCGTGCTCTTGATCAGCGCGGCGCCACCGAAAACAGACGCATTCCGATACAGGCCGACATACAACGTGCCGTCGGCTGCATATTCCAGCACGCGGTAGTTCGCCGCGGGCAACGTGCCGCCGGTCCAGGTACCGCCGCCGTTGTTCGATGTCCATGCGCCGTTGACGGCAAGGATCGCGATGTTGTCCGCGCTCGGGCGCTGTACCGCGATGTCGTGCATGGCGCCGGTACCGGCCGGCGTACCGATCGGTACCCACAGGTCGCCGCCGTTCCCGCTGCGGAACACTTGCGCGCCGCTGCTCGCATAAAGGACCGGGCTCGTGGTCGAGGCCGCGAGCCCGTACAGGTAGGAACCGGGCAGGCCATTGACCAGGCGTTGCCAGGAAGCGCCGCCACTGGTGGTGCGGAACAGGCCGCCGCCGGCAGCCGTCCACAGGGTGCCCGAGCCCGCTTCATAGTTGACCAGGTCGAAGATGCGGCCGCCATGCGGCCCGTTCGTGCTCCAGGTGCCGCTCGCGGCCCACGCCGTTGCGCAACCGGTGGCAATCAAGGCGCCGGCCAGCCAGCCGGTGGCGCGTCCGATGATCCTGGCGTCGTCGTGCATGATCCCTCTCCGGATTTTTCGGGTCGTAACATAGAACACCGCGAAGCGGGAAAACCGACGGCAATCGACATCCGGACTGCCAACCATTCGATGGTTTGAGGCACAATGGGCGGCTTCGCCGCGGATCGCAGCCGCGCTGCGGCGTCTCGCATCCTTCCCCGAACGTCAACGGAAAACGCATGTCCAGTCCTGATATCCGCTCGGCCGCCAGGCCGGATCCCGACCCGTCCATGGTGGACATCGCCGACTACGTGACCGGATACCGGATCGAATCCGACGAGGCATACGAGACCGCACGCTACATGCTCATGGATTCGCTCGCGTGTGCGATGCTCGCGATGAAGTTCCCCGACTGCGTGAAACACCTCGGCCCGATCGTGCCGGGCGCGGTCCTGCCGGGCGGCGCGCGCGTGCCGGGGACCGCACACGAACTCGACCCCGTGCAGGCCGCGTTCGCGATCGGCACCCAGATCCGCTGGCTGGACTTCAACGACACCTGGCTCGCGGCCGAATGGGGCCATCCTTCGGACAACCTCGGCACGATCCTCGCGCTCGCCGACTACCTCGGGCGCAAGGCCGAGCGCGAAGGCGGCGTGCCGCCGACGATCCGCGACGTGCTCGGCTGGGCGATCAAGGCCCACGAGATCCAGGGCGGTTATGCACTGAAGAACAGCTTCAACCGGGTCGGCATGGACCACGTGATCCTGGTCCGGCTCGCCTCGACCGCGGTCGCGACCGCGATGCTCGGCGGCGACCGCGACCAGATCATCACCGCCGTTTCGCACAGCTGGATCGACAACGGTGCGCTGCGCACCTACCGGCATGCGCCGAATACCGGCCCGCGCAAGAGCTGGGCGGCCGGCGATGCGTGCCGCCGCGCGGTGACCCACGCGATCAACGCGGTCGATCGGCGCGTAGTCGGTTATCCGTCCGCGCTCAGCGCGAAGACCTGGGGCTTCCAGGATGTCGCGTTCGGCGGCAAGGCGTTCGAGTTCGAGCGCCCGTTCGGCAGCTACGTCATGGAGAACGTGCTGTTCAAGATCAGCTATCCGGCCGAGTTCCACGCCCAGACCGCGGTCGAATGCGCGATGCGGCTGCACCCGGAAGTGGCCGGCAAGCTCGACCGCATCGAAAAGATCGTGATCGAAACCCAGGAAGCGGGCGTACGCATCATCGACAAGACCGGCCCGCTCGCCAACTATGCCGACCGCGACCACTGCATCCAGTACATGGTCGCGGTTCCGCTGATCTTCGGCCGCCTCACCGCGGCCGACTACGCGGACGACGTGGCGGCCGACCCGCGTATCGACGCATTGCGCGAAAAGATGGAAGTCCGCGAGAACCCGCGCTTCACCGAGGAGTATTTCGACCCGGACAAGCGCTACATCGGCAATTCCGTTCAGGTTCATTTCGCCGACGGCAGCCGTACCGAAAAGGTTTCGATCGACTATCCGATCGGCCATCGCAAGCGTCGCGGCGAGGGCATTCCGGTGCTGCTGGACAAGTTCGCGGCCGCGCTGGGCGGTCATTTGCCGGCGGATCGGGTCGAAAAGATCCTCGAATCGACCCGCGAGCCGCGCTCATTCGAGGCGCTGCCGGCGCACCGCTGGCTGGAACTGTTCAGTTTCGCTGACTGAAAGTTGAACGGCGCCCGGCCGGGTTTGGACGTAACGCATTCTTATCGTTACACTCTCGGCGCCGATGGACGGCGGGTCTGCACTGTTAAAAACACGTTGCGCAGTTGTCATTGTGGCGTACAATGGACGGCGTGTTCGCGTGCCGCGCGATTCAGCGGGCGCCTGGACCAATCGAACGATAAGAGGAGACTTCGGATGAAACACAAGGCCCTGTTGGCGGCAGCTGCCATCTTCACGATGGGTACGGCGGTCGCGCATGCACAAAGCTACGATGATCGTTGGTATTTTTCCGCGGGACTTTCGATGTACGGCAACGATGACGACCGCCTGACCGACGACCGTTCGGTGCTGGGCGCGATTGGCATCGGCAAGTACCTCAACTCGAATATCAGCCTCGAAGGCTTCTTCGACTACACCACGCGCGACTTCAACCGCGGTCCGGACGGCAGCAAGGCCGACGTGTACCCGGGTTCGTGGCGCAATGCGGTGCTCGGCCTCGATGCGCGCTTCCTGTTCGGTGACTGGAACGCATGGCGTCCTTACCTGCTCGCGGGTATCGGTGCGAGCCGCCACGATGCAGGCCAGTTCAGCCACGGCTGGTCGCCGATGGGTGAACTCGGCGTCGGTATCCAGAAGGCGATGACCGAGAACGTCGCGTTCCGTGCGGAAGCCAAGTACCGCTTCGACGGTGACGACGAGAGCCTCCAGGACATGGGTGCGTTCGACCAGTCCGACAACTTCGGCGACTGGATCCTCGGCGTGGGCGTGACCATGGCGATCGGCGCTCCGCCGCCGCCGCCGGTCGAGGAAGAGCCGGCCGCGCCGCCGCCGCCGCCGGATTGCCATGATCTCGACGACGACAACGATGGCGTCAACAACTGCGACGATCGCTGCCCGGATACGGCTGCCGGCACCGTCGTGGGCCCGGATGGTTGCCCGCAGAAGGTCGTCATCGACCTGCGCGGCGTGAACTTCAAGTTCGACCGCCCGACGACTGGCGAAACCGACATCGGTCCGACCCTGCAGGAGCCGACCGCCGATTCGATCGCGATCCTCGACCAGGCGATCGACGCGCTGAACCGCTACTCGCAGATCACGGTTGAGCTGGCCGGCCACACCGACTCGATCGGTACCGACGCCTACAACCAGTCGCTGTCCGAGCGTCGCGCACAGATCGTGTACGACTACCTGACCAGCCACGGCATCGATGCGAGCCGCATCACGTCGACGGTCGGTTATGGCGAGTCGCAACCGATCGCCACCAACGACACGAAGGAAGGTCGCGCGCAGAACCGCCGCACCGAACTGAAGGTCAACAACCCGTAAGCATCGCGGGAAGCAACAAGGTAACGAAGAAGCCCGGCCTCGCG
Organism: uncultured Rhodanobacteraceae bacterium; assembly: GCA_964462745.1. GTDB lineage: Bacteria > Pseudomonadota > Gammaproteobacteria > Xanthomonadales > Rhodanobacteraceae > Dokdonella_A. The sequence goes on from CAYWZC010000005.1 coordinate 33,203, forward strand.
CCGGGCTTTTTCGTTACTGTCGGAATGACTTCGTGGGAAGGACTCCAGCCCCGAAGCAGACACCAGCAGCGCAGCAAGCTCCGCTCCACGAAATCGTCGCTCTTGTAGAGCGCAGCTTGCTGCGCTTGCCCCCTGGCAGGATGCTGAAAAAGTCCGTCATGGACTTCACTCGCCGCATCCTGCGGCTCGCCCTCCGGGCCAGCTTCGCTGTTTGCGCGCGCTCCCGGCGCGCGCAGTCAGCTCGTCGAGTCGGTATGCGCCAGGACTCAACTCCGACGAATCAGTCGCTTACGTGATCGATCGCGAGCGGTCCCTCCCTGCACCGCATCATCAGGCTGCTGAAATGAGTCTTTCAACAGCCTGCCAGGCCCCGGTGAATCCGAGCGCAGCAAGCTACGCTCTACGAAATCGGCGCTCTTGTAGAGCGCAGCTTGCTGCGCTTGCCCCGTAGGCTGCAGCAAATCCGAGCGCGGCAGGCTACGCTCTACGATCCCCTTTGTTCCCAAAGCCGCAAAACCGTCAGGATCACACCCGGCGCAACACCGCAAGTGGCGGGGTGCGTGCGATGCGCCGGGTCGCATGGGTGCCGAGCAGCGTGAACAGCGCGGCGCAGGCCAGCGCGACCCCCGTCAGCATCGTCCACGGCGGCGCATACGCGTCCATGTCGAACACCTCGCGCGCGAGCGCGATTCCGGTGAACGCGGCGCCGAGCGCGGCGACGACGCCGACGCACAACCCGAGCGCGGCGAATTCGCCGAGCGCCGCGGCACCGAGTTGGCGCCGGGTCGCGCCGAGCGTGCGCATCAGGGCCGCCTCGCGGCGGCGTTCGTCCACCGTTGCGGCGAGTGCGGCGAGCAGGACCAGGATGCCGGCAGTGAAGCTGAAGCCGAGCAGCACGCTCGCGGTGCGGCTCACGCGACCGATCATTTCGCGTACGCGGTCGAGGATCGCGTTGACGTCGATCAGGGACAGATTCGGGAACGCGCGCGACAAGCCGGGCAGGGCGGATGCCGCAGTCGCGGGCAGGTGGAAACTCGAGAGGTACGCATGCGGCAGGTCCTCGCCGCTGGCCGGGTCGAGCATCAGGAAGAAGTTGACCCGGAAACTCTCCCAGTCGACCTTGCGGATGCTCGTCACAAGCGCCTCGATTTCGCGCTCGGCGATGCGCAGGGTCAGCCGGTCGCCGAGCCGGAGCCCGAACATCTCCGACCACACGCGATCGACCGAGAGTTGCGGTCCCGTCGTTGTCTGGGGGAACCAATCGCCTTCGAGCAACGCGTTCGACGGCGGCAGGGTTTCGCTCCAGGAAACCCGCACCTGTCCCTCGATCCAGTTGCCGGCGCGCCGGTCTTCGTAGTCCTCGGCCTTCGGCGCACGGCCGTTGATCGCGACCAGCTTGCCGGTCGCGATCGGCAGCAGGTCCAGATTGTCCGCACCGAGCGCGCGCAGCTGCGTCTCGAGTGCCGCGCGCTGGTCGGCCTGCACGTTGATCGCGAACCAGTTCGGCGTGTCGGCGGGCAGTTCCGCGCGCCAGCGGTCGAGCAGTGACGGAGCGACCACCGCGAGCAGGTCGAGCGCGGTCACGCTGAGCGCAAGCGCGACGATCTGCACGAGACTCAGCACCCGGCGCCGCGTCAGGTTCGCGAGACCGAATCGCCATGCGCCCGACAGTCCGCGCGACAGCGCACGCACGCCGAACAGCAACAGCGTGCCGAGCAGCAAGCCGACCACCGCAACGCCGGCCAGGCCCAGCGCCAGCGTGGTCGCGAGACGCGCGCTGTCGGCCGCGAACCAGACCAGGCCCGCAGCCAGCGCGAGCGGCGCGAGATACAACACGTCGAACCGGCGCGCTCGCAGCGGCAGGTCGCGACGGAACACGCGCATCGGTTCGATTTCGCGCAAGCGCAACAGCGGCGGCAGCGCGAAGCCGAACAGCACGGCGAGGCCGAGCGCGAACGCCGCGAATCCCGGCCGGAGCGGAATCGTCGTCGCCATCGTCGTCGGCAGCAACTCGCCGGCCAACGCGAACGCGCCCTGCTGGAGGGCGAGACCGAGACCGAGACCGAGCGCGGAGGCAGGCAACGCGAGCAGGCCGAGTTCGATCGCGAGCGTGGCGAGGATTTCGCCGCGGCTCGCGCCGAGGCAGCGCAGCAGCGCGACTTCGTCGGTCTTGCGTCGGGCGAAGCGTTGCGCCGACAGCGCGATCGCGATGCCGGCGAGCAATGCCGCGAGCATCGCCGCAAGACGCAGGAAGCTCTCGCCACGATCGAATGCGCGACGCAGGTTCTCGCGCGCGTCCTCGAGGCTTGTCACCTCGACCTCCTGCAACGCCTGCGCCTCCGCCCAGGCCGCGTATCCGGCAACGGCGTCCGCATCCCCGGCGACCAGCAGCCGGTGCCGCGCGCGGCTGCCTTCGCCGAGCAATCCGGCAGCCTCGGCATCGGCCAGCGCCATGAGGACGCGCGGCGCGAGCTGCACGAGTTCGCCGCCGTCGGGCGACTGCACGATCTCGCCGGCAACCACGAGGTCGCGACCACCTACCTGGACGATGGCGCCGACGCCGGCATCGAGTGCGACCAGCGCGCGATGATCGGCGTACAGGCTTCCGGTCGATGGCGCGTGCACGCTGCGCGCGCGTCCCGTCGCGTCGCGCACGACCAGCGAACCACGCAACGGAAATCCGGCATCGCTCGCGCGAATCTCGCAGAACACGCTGTGCTCGCCGGCGAACACCACGCTCGGGAAATCCGCGAGGGCCGCGGTTCCGAGGTCGCGACGCGAGGCTTCGGCGGCGAACTCCGGCGCCAGCGACCGACGCGCGCTTATCCCGAGATCGCCGCCGACCAGTTCGGCCGCGGATGCGAGCATCGCGCGTTCGACCCGCGCGGCGAGCGTGCCGATGGCGGCCAGCGCCGCGACCGCGAGGACCAGCGCGGCAGCCAGGGTCGCGAGTTCGCCGTGGCGGAACTCGCGACGCAGGCTGCGCGCCGCGAATGCGAGCGGCTTCAAGTCGGTGCTCCGACGAGGCGCCCGGCATCGAGGCGCAGCATCGCGTCGCAACGTTCGGCGAGCGACACGTCATGGGTCACCATGACCAGGGTCGTCGCGCGTTCCCGGTTCAGATCGAACAGCAGGTCGCCGATCGTGCTGCCGGTGCGCGCATCGAGGTTGCCGGTTGGCTCGTCCGCGAACAGGATGCGCGGCCCGTGCACGAACGCGCGTGCAAGCGCGACGCGCTGCTGTTCGCCGCCGGACAGCTGATGCGGATAATGCTTGCGGCGCGCACCGAGCCCGACCTCGTCGAGCGCCGCGCGTGCGCGCGGTCGCGCGTCGTCGGCACCCTCGAGTTCGAGCGGCAGCATGACGTTTTCCTCGGCGCTCAGCGCGGGCAGCAGGTGGAAACTCTGGAACACGAAACCGACCAGCCGCCGACGCAACCTCGCACGTGCTTCCTCGTCGAGCGCATCGAGGCGCGCTCCATCGAGCACGATCGTTCCGGAACTTGGCTGGTCGAGGCCCGCGAGCAAGCCGAGCAGGGTGGTCTTGCCGGAACCCGATGCGCCGACGATCGCGAGGCTCCTGCCGTGTTCGAGCGCGAGATCCACGCCGTCGAGGATGGTCAGGTCGCCATCCGGGCCGTGCACCGTTTTGCTAACCTGTGCGGCATTCAATGCCATCGTGGAATCCGTGCTCATGCTTCGTCGTTTCCTGTTCGTCGTTGTCCTGGTCGCGGGTTTCGCCGCCGTTGCCGCCATCGCGGCGCCGCCGCGACCGGTCCTCGTTCTCGGCGACTCCCTGTCGGCTGCCCATCGCATTCCGGTCGAAAGCGGCTGGGTGCATCTCCTCGGCCTGCGCCTGCAACAATCCACCACGCCCCGTGGGGTGGTCAATGCGAGTATCAGCGGGGAGACCACGGCCGGTGGCCTCGCGCGCCTGCCGGCACTCCTTGCCGCGCATGAGCCGGCCGTGCTCGTCGTGGAACTCGGTGCCAATGATGCCCTGCGCGGCCTGCCGATCGACGAACTGCGCGCGAATCTCGCGCGGATCATCGAACTCGGTCGCGACGCGGGTGCGAAGATCGTCCTGCTCGGCATCGAGATCCCGGTCAACTACGGCCCGCGCTATCGCGACGTGCTGCGTTCGATGTATCGGGACCTTGCCGCGGAATTCAATGTGCCCTTGCTGCCGTTCCTGCTCGCCGGCGTGGCCGAGGACCCGGATCTCATGCAGGAGGACGGCCTGCATCCGAATGCGAGCGGCCAGCCGAAGGTGCTCGACAACGTGTGGCCGGTGCTGGAACCGGTGCTCGACGAACTGCCGGATTGAATGAGGCGAGTAAACCGCAGCAACAGGCTTCAGCCGATGCTGCTGCTCTCCCTGCGGGATGACGCGCGAGAGCATCGCAGCGGAAGCTGACTTCTACGACAACGGATGCAACGCAGCGGACCCACTCGAGCGCGCCGCGATCGCCGCTTCGATTACCTCGAAACCCGCATCCGCGCGATGCGCACGCTCGCTGAGCACCCGCCGGAACACGCGCGCGCCGGGCAGGCCCTGGTACAGGCCGAGCAGGTGACGGGCGACGTGTTGCAGGCGCCCACCTGCCGCGAGGTGCGATTCGATGTGTCCGCGCATCTGTCGCAACACCACGTCGCGTTCGGGCAGCGGCGTGCCGTACAGCGCGTGTTCGATCTGCGCGAGCCGGTACGGTTCGTGATATGCGACGCGCCCGAGCATCACCCCGTCCACGTGTGCGAGATGCCGTGAAACGTCGCCATCCTGCGTGCCGACACCGCCGTTCACGACCACGGCCAGGTCAGGGAAATCGCGCTTGAGGTGATACACACGCTCGTAGTCGAGCGGCGGCACTTCGCGGTTCTCGCGCGGCGACAACCCTGCGAGCCACGCCTTGCGCGCGTGCACGACGAATACCGAACAACCTACGGCGCGCACCGGTTCGACGAACTCCTGCAACGCCGCATACTCGTCCTGGTCGTCGACGCCGAGCCGGCACTTCACCGTCACCGGAATCGCGACCGCCGCGCGCATCGCCGCCACGCAATCGGCGACCAGCGCGGGTTCGCGCATCAGGCACGCACCGAAACGTCCGGACTGCACGCGATCGGACGGGCAACCCACGTTGAGGTTGATTTCGTCGTAACCGAAATCCGCCCCGATCCGCGCCGCCTGCGCGAGCTCGCCCGGATCCGCGCCGCCGAGTTGCAATGCGAGCGGATGCTCGGTCGGGTCGTAGCCGATCAGGTGTTCGCGATCGCCATGGATCACCGCCTGCGCCGTGACCATTTCCGTGTACAACCGCGCATGCGGCGCGAGCAGGCGATGGAAATGACGGCAATGCCGATCGGTCCAATCCATCATCGGGGCGACGCAGAGGCGCCAGGGCGAGTCCTTCATGGGCGGATTATCGCCGGCACACGTCCCAGCACGCCACGGAAGTTGCAAACCGCGGCGGGATGCCCGATTTTGCCCATCTTTCCCCATCGGATCCCGGGTTCCGGGACTTGCCGTTCGTGACTTCGCGCTTTCGCACCGGCGACATCCTGATCGACCTTGATGCGCGTGAAATCCGGCGTGCCGGATCGCGGGTCGAGATCGAGGCCAAGGCGTTTGATCTCATCGCGTTGCTGCTGCGCGAACGCGAGCGCGCGGTCGGCAAGCGCGAGTTGAATGCCGCGCTGTGGGGTGATCGACCGGTCACCGACGCGGCACTGTCACAGCAGTTGCGCAAGGCCAGGCGTGCGCTCGGCGACGACGGCGGCGCGCAACGCATGATCCGCACCGTGCATGGCCGTGGCCTGCGCTGGGTCGCGCCGGTGGTCGAGGAAGGAGCGAACGACGATTCGGCATCACCGGTGGTCGTCGCCGCACCGCTGGCGGCACGTGCTTCGTCGGCACCGCAACGGAGTGTCGGCACCCGATGGCGCTTCGCGGCCGTGCTGCTGTCGGGCCTCGTCGTGCTCGCGGCTGCAGGGTGGTTGGTGCGGCCTGCGCGCGTCGGCAATGACGCGACGCCGCCGCGCATCGCGGTGCTCGCGGTCGATGACGAGACCGGCGAACCGGCCCTCGCCTGGGTGCGGAAGGGCCTCATGGGTCTCATGGCCAGCCTGCTTGCGCAGGCGGGTGGCGTCGATGTCGTGCGCGCACGGGATGTCGATGCCGTCGACACGGCAGTCGGGGCACTCGATGCGGCGCGTTCGCAGGGACTGCGCCGCGCCTTCGGCGCGACCCACCTCGTCGCGACCCGGCTGCGCCGCGTGGGCCCGGTTTATGAACTTGAATTGCGCCTCGTCGCGGCCGGAATGGCCGAGCGCAGTGAAACCCTGCATGGTAGCGCGCCCGCGCCGCTCGCTGTCACGGCGGTCCGACGCGTGCGCGACTGGCTCGGTGTCGCCGCGCTGCCGGATCCCGGTGATCGCGGGATCGCGGATGCGTTCCTCGCCGAAAGTTATGCGCGGGGCCTGGATGCGCAACTCCACGGCGACCACGGCGCCGCGATGAAGTACTTCGCGATCTGCCTGGATCAGGATCCGGGGCTGGCGTGGCCGCGGCTCGGACTCGCGATCAGCGCGGCGGCCGGCGGCGACCTGGAACGCAGCGCGGACGACGCCGCGAAGGTCGCCGCGATCGCACGCGAGACGGGCAACGAGGAGTTGCTGATCGCGGCTTTGCGCCAGCAGGGATCGGTCGCGTTCCGCCGCGGCGATCTCGATGCGGCGGCTGCGTATCTCGATACGGCGCTCGAGGACGTGAGCGATAATCGGCCACTCGCTCTCACCGACTTGCTGGTCGCGCGCGCATCGGTCGAGGACGAACGCGGCAACTTCACGCGTTCGCGCGAGCTGTTCGAGCGTGCGCTCGCGCTCGCGCGTGAAACCGGCAATCGCCGCGGCGAGGCGTCGGTGCTGGTCAATCTCGCCGTGCTCGACAACCGTGCAGGCGATGCGGCAGGCGCGGGAGCACGATTGCGCGCGGGCCTGGATGCGGCGCGCGAAGCCGGCGACAGCTCGCTCGAAGGCAGCACGCTAGCGAATCTCGGCGCGACCGAGGCGAACCAGGGGCGCCTGCTCGATGCGGTCGCGCTGCTGAGACAGGCGCTCGTGATCGCGCACCGGCGCGGCGACGTGCAACTCGAGGTGCTCGCGTCGATCCAGCTCATGCGCGTGCTCGCGCCGTTCGGGCGCGATGCCGACATCGAGCGGTTCGCGCGCCGCGTAACCAACATTGCGGAGCGGGAGCACAACGCGTACTGGCAGGCCGAACTGCATTGGGCGACCGGCAACGCGGCCGCCGGCCACGGGGACCGGGCGCGGGCGCTGGATGAACTCGAACGCGCGCGAGCGCTGTACCGCGACGCGGGATTGACCGGCAACGTCGCCGCGGTACTCGCGGACATGGTCGCCGCGGCCAGCGCCGCCGGGCGTGCGGGCGACGCGCACGCGGCGGCCCGCGCGTTTCGGGTAATCGCCAGCGAGGAGCCGTTGGCCTGGAACGAATGGCTGCCGCTGATCGATGCGCAACTGCGCGCCGTCGATGGCGACGTGGCGGGCGCGCTGGACGATCTGACCCGGCATCTGGATCGCACGCCCGACGCCCGTGGCGCGGCCGCGCAGGCCGGCCTGTTCCAGCTCGGCCGCTGGCAGGTCGCGACCGGGCGTTTCGCGGATCTGCTGGCGCGCGCGGCGTGGAAGCCGTGGCTCGCACAGCATCCGCATGCGATCGAGCTCCGCATCGCGGCCTTGCGCGGCCTGGGCCGCAATGCGGACGCCGACGCGGAACAAGCACGTCTCGAAAGCCTGGCCCGGGAGCCGGTACTCGATCTCGCGCTGTCGCCAAGGCCCGCGCCGTAGCGCGAAATCACGTCTGGTCGCGTTTCCGTCACGATTTCGTCAAGACCGGGAGGGCCGGTTGCGTTGCAATCGGTCCGATCCCAATCAGGAGAATCGCAATGCATCGCATCCTTGCCGGCCTTGCGCTGGCGTTCGCCGCCGGCACCGCCCACGCGGAGATCGTCACGGTCCGCTACGACTTCCCCGACGAGGCGCATTACGCGTTCGACTACTTCCAGTTCGGCGCGGAGCTCGCCCCGGTCAGCGGGGAGATCCTGTCGACGACCCTGGTCATCAACTACACGACCAGCGGCGACCTCGATGCCGCCGATTTCTACTACAGCTTCTTGGTTCCGGTGGAAGGTGCGCAGGAATCGTTCATCGGCCTGACCGGTACCGATCTTGGCTGGTCGGGCCAAGGCACGTTCCATTATTCGTTCGAGGGCAGCGAGTTGTACAACGGCACGATCCGGCCGGGACGATTCGGCGCCGAATACGCAGGCGGCGGCAGCTTCACCGATTCCTACCTCGAGTTCGTCGTCGACGCCGACTTGCCCGACCCGATTTTCGCGGACGGATTCGACGCCCCGTTCCGGTAAGGCGCGGACCGCCGGTCGGTTTGAGCAGCGCGGCCGTGGAACCGCGGGGCGAGGATGGGACGTGAATCGACCTGCCGGGGTCTTGCGGCGTTCCAACGACGCGTGGTCATGATGGTGTAGGATCGCGTCCCGTGGAGCGGAGCAAGCTTCGCTCCACGTTGCCGCGTCTTGTCGGGCCGGGCTTGCTCGGTTGGGCGGAGCAAGCCCTGCTCCACGCCGCCGCGTCTCGTCGAGCCGAGTTCGCTCGGCTGGCCCGCTTCGAGCCGGCTGCCGCGATGGAATCGCGCCGCGTGGGTCGAGATGGCGTTCGTGCCGTTCCGGAATCCGCACCATGCCACTACCCACCTACCGCGCCGGCAAGGCCGCGATCGCGTTCATCCTGGTCACCGCGATGCTCGACATCGTGGCGATGGGCATCATCATCCCGGTACTGCCGCCGCTGATCGAGCAGTTCACCGGGTCCAACGCGCGCGCGGGCGTGATCAACGGGGTGTTCGTCGCGTTGTGGGCGTTCATGCAGTTCGTCGCCTCGCCGGTGATCGGTTCGCTGTCGGACCGTCATGGCCGCCGTCCGGTGATCCTGATTTCCTGCGCGGGGCTCGCGGCCGATTACGTGCTGATGGCGCTCGCGCCGAACCTTTGGTGGCTCGCGCTGGGACGCATCGTCGCCGGCGTCACCTCGTCGAGTTTCACGACGGTGTACGCGTACATGGCCGACATCACCGAACCCGACCAGCGCGCCCGCGGCTACGGCCTGATCGGCGCGGCGTTCAGCGCGGGCTTCGTCGCGGGGCCGTTGCTCGGCGGCGTGCTCGGCGAGGTTTCGCTGCGTGCGCCGTTCTGGACGGCCGCCGCGCTCAGCGGCGTCGCATTCCTGTACGGTGCGTTCGTGCTGCCGGAGTCGTTGCCGCCGAAGCGGCGCATGGCGTTTTCGTGGCGCCGCGCGAATCCGTTCGGCGCGCTGCGCCTGTTGCGTTCGCATCCGGAACTGACCGGTCTCGCAGGCGTCAATTTCCTGCTGTATTTCGCGCATCACGTGTTCTCGGCCGTGTTCGTGCTGTACGCGGGCTATCGTTACGGCTGGAGCGCATGGCAGGTCGGCGTGTTGCTCGCCCTGGTCGGTGTGCTCGACATGCTCGTGCAAGGCATGCTGGTCGGACCGGTGGTGAAGCGTTTCGGCGATCGCAAGGTCATGGTGTTCGGCCTGTTCGGCGGCGCACTCGGCATCGCCTGGATGGGGCTCGCGTCGAACGGTTGGCTGTTCACCCTCGCGATGCTGCCGAACGCGCTGTGGGGGCTCGCGATGCCGACCCTGCAATCCTTGATGACGCGGCGCGTTTCGGAATCGGAACAGGGCCAGTTGCAGGGCGCGAACAGCAGCGTCGGCAGCATCGCGGGCGTGCTGTCGCCGCTGTTTTTCGGTGCGGTCTACGCGGCGACCGTGGGACCGGCCGCGCGCGTGCATGCGCCGGGCGCGGCATTCCTGATCGCGGCGCTGGTCCTGCTCGCCGCCGCGATCCTCGGCTGGCGCGTCGCACGGCGCGCGCAGCGCGACGCGGCGGGCGAGGAGGGCTTGGTCGCGGGCGAATGAACGATCCGACCTGCTGGCCCGAGCCGGCGTGACGAGGCCGCCTTCGCCGTCGCCTGCCGCCGCCATCCTGCTACCATCTGCCGCAGTTCCGGCGGAGGGCGGGATCGTGCAGACGGATCCTGTGGCAGCAAGCGTGTTCGCGGACATTCCCGAGCGCGGCACGGTCGACAACCTGCTGCGCACGGCGCAGCAGCATCACGTCATGCTGTCGACGATGGCCGACACCAAGGCCAACATCATCATCACGGTTTCCTCGATCGTGATGACGCTCGCGCTCGGCCACCTCGACAATCCGGAATTGCGCCTGTCGGTGCTGATCCTGTCGGGCTTCAGCCTGTTCGCGCTGTTGCTCGCGATCCTCGCCGTATTACCCAAGTACCGGCCGTTGCGGCTGCAGGGCGAGGAGCTGCCGCAGCACTTCAACGTCCTGTTCTTCGGTCATTTCGCCGAACTTTCGCGCGAGCGCTTCCTCGGCGAGGTGAGCCGACGGCTGGGCAAGGACGGATCGCCGTACGAGACCTGGGCGCGCGACATCTATTCGCTCGGGATCTACCTCGCGCACCACAAGTATCGCTACCTGCGCTACAGCTACCTGTTCTTCCTGAGCGGCTTCGTGCTCGCGTGCCTCACGCAGGGCTGGCGGCTCGTGTTCGCGTGATGCCAAAACCCGGGGGAAACTCGATGATCCCGATCCTCGCGCGTCTGGCGTGGCTGGTCCTACCCCTGTCGTGTGCGCTTGCCCACGCGCAGGCACCCGTTCCGGCACCGCTGGAACCGTGGCGCGGCTGGGTCCTTGCCGACAAGGAATACCGATCGTGCCCGCTCATCGTCGGTACGACCGGCAACGGTGCGGAAGATTTCCTGTGCGCGTGGCCGGGCGTGTTGCGCATCGTTGCCGACGGCGATGGGGCGGAGCTGGTCCAGCGCTGGCAGGTCGATGCGGAATCGTGGCTGCCGCTCGCGGGCGATGCCGATCACTGGCCGCAACAGGTTCGCCTGGACGGACAGGCCGCGATCGTCGTCGACCACGGCGGTCCCGCGGTCCGGGTGCAGGCGGGCAGCCACGAGATCCGTGCGCGCATTCCGTGGACGCAACGACCACAGCGCCTGCGCGTGCCGGACGCAATCGGACTGGTCGAACTCGTCGTCGATGGTCGCGCCGTGGTTCCGCTGCAACGCGGCGGCGACCAGCTCACGCTCGGGCGCGGCGACGTCGCGGCGGCCGATGCGGACGCGTTGCGCGTGCGCGTGTATCGCCGCCTGCAGGACGGCATTCCGGCCGAATTGACCACCCGGATCGAAATCGACGTTTCCGGCCAGGCGCGCGAGGAACGCATCGGACCCGTGCTGGCGGACGGCTTCCTGCCGCTCGCGCTGGATGCGGACTGGCCCGCACGCCTTGATGCGGATGGCTACCTGCGCGTGCAGGTCCAGCCCGGCGGGGACACCCTGACCCTGACCGCGCGTTCGGATGCGCCGCTCGCCACGGTCACGGCGCGATTGCCGGCCGCGCCGTGGCCGGACCAGGAAATCTGGAGCTACGCCGCCGCGCCGCAGTTGCGCGTCACCAATGCGAGCGGCGCGGTCCAGGTCGATCCGGCCCAGGCCGAGGTCCCGGCCGGTTGGCGCGGGCTGCCCGCGTTCGCATTGTCCGATGGTGACGAGATCGTCATCGAGGAGCGCTCGCGCGGCGCGTCCGGCGACGAGGCCAACCGGCTGACCCTCGCGCGCGAGATGTGGCTCGATTTCAACGGCGACGGCTGGTATGCGCGCGACGTGATCGGCGGCACCATGCTGCGCGGCTGGCGCTTCGACGTCGCCGCGCCGTTCGTGCTCGAACATGCGGCGGCCGGCGAGGACGCGCTGCTCGTCACGCGCGGCGCGGCGCCGGCAACCAGCGGCGTCGAATGGCGCACGCCCGCGGTCGACCTGCGCGCCGGCCTGCGCATCATGCCCGACGGCGGCGCGCTGCCGGTTGCGGGTTGGCTCGACAGCTTCGAGCGCATCACCACGACCCTGCACCTGCCGCCCGGTTACCGACTGCTCGCGGCACCGGGCGCGGACAGCGCGGCCGGCAGCTGGTTGTCCGCGTGGACCCTGCTCGACGTGTTCATTGCGGCGATCCTCGCGCTCGTCGCGTGGCGCTGGTTCGGACTCGTCGGCACCCTCGTCGTGGTCGCGTACCTGCTGCTCGGTTACCAGGAACCGGGCGCGCCGCTGTGGAGCCTGCTGTTCGTCCTCGCGCTCGCACTCACCATGCGCGCGCTGCCGGCCGGCCGGCTCGCGACGGCCGTGACGTGGTTGCGCGGCGCCGCGCTGCTGGTGCTCGTGCTCGTCGCGCTGCCGTTCGTCGCGAACCAGTTGCGGCTCGCGTTGTATCCGCAACTGGAGGAGGCTGGAGGGGTAGTGCTTGGATTCGTCGAGCCGCCGATGATCGGTCAGGATGCCACCGCGCAGCGGAAGGTCGCCGTGGAAGAAGTGATGCCGATGTCGGTTCCTGCGCCGCCCCCTGCACCGCCCGCACCACCTGCGCCGGTGGCCCCGGAGTCGCTGGATTCGATTGTCGTGACCGGCTCCCGCATGCGTCCGCCCGACATCGACCGCTACACCGAAGGCA
>CAYWZC010000005.1:45956-55700 GCA_964462745.1 uncultured Rhodanobacteraceae bacterium
GTCGTGACCGGCTCCCGCATGCGTCCGCCCGACATCGACCGCTACACCGAAGGCACCGTCGTGCAGACCGGCGGCGGCATGCCGGACTGGCAACTCGGCCGCGATTACACTCTGACCTGGAACGGCCCCGTCGTGCCCGCGCAATCCGTGCGCCTCGTCATCGCGCCGTCGTGGCTCGTGCGACCGCTGCGCGTCGTGCTGGTTGCGCTGCTCGCCTGGCTCCTCGTGCGGCTCGCGCAACCGGTCGCGCGCGAATTGGTGTCGCGGCGTGCGGCCACGGTGCTGGTCGCTGCGCTCGCGTGGAGCGGTTTCGGTGCCCCGCCGCCGGCCGTGGCGCAGGGTTTCCCGTCCACCGAATTGCTCGATGAACTGCGCACCGAGCTGACCCGGTCGCCCGATTGCGCGCCGTCCTGTGCGGCGATCGCGAACGCCGGCGTGTCCGCGGCCGGCGACGAGATCCGCATCGCACTGGAGGCGCACGCGCTCGCGCCGAGCGCCTTGCCCCTGCCGGGCGGTGACCACTCGGCGACCTTGCTTCGCGTGGTGCTCGACGGCGCCGAAGCGAGCGGCGTCGCGCGACACGAAGGCCAACGCTGGGTCGCGCTGGATCGCGGCGTGCATCGCGTCGAGCTGGTCTATACGCCGCTGTCCGATACGGTCGCGCTCGCGTTCCCGATGAAACCCGCGCGGGTCGAGTTCGCGGGCGAGGGCTGGCGCGCGAACGGCATCGCCTCGGCACGACTGCTGACCGATACCGTGAACCTCGTGCGCGTGCGCGCGACGAGCGCCGGCGCGCCGACCGACGCGGCGCAACAGTTCGCGCCGTTCGTGCGCGTGGTTCGTTCGCTCGACCTCGGTCTCGACTGGAACGTCACCACGGAAGTCCACCGCCTCGCGCCCGCCGAGGGCGGTTTCACGGTTCGCGTGCCGCTGCTCTCCGGCGAGCGCGTCGCGAGCGCAGGTGTCGAGATCGAGGACGGGCGCGTCATCGCCGCGATCGGCGAGAACGCGAGCTTGACCATATGGAAAGGCACCCTCGACCAAGGCGACGCGTTGCGCCTAACCGCACCGGCGCTGACCGAGCACGCGGAAGTCTGGCGCGTGCGCGTCGGACCGACCTGGCACGTCGCGTTTTCGGGCGTACCCGTGAACGCGCCGGCCGCCGGTGACGATGCCGACGCGTACCGCACGTTCGAGTTCCACCCGCTCCCGGGCGAAACGCTGTCGCTCGCGATCACGCGGCCGGCCGCCGCGCAGGGCGCGAGCCGCGCGATCGATGCATTGCGCCTCGACACAGCGATCGGCGAACGCGCACGCACGACGACGCTCGACATCGACCTGCGCACGAGCCAGGGCGGCGAGCACACGATTCGCTTGCCGGCCGATGCGGAACTGGTCGGTGCAAGCCGCGATGGCGAAGCGCTCAACCTGCGCCTGGACCAGGGCAAGCTGTCGTTGCCGCTGGTGCCGGGCTCGCAGACCTTCGAACTGCGCTTCCGCGACGCCACGCCGATCGGGTTCCTTGCTTCGACGCCGGATGTCGATCCCGGCCTGCCGGCCGCGAACATCGATCTTCACATCGAACTGCCGGCCGACCGCTGGCTGCTGCTCACGCGCGGCCCGCTGAACGGTCCGGCCGTGCTGTACTGGGGCGAACTCGCGGTCATGCTGCTCATCGCATGGGGCCTCGCGCGGACCCGGCGCACGTCGCTGAAACTCTGGCAATGGGTCCTGCTCGGCATCGGTTTTTCGACGTTCTCATGGGTCGCGCTGGTGGTCGTCGTCGCGTGGCTGTTCGCGCTCGATGCGCGTGCGCGCATGGCGCCGCCGCGTTCGGATGTCGCATTCAACCTCATGCAGATCGGCCTCGCGGTGCTGACCTTCGCGGCGCTGTGTTGCGTTGCCGCGGCGATTCCGCAGGGCCTGCTCGGTACGCCGGACATGCATGTCGTCGGCAACGGGTCGAGCCCGCTATCGCTGCACTGGTTCGCGGACCGCAGCAGCGGTGGCCTGCCGGCTGCCACCGCGATCAGCCTGCCGTTGTGGGCGTACAAGCTCGCGATGCTCGCGTGGGCGCTGTGGCTCGCGAACGCGCTGGTCGGCTGGCTGCGTCGCGGCTTCGCGGCGTGGATGCAGGGCGGTTACTGGCGCAAGCCGCAGCCGCCGATGATCGACACACGCAGCGCACCGCCGCCGCCCCCGCCGCCCGGCGGGTGATCGCGTGGACGATGTGCGCAGCCTGCTCGCCGCGGCGACGCGGCAGTTTGGCCACGATGCCGCGCGCATCGACGCGGAGTTGCTGCTCGCGCACGCGCTGGATCGCCCGCGCGCGTGGCTGTATGCGCATGCGGACGAGATTCCGGACGCGGATCGGCGCGCCGCGTTCCTGCGTCTCGTCGATGCGCGTCGCGCCGGCCAGCCGGTCGCGTACCTGACCGGTCGGCGCGGATTCCACGCGTTCGATCTCGCGGTGACGCCGGATGTGCTGATCCCGCGGCCGGAAACCGAACTGTTGGTCGAACTCGCGCTGGAACGGCTCGGCGGGACCGGCGCGGTCGCGGATCTCGGCACCGGCTCCGGCGCGATCGCCCTTGCGATCGCGCACGAACGTACGGGCGTGCGCGTGCTCGCGACCGACGCGAGCGAAGCGGCCCTGCAAATCGCGCGCGCGAACGCCGAACGGCTCGGCATCGCGAACATCACGTTTGCGCGAGGCGACTGGTGCGCGGCGCTCGGCGCCGTGCGCTTCGACGCGATCGTGTCGAATCCGCCGTACATCGCCGCGGATGATCCGCACCTCGAACAGGGCGACCTGCGTTTCGAGCCGCGCGCTGCGCTGGCCTCCGGCGTGGATGGACTCGATGCGATCCGCGTGATCGCCGCCGGTGCGCCGGCGCATCTCGTCGATGGCGGCTGGTTGCTGCTCGAGCATGGTGCGGAGCAGGGTGGTGCCGTGCGCGACCTGCTCGAACGACACGGGTTCGAGTCCGCGCAAACCGCCCGCGACCTCGCCGGCCACGAACGCGTGACGTTCGCGCGATTTCACGCCAGTCCCCGGTAACAGCGCGGCGGTCATTCGTCGGCCCGTCACCGACCGCACCACGGCTGAAGCCGGTTCCTACCCAGGCATCACGCGTCCTTGCAGGAGCAGGCTTCCGCCGCGATGCCGGGCGTCGTGCAGCATGGTGTGATCGTCGACGAGAGGCCGACGCGAACCGCATCACGGCTGAAGCCGGTTCCTGCAGGATTGCCGGCCCTTGCAGGAGCGGGCGATGTCCGTGACCCGGGCCGCGCCGCGCCGCGTCGCGGCGATTTCGCAAGAGCCGGAGTGCGCGGGTCGCGGCCACGGGGTGCTCCTGCGGGATTTTCGTGGTTTGTGCGGCGAAATGTGATCGATTTCGCAATATCGGCGTGCGCCGATTGGCGCATGACCACGCAACCGTTCCTCGGAATCCGAAGCCGCGAACCGTCATCCTTGTTTCCGACGAACGGGGCACGAACGCGACCCCCTGCATCGCGCATCGTTCGACACGATCCACGATTTGCGCCGCGCGTGAGCGCCGCGCACGATCCGACCCCAAGCGGATCGACCTCGAGTGCCGCAGGATGCGACGCCAATGGGATACCGGGCCACGGATGGCCGCCAGGATGGTGCAGCTGTGGGGAGGAGCTCGCCCCCGGGACGCAAGTTCCGGGGGCTTTTCATGCGCACACCGGCGATGCAGCGACGACCCAGGCATGCGATTGCCGTCCGCGCAACTACCCGATGATCGATCGACGCGTCTGATCGGCGCTCGTCATGGACGAAATCCTTGGCTACAACTGCGCGCGCAGGGTCAGCGCGAGATAATTGCGCACGCGCGCGAACACGGACCAATCGTCGACGTGCGCCTCGGTGAGTTCCACCGAGCGCGCGATGTCTTCGTCGAATGAGCGGCGCAGGTCGGCGACCAGTTCTTCGTCGTACACGGCCAGCGCCTCCTCGTAGTTGAGCGAAAACGAGCGGCTGTCGAAGTTCGGCGAACCGATCACCGCCCAGCGACCGTCGACGGTCACAACCTTGGTATGCAGCATCGTCGGCTGGTATTCGTACACGCGCACGCCGGCCTGCAACAACCGTTTGTAGTAGGTCTTGCCCGCGTAGCCAGCGAGCGGCGCGTCCTGGTGCGGGCCGGGTACCAGCAGGGTCACCCGGACGCCGCGTCGCGCGGCCTCCTCGATGCCGAGGTCGAGATCGGGCTGCGGTACGAAGTACGGCGTGGTGATGCGGATTTCCTTGCGCGCGCCGTGGAACAGCATCCAGTACAAGAAGCCGATCTCCGACACCGTATTGCCGGGCGCCGCGTCGATCGACACGATCCGGGCCGAGCCGGCGGGTTCAAGTTCCGGGAACATCTTCTCGCCCGCGAGCACCTCGCCGGTCGCCTGGCGCCAGTTGACCGCAAACGAGCCCTGCAGGAAGCGCACGACCGGGCCGCGCACGCGGAACTGGTCGTCGCGCCAGTGATCGGGGTCCTGCGCGTGGCCGGTCCACACGTCGCCGATACCAACCCCGCCGGTGAAGCCGATCCGGCCGTCCACGACCATGACCTTGCGATGCGTGCGATTGTTGAATCGCCCGAGGTTGTACCAGCGCAGCGGATGGAACCATGCGAACTCGCAGCCGGCGGCCGTCATCTGGTCGACGAGTTCGGGCTTCATGCGCTGGCCGCCCACCGCATCGACGAGCACGCGCACCGCGATGCCGCGTTGCGCCGCCGCACTCAGCTCGTCGGCGAAATCTTGTGCGATGTCGCCTTCCCAGTAGATGTAGGACAGCAGGTTGACCGACGATCGCGCCTCGCGGATCGCGCCGAGCATCGCGGGAAAGATCTCGTCGCCGTTGAGCAGCATCTCGACCGAGTTGCCGTCGACGAGCGGCGCATGCAGGTTCGCCGCCAGTGTCGGCGCCGAATGGAAGTCATCCGCCGGCATGCCGATCGACAGCCGCTCCGGCGCGACCTCGGACTGGTCCGGCACCAGCCAGAAATACAGCAGGCCGAGGATCGCGAGGACCCCGAATGCGGCCAGGCAATGGAGCGCGGTCACTTTCATTCCTTCGCGGCACGATGGCCCTTGCGTCGAATGCGCCGGCTCCGTGTGAGGCAGGTCGAAACTGCCCGAATGGACGTTGTCTGGAAGCGACGCAAGCTCGGATGTTCCCGAAGCCGATGCAACCCAAGGTGAATACCAATGGCATCAGCGGATTCTGCCGGGAGAATTCCCGTAATCCGGTTACGGGATCGGAAGCGCTTCGCCTCCCTGGTGCGCTTCGCGACGTTGCTCGACCAGCGCCACGAGTTCATCGAATCCGATCGCAAGCGTCCTCGCCGAGATATGGACGGGGCTGCCGTAAAGCTTGCGGTTCATGCGCTTCGCGAAGCGTTCGATCGGCCCGCCACGCTCCACGAATCGGTCGGGATTTACGAGCAGGATCGTGAGGAAGACCTGCGACTTCACGGTCGTCACCTCGAAGCCGCGGATCTCCGTCCACGGAATCATGCCGGCCGACAACGCGCTCGAATTGTCGAGGATGCCATCCTCGCCGATGACCAGTCCCGGGCGCGGATCCAGCAGTTTCGGCACGACGGTGACGAAGACGAGACCGAAGAACGCAATCGAAGCCGCGCCGACCAGTCGCATTTCCCATGCGTCATGGAACGATTCGCCCCCGGACATGAAGATGAGCCCGGCGCCCAGCACGACGAACGCCGCGGCACCCAGTGCGAACGGCAGCAGCTTCATCCGGTCCAGCGGGATCGTGATGGTGTCGTCGGTCGGCATGGCCCTCTCCCGTGCAGAGGTTTCGCGTGCGTGGCAGCTCGCGCATTGTGACTTCGGCCCCGCTGCACCATGCGCCCAAAGTCATCGGCTGGGCAAGGCCCCGCTCCCGTCGGGAGCGGAATTGGGGTGAGGTCCGACCGCGGCGAAAATCGGAGATGACCCCGCCTCCGCAGGCTTCGCCCATTCGAGATCGACAATCAGGCCAGGGGTGCGTGTACCCCGTCGATCCGCCCGCGTGACCTGAACTGTATCCGTGACACCGATCTTGACCGTGCTCGTCGTGCCGCTGTATATTACATTATCGTTATATAACTGAATAGGTATGAAAGTTTCAGGACACCTCGATCGGACCTTCGCCGCCCTGGCCGACCCCACCCGCCGCGCCATCCTGGCGCGGCTGGCGAAGGGGGAGGCCACCGTGACGGAACTTGCCGAGCCGTTCGAGATGAGCCAGCCCGCGATTTCCAGGCACTTGAAAGTGCTCGAGCGTGCCGGCCTCGTCTCGATGGGCGTCGATGCGCAACGGCGCCCCCGCAAACTGGAACCGAAGCGGTTGGGAGAGGCCGTGGATTGGATCGAACGTTACCGCGGGATCTTCGAACAGAACTACCAACGCCTCGATGCATTGCTCGACGAACTCCAGGCCAAACCGTCCAGGCGCCAGCGAACAAAGGCATAGCGCGGACCTGCCGATGCGCTGTTCGCTCGTTCGTCCTAAGGGCAGCGCGCAATCACGATGAAGCACCCAGGAGAAGAAAATGCCAAAGCCCGCAGAAGTAGCATTGCCGAGCGATCGCGATGTCCGCATTACCCGTACGTTCAACGCGCCCCGCCAATTGGTGTGGGATGCACATACCAGGCCGGAACTCGTGCCGAAATGGCAGGGCTATGATGGCTGGGACATGCCGGTGTGCGACATGGATGTCCGCGTCGGCGGCAAGTACAAGTGGCAGTGGAGAAGCCGCGAGGACGGCAAGCAGTTCGGCTTCTTCGGCACGTTCACCGAAGTCGACAGCCCGTCGAGGATCGTCCACGAGCAATACTACGACCCCGGCGATATGGACTTCGCGATGCCAGCGGGAGATCCCTGCATCGTGTCACTTGATCTCAGTGAACAGGACGGTGTCACGACGCTCGTCTGCACATTGACGTTCGCGTCGAAGCAAGCGCGTGACGACGCCGTCTCCACCGGCATGACCGACGGCATGGAGCATAGCTATACCCGCCTCGACGAGATGGTCGAGACTGCGGCGTGAGGAGAGAACGATGACCGGGATTTCTCTCCGCCGCTGATGCGCCGACAAAGCCGATGAAGCCGCGACGTTCTGCGCCTCGAAGGTCGGGCCGGGCCGCGGGCAAACGAGCACCTCGCAAGCCGCCCGTCAATCCGCCGAAAGCGCGCTGATCGAAACGTGGTATCCATCCGGATCGCGCAGCGAGAACTCCATCGTCCCGGTGTTCGGGTTCCGGTGCGGCTCCTCGTCGAGCTGCGGCACCAGTGTCCGCGCTCGTGCCAGGGCAGCGTCGAAATCATCGACGCGCAAGAACAGCAGCAGTCCGTTGCCGGGCATCGCGCGCCCGGGACTCGTCAAGGACGGATGCTCGTGGTCGCCCCAGCGATGCACGCAGAGCAGCACCGTGCCATCCGTATCGACCACCTGCCCGAAGTAATCATGATGCGGCGGCGATTGCGGCAAACCGAGCAGCGACAGATACCACGCGAAACTCGCGTGCACGTCGGCTACGCCGATGATGTTCCAGATGCGAATCATGGCGGGGTTCCTCCCGGATATCCGCAGAGCGGCAATCTACTCCGCCACCTCGCGTGCGACCAGCCGCGCGTTGCGCACATGGAACGATCCGGTTCCGTGCGAACCATCCCGCGGTCGCCCTCGTGCGAAGTCCTGTAGGATGCGCTCGGGGGATCGTGGTTCCTCCGGAGCTTGCTGACATTGGCATCCGGGACATTCGCTCACCGTGCCATGACACAGGAAGAACCGGAATGCCTGGTCCTGCCGCAGCAACGAATCGCTCGCACTGCGCCATCTTCCGCAGCGACCCGACCCACCGCCAGCCATGGCTGGCACGACTCGCGCTTGCGCTCGCCACCCTGGCCTGCACGTCGTGGGCCGGCGCCGACACCTGCCGCGTCACGGAGTCCGGCACCGATCTTGGCGATGGCAGCGATTGGAACGCGCAGGCGCTGGCGCTGCAAGCCGCGCTGGCGATACCAGCCTGTACCGAAATCTGGGTCGAGGCCGGCGTGTACAAGCCGACCACCGGCACCGACGAAGCCACAAGCTTCAACATCCGTCCGGGCGCGGCCGTGTATGGCGGCTTCGACGGCACTGAAGACACGCGCGAGGAACGCAATCCAGTCGTCAACACCACCATCCTGTCCGGCGACATCGACGACGACGACATCGACGACAACGGCAACCACATCGCCGACGACTACAACGACCTCCAGGGCGCCAATACCAATCGCCTGATCCTGATGGACGGCACCACGGCGGCCGGCCCGATCACCGCGAGCACCGTGCTCGATGGCTTTGTCGTCACGGCCGCCGAATGTCGGGAACCCGAATGCATCGGTGCCGGCATGTACTGCAATGGCCTGGGCAGCGGCCACGAATGCAGCCCGACCCTGGGCCAGCTCCGCTTCATCGGCAACCGAGGATTCAGCGGTGGCGCGATATACAACCATGGCTCATCGGGCGGCATCAGCAGCCCTGCGCTCGACGGCGTCGAGTTCGTCTCCAACTACGCCGAGATTGGCGGGGGCGCCATGGTCAACGCGAGCAGCGATGGAGGCATTTCCAGTCCGATGCTGACGAATGTTGTCTTCAGCGACAACGTTGCGGGCCAATCCGGCGGCGCGATGTACGGCATCACCGCATCCGGCACCATCAGCCCGGTCCTGGTCAACGTCACGTTCAGCGGGAACCACGCCTACAGCAATGGGGGCGCCATGGGCAACCTAAGTAGCGGCGACTCCGGCAGCAACACTCCGTCACTGACCAACGTCACCTTCCACGAGAATACCGCCGGGAAAGGCGGGGCGATCCACAGCAGCGGCGGCAGCAGCGGCGAAACCAGCCCGGCACTCGTCAACGTCACTTTCAGCGCCAATCACGCAGCCAGCGGCGGCGCGATCTACACCGACCCCGGGTGACAGCGTAGCCAACCCGACCTTCCGCAACGTGATCCTGTGGGGCGACAGCGCCGAGTTCAATGGACAGGAGATCTTCTACGACTTGTCCGAAGGGGGCAGCGTGGTGCCGGTGATGGATTTCAGCATCGTGCAGGGTGGCGATGCGGGGAGCTCCTGTTCGAACGGCAGCACGGATACCGCGTTCAGCGACGGCAGCGGAAACCTCGATGCCGATCCCCTGCTGGGTGCGCTCGGCGACAACGGCGGTCCGACGCCCACCTTGCTTCCCGCCGCAGGCAGCGCGGCCATCGACACCGGCACCAACACCGGCTGCCCCGCCACCGACCAGCGCGGCGTGGCCCGGCCGCAAGGCCCGACGTGCGACATCGGTGCAGTGGAAATCGACATGATCTTCGCCGATGACTTCGAGCAGGATTGAAGGGGGAAAACGTGGCGGCGCGGGACGCTACGATGAAAAGACTTGACCCCATTCACGCGTGCGTGGCCGCTTGAATGTAAGGCCCCGGTTCGCGGATTCCATGATGGTTCGGGCCAAGCCCACCGCAAAGCCGAATACACGAATGCAACCGCACCCGTCTTGCCGGGATGGAAGCAGAAGCGTCAGCAGGGATGAAGTCGAAAACCGGAGCCTACCGGGGTGGCGGCCTCACGGCTCACCGTCGCCGGGGTTGACGGAGGAGTCCATACATGAATTGTTAGCCATGGCCATAAGGAAACTTCTCAAGTAAGTGATCACGGGCCAGGTG